>FR899766.1:5445-22276 GCA_000437355.1 Firmicutes bacterium CAG:460
ATGCCTTTTTTAGTATAATCGCAATTGCCAGTTGCTATTGCACCATATCCATAGCAATATCCTGAACTAGTTCCATCTGTTGCATTATAATATGCACCATTAAATAGCTTATTCAAGTTTACATTTGCCCAATTTCCAGATGATGATACATTCCATGAAATCCCGCCCATTGTTTCATCTCTAATTATTTTTACTAAATTCCTTTCACTTTGACCATGTGATGCACTATCAAATACTCCAATTATTCTCCAGTATTCATTATTAAACCATATATAGTTATTTGGATTTTTCCCTTCATATCTTATTCCAGCAGCACTAACAGTTTGTATATTTTCATTATATGTACCACTTTGTAAATAAAATATTACGTTATCCGAACCACTTGAACTACTACTATCTTTTTGATAAGTAACTTTTATAGCATTCGATGTTGTTAAATTTCCTAAATAATAACATTCAAAGTCACTATTAGATATACCTTTTAAAGATATTATTTGTGTATTATCTTTATAAAATATTGTGTAATCATAGTTTTGTTCACTTGATTGTTTATAACAAATTTGATAATTACTTGCTGTAGCTACATTAAATATAAATGTTGCTGTTGCACTATTAGTATGATTTGTACTTGTCCAAGTTTTATTAGTATCATCCCATTTAAATGGATAAGTTGCATCATTACTAGAAATTGTATAACCACTTTGTTCTAATTTTGCTTCAGCTGTAAATGTTGAATTGTCTTCTTGAATTGTTTCATTTACTACTTGTCCTGTCCCTTGGGTCGTTCCTGATAAGCTAATTATATAATCATTTAAATTGGTTTTAGTTAAAGTACTAAAATTAATATCACATGAAATATCACCAGTTATATTTTCTATAGCAAGTTTCCAATCATCATATAACCATCTTCCATCTGCACCAACACATGTTACTTGTGCTTTATACATTCCTTTAGATGGAAATGAAGTTATTTTATTTCCATCTAAAGTTAAAGCATATCTTATTCCATCTTGTGTAAATGAATATTTACTATTGGAATTATTATTTATTACAATAATTCCAATTAATAATATTACTAAAACTATACTTACACTTACTATTCTAATTCTTTTTTGCATTTCACCACCTACATTCCAATAATATATGGAGAATTCAAACTACCATCACCATCTATTTTATATACAGAAGCATTTAAATATATAACTGGCCGAAAACTATTATAACCATACACTGTATAATCATAGTTCAAATCACCAGAATCACTAAAAAAGAACACAAACGCACTTTCCGTAGAAAAAGGTGTCAATAACCACTCATATCCTTGCCCATATAACCAACTTGCTCCTGCACAGGTTGAAGTGCCATAAGAATCTAAATTTGTTGTTCTCGCACAACTACTTGATAACACACTATATCCATAATCACTCGGATACATTAATCCTATATATCCTGTTGTACTTGTTGGTCTTCCACTATATACCATTGTTCCTCTTTCATATCCATAAAATGCATCTGTTGTTGTTTTAATACTTGAATATCCGCCAAGATACCAAGTTACATTTGCTATCATTCCTCTGTATCCAGCCTGAATACCTTTTTTTGTATAATTACAATTTGAAATAATTGTTGCTCTTGCTGCATTTCCAATACAGTATCCAGAATTTGTGCCATCTGTTGCATTATAATATGCTCCATTAAGTAAAAAATTTAAACTTGCCGTTGTCCAATTATTTGTAAATGACTTATCCCACGCCAACCCTCCTAAAGCACTGGCTCGAATTATTTTTACTAAATTCTTTCCATCCAGTCCATGTGATGCACTATCAAATACTCCGATTATTCTCCAATATTCATTATTAAACCATATATAGTTATTTGGATTTTTCCCTTCATACCTATATCCCTTTTCATTTACAACTTTACCAGTACCCTGTGTTGTCCCCGCTAAACCAATTATATAATCAGCTAAATTAACTTTTGATGTACTATCGGTATAATTTAAAGTACAGTTTTCATATTTTGTATTTATATTTGATACTTCTATTCTATTATATTTCTGATTATATGTAGCATCGCTATTGGTACAATTTATAGAACCAAGTTTACCATATGTTGTTGGTAAATTTAATGGTTTAATTGTTATATCTGCTGGTTCTACATCAAAATAAACCTCACATTTATCTGTTTTATTTACATTAACAGTAACAGAGTTATCATTTTTGTTCCATGTTAAAGTACTTCCATTTTTGCAATTAGATAATGTTTCATTAAATATATATTTTTTTGATGGCCACTTATTGTCTTTTGAAACTTTATAAACCCCAGAACCTCTAGTTTCTTCTATCATTAAACTTATTAGTTTATTATTTATAATATTTCTACTATCTACTTCTTCATAAACATCATTATTTATTACAATATTATAAATTGTAAAACTCATTATTGTTATAGAAACTATTATAAACAATAAAACATGCTTCACTTTTATTTTCATTTGTACCACTCTCTATTATCATTTTATTACACAAATTGATAACTGTCAATAATCAGTTTTAACTTTTTATATATAACTTATGGTAATCTAAAATCCGAGGTGAAAGTATGAAAATAAATGCAAACAAATATGAGGCAAATGAAATAATGAAAATAATTAGAGAATGGACAAATTTAAGTCAAGAAAAATTTGCTAAAGAACTTGGTAGAAGTAGAAATGGAATTAACAATATTGAACACAATAGAAATCGCATTTACTTAAATGATTTTTTAGATATATGTGAAAAATTTAAAATAACAATTACATTAGAAAAAAAATAGAACTTAAAGACCCTTAAGTTCTATTGGAGTATTACTCTTCAATATATTTTAGTAAAGAATACTAGGGTTACATCGAAGAAATAAAATCATGTACATAAGTAATATCCGTAGTACATGTTTTTAATTTACCCTAATTTACTTTATTTATAGTACCAGTTTTTTCTAATTCTACTTCTTCCTTCCTATAATTTAATGCCATACCTATTGTAAAAGCATAAGCAAGTAAATAAAACCAGAACATTAAAATAACTATATTTGCAAGTCCTCCATAAAAAGTACTATAATGAGCAATATTATTGATATAATATGAATAAATATATGTAATAATTATCCATGAAACAGTAGTAAATATTGCTCCATAACCAACATTTTTACTTCTAATCTTTTTATTCGGAGCCATAGTATAAAGTATTTTAATAAAGAAATACATAATTAACCATGTAATTGGTCCTTGTAAAATACCTATAACTGTTGCAACATTATTAGTAACAATACTATCTAAATTAACATATCTAAATAATTCAATTATTTTAGTACCAAAAACTGGTACAATTAACATGAATATAAATAGAAGTACTAAAACAAAAGTCATGATAATAGCTTTTAATCTTCTTCTAAAAAAACCTTCTTGTTTTTCTCCATAAATAGTATTTGATGTAATAATTATTGATGCTGGTCCATTTGATGCAATAAAATACCCAATTATAACAACTAAGAAGAAACCAATACCTCTTCCACTAGCATCTTTAGTAGTATTAAGAAGCATATTGGCAATATCTGGAGAAAAAGCCGACCCAATAAAATCAAATATAACATCAGTTGATAAATTAAGTAAAGCTGCCTCATAACTTATTAATGTAATTGTAGGAACAATAGCAAGAACAAAAAAGTAAGCAAGTTGACCTGGGAGTATTGCCATCTCAGGTCTAAACAATACTTTTTTAAAATTATCAAAAAACTCTTTTACTTCACTTTTAACTTTATTCATTGCTATTTTCCTTATTTTTCTTCATATCTTCAACAGCTTCATTTAAAGCATCTTCAATAGTTTTAATATCATCTTGTATCATACTAAATCCAAATTCAGCCCCAAATTCATATGGTAATTTCTTTATTTCTTTATTTAATTTAAAGATATAATTACTTACTTGTTTTTGACTATAACCAACTAAATAAATAACAAATTCATTACCATCAGTACGCATTATTTCACTATTATCAAGTTGTGTTTTAACTAATATATTAGCTAATGCTTTAATTTGTTTATCTCCTTCATTATAACCATATAAATCATTAATTTCTTGTATCTTATTTAAATCAATGACCACTATAGTCTGAGGATAAATAGTATTATTATTCCAAGTTTCAATATTTTCATTTAAGAAATTTCTATTTTTTAAACTAGTAAGTTGATCAATAAATTTCATTTTATCATCTTTCTTTATCTTTCTAGCAATAGATATTCTCTTACTTTTCTTAAATATTATAAATATAATTAATACAACTAACAATAAAATTAATAATATATATTCTGCTATCTTAGTTATTATATTACCACTTTTAATAGTATCATAATGATTATTTAATCCTTCAATAACTAATTTATTTTCATCCATAACCCCAATATACTTATCAAGTAATCTATATAATGCACTATTGGTTCTCACCTTAAACGTATACTCGTTACTTATAAAATCCTCATATCGTCCAGTATAATTATCTAACTTGTTATCACTATAATAATCAAATGTATTTTTATCAAGGATAATAAATACATCCTTTTTATTTAATTTAAATAAATCTTTTGTAGTACTAAATGTTTTAATATTAATATCACTTATGTTTTTAATATAATCATATATTTTACTATTTTCTTGTACATAAACAGTTTCCCCTATTAAAGAATAAATTGATTTTATAACTGTACTATTATCTCTTCTAGCAGCTATAACATATTCTATAGAAATACCATCTGTTTGATAAAAATCATCTGTAAAATTATAATAATTAAAATATAAATCTATATCTTTATTATTAACAGCTTTCATAAACTTATTAAATGTTTTATACTTAACAAAATTAAATTCTATATCTGCAAATTTACTAAAATTACTTAAATAAACTGCAACAATACCACCATATTTACCACCTAAAATTACTTCATAAGGTGATGCATTAACAAAACCATAATTATATGTAATACTTTGCATACTATCAACTTCAGTATCAGTAATATTCATAGCACTAGTAAATGTTTTAAATAAATTATCATTATAAACATTATCAAATTCATTATTCCATTTGTTATAATATTTCTTTAATACACTAGATAATTTATCATCACTTAAACTTAGAACATAATATTCTTTTATATCACTAAAATGATATACTACTTTATAATCTTTACTTAGTATTGTATCTAAATATTCCATTAATGGAACTAACATATATGTTTCATTTTCATTCATATCTAGTATTATTTCATCAATATTTTCAAATTGTTTAAATACTACATTACTTGCTTTTTTAACATATTTACTTACATAACTTAAATCTTTACTTAATATATCAATATTCTTACCATTTAAATCTTCTTCCGTAGAAATATAATCATTATTTTTACCTACTAAAACATAATGGTCTGTATAAAATAATATATCATTATCATCAACTATATTTTTAACGCCAAAACTAATTCCTGATGGATTACTTCCTTCATTAAATGTTATTGGGTTAATACTTAAGCCATATTCAGTTTCAAAATCACTAATAAAGTCATAAAAAACTCCACTACCATTTTTACCAAATACATTAACATTATTTATAACATTTATATTTTGAATTGTACCAATATTTTGATTAACCCAATTTCTTTCAGAAACTGTTAATTTATCTTTATCATTTAATATAAAATATAAACCAATTGCAATACCAATAACAACTAAAATACTTATTATAATTATTATAATACTTTTCTTCTTTTTCATTATTTCTCTTCACTTTCTACTGGAGTATTATTATTCCAAACTAAACCAGAACCAGCAACATTACGAGCTCCTAGAATAACAAATCCTTCACTATTTTCACTTTTATCACACTTTAAAGTAATATTAATATCATAGTAACTTAGAATATCTTCACTTAAATTAGATAAACTTGATGTAGCTTTAGCTTCTGCATCATTTAAAGATGTATCAGCATTAAAATCTATTGTAATATAAATAATTTTTCCTTTTGTATGCATTTTTACATCTTTAACTATCTTTTCATTTTCTAAGGCACTTACATATTCATTTTTAATAGTTTCAGTAATTGGATATTTTTCTATATCTTGTAATCTATCACCATATTCATTTTTACTTCCTCCAAAGAAGTATGAAAATGAAACAATAAGTATAGCAACTAAACAAGCTACAAGAATTAATCCTAGTACTATTAATACTTTATTATTTTCCCATAAATTCTTTATTTTTTTCAAAATCTTTTCACCTCTTAAGTAATATAATTATACTATCTATTTATGCTTTTGGCAAATTATTTAATACATTGATAGTTTTATCATTATCCCAAATCATGATATTAAGTCGTAATGCATCTTGATATTTACTACCTGGATTACTACCGACAATAACAATATCAGTATTTTTACTAACTGACTCACTAACAGTACCATTATAACTTTCAATTATTTCTTTAATTTCTTTTCTACCATACCCATCAATAGTACCAGTTATAACAAACTTTTTACCACTAATAAATTCATTAAGTCCCACATTCTTACCTAAGTATTTCATATTTACACCTAAAGCTTTTAACTTTTCAATTAGTTCTTTATTATCTTTTAAATATTCATAAACACTTAAAGCAGTTATATGACCAATATCTCTAATACTTTCTAATTCTTCCATACTTGCACTCATTAAACTATCCATTGAACCAAAATTACTTGCAAGTATTTTAGCAGTTTTACTACCAATTTCTTTAATTCCTAAACCGAATAATAATCTTTCTAAACTACTATTTTTACTAGCTTCAATATTATCTATTATTTTATTTAAACTTTTTTCACCATAACCATCAAATTCCATAATTTGTTTTTTCTTATCACCTAAACTATATAAGTCAACAATATTTTTAACAAAACCTAGATTATATAATTCTTCAACTATTTCATCCCCAAGACCCTCAATATTTAAAGCATCCCTTGATACATAATGAATAATACCTTCAATATTTCTTTTTTGACATTTTGGATTTACACAATAATAATCAACATTACCATCTTTTTTAACTATTTTTTCATGACACATTGGGCACTCTGAAATCATTTTAAAATCTTTTTCAGTTCCATTTCTTCTTTCAAGTTTTGCATCAACTACCTCCGGAATTACATCTCCAGCTTTTCTAATAGAAACTATATCTCCGATTTTTAAACCCTTAGCTTTTACATACTCTTCATTGTGAAGAGTTGCCCTTCTTATAGTTGAACCCATTACAATAACTGGCTCTAAAACCGCATTTGGTGTAATTCTTCCAGTTCTACCAACTGTAAAAATTATATCAGTTAGTTTAGTTAACACTTCTTCCGCTGGAAATTTATAAGCAACCGCCCATCTTGGATACTTAGCAGTATTACCTAATTTTTCTTGTAATGAAACATCATTTACTTTGATAACTATTCCATCTATTTCATAAGATAGACTTTTTCTAGTTTCTGCCTCTTTTTCAATATATGAAATTATTTCATCTATATTTTTTACAAGTTTATTATGAGGATTTATTTTAAAACCTAAGTCACCCATAAATTGCAAAGCTTCAAGATGAGTTTTAATGCCAAAATCACTTGGATTAGGAAGATAATAAACAAAGTTATCAAGTTCTCTCTCTGCAGCCACTTTACTATCAAGTTGTCTTATACTACCTGCAGCTGCATTTCTTACATTTTGTAATTTTGGTTTACCTTCTTCTTCTCTTTTTTTATTTAATTTTTCCAAAGTACTTTTATGCATGAAAATTTCCCCACGCACTTCAATATCTACAGGTTTTGTAAGCTCTAAAGGAATCGATTTAATAGTTCTTACATTGTGAGTTATATCTTCACCAACTAAACCATCACCACGAGTCACCCCTCGAACCAATTTACCATCTTCATATATTAAGGATACTCCAAGTCCATCAATTTTTTGTTCACAAACATATTCTGGGCTTACTTCATCTTCCACTTTTCTAATAAAATCTCTTACTTCATCTTCACTAAACACATCGGAAATACTAAGCATAGGTTTATCCCTAACTACTTTTAGAAATTTTTCAATTACCTCTCCACCAACTCTTTTTGTTGGACTATTCTTACTTGCATACCGAGGATACTCTAACTCAATATTTTCAAGTTCCCTCATATATTTATCATACTCTTGGTCTGTTATAGTTGGTTCATCTTTAACATAATAATTATAATTTGCATCATTTAATATTTTAGTTAATTCTTCTACTCGCTTTTTTATATCAATTTCCCCATAGTTCATCAGGATAATCTCCCCTTTCGATTAAACTATTAATATGATTTTTAACACTTTCTAAATCTTCTTTATAAGTCATGCCAATCCATCTACTTTCTGATACTTTAGATTGTATTTGAAATAATCCTTCATTTATTCCATTTTTTAATATATCTGGAAGTAAAAACTCATTTGTTAAAGTCAACCCGCCATGAATAAATTCATCAAATTTTTCTTCTAAAATATGTAAGAAATTTTCTCTTAAGCCAAAGAAATTAACTGCTACTGGAGTATCTTCACTTATTTCAAATTCATAACCATCTTGAAGACTTCTAGCTATAATTTTATCATTTTCTTCACCAATTTCACTTTCAGTAATAGATTTTATAATACCATTTTCTTCTTTAACTACTCCTCTTTTAACTTTACCATATTTACTAGCAGTAACAATATAAGGATAATTTACACTTAAGTAATCTTTATCTTCTTCATCAAAAAACTTAGATGCCAGTTCATATGAATGTTTACCATAAAAATCATCAGAATTTATAATGATAAAATCTCCTTCAATAACATCTTTTGCACAATATAAAGCATGACCTGTTCCAAGCATCTTTACTCTTCCTTCAGGTAATACTACATCTTCTGGAATATAATCTAACTCTTGAAAAGCAAGTACAATATCAATCCCTTTATACTTATTAATAATGTGAGTTCTAAAATATTCTTCATTTTCTTTTCTAATAATAAATACTACTTTAGAAAAACCAGCTCTTTTAGCATCATATACAGAATAATCTGCTATTATTTCTCCATGAGGACCAACTGGTTCTATTTGTTTTAATCCTCCAAATCTACTTCCCATTCCTGCAGCCATAATTACTAACGTTTTCATATTAAATCCTCCTTAAACCTTGATAATTATTTAAAACCTTCTTTATTCCAAATCTTTTACTAAAAGCAACTGTAACAAATTTTTCATCACTATCTATTACAACACCTCTACCAAAGATTGTATGCATTACTACATCTCCATGTTTATATGAAACGCCTTCATCATCATAAAACTTAGTTTTATCAAATGTTTTTGTTTCTATTTTAGACTCTTGTTTTTCAATTAAATCTGCATCAATTTCACTAATAAACCTTGATGGTGGGTTCATATTTGTATTACCAAATAGCATTCTTCTTTTAGCATTTGTTATATATAATCTTTCTTTAGCACGAGTTATACCAACATAGCAAAGTCTTCTTTCTTCTTCAAGTTCACTTGCTTCATTCATACTCATTACATGTGGCATTACGCCTTCTTCCATACCTATAAGAAAAACTACTCTAAACTCCAGACCTTTTGCAGAATGAATTGTCATTAATGTTACAGCATCTTCTAAATTTTGATGGTCTGCACTATCTGCTACAATACTTATATCTTCCAAAAAATCTTCCAAATTAACTGTTCCAGTTTCTTTTTGATAATTCTCTGTAATACTCTTAAATTCCATTAAGTTTTCCAGTCTTATATCAGCTTCTAAAGTATGTTCTTTTTCAAGTTCTGCCTTCATTCCAGATTTTTCTAAAACCTTATCAATTAATTCAGTTAAATCACATTCTTTAGCATCTTCACTTAAACTTAATATTACATTTTTAAATTCAATTTCTTTTGCTTTAGTTAAGGCCTCAAACATAGATGTATTATTTTCATTAGCTAAAGCCCTAATATTATTAATTGATGTATCTCCAATACCTCTTTTTGGTACATTAATAACTCTTTCTAAAGAAACATCATCATTATGATTAGATATTAATCTTAAATAACATAATAAATCCTTAATTTCTTTTCTTTTATAGAAATAATAACTACCAACTACTCTATAAGGCCAATTCATTTTTAAAATACCATCTTCAACTGCTCTTGATTGAGCATTAGTTCTATAAAGAATAGCAAAATCATTATAAGAATAACCATCATTTAATAATTTATTTATTTCATCAATTACTAACTTAACTTCATCTTTTTCATCATTACCCCTTAGATACTTAATTTTAACACCATCTCCAAAAGTACTAAAAAGATTTACTTCTCTTCTCTCTAAATTATTTTTAATAACACTATTGGCAGCATTAAGAATTGTATTTGTACTTCGATAATTTTGATTTAATGTAATACTTACAGCTTCAGGATAATCTTTCTCAAAATTTAATATATTCTTATAATTACTCCATCTAAAACCATATATACTTTGATTTACATCACCAACTACAAATAAATTTCTATATTTACTTGCTAGTAACTTAACTAATTTATATTGCACTTCATTTGTATCTTGATATTCATCAATTAATATATATTTAAACTTTTCTTGATACTTATCTAAAACATCTTCATTACCCATTAATAGTTCCACTGGCTTTTTTAACAAATCATCAAAATCAACAGCATTATTTCTTCTTAAGATTTTTTCATATTCTCTATAAACTTTTATTGCAACCTTTTCAGGTGGACTTACTAAATACTTATCAATCTCACCATCACTTAACATTTCATTTTTAATAAAACTAATTTTATTTCTAATAAATGAAACACTATATTCTTTAGGATTTATATCAAGTTCTTTCATAATCTTTTTAATTATACTAGCAACATCATCACTATCTATAATAGTAAAATTTTTAGATAATCCCATTAACTCATAATTTTCTCTAATAACACGTAATCCAAAAGAGTGAAAAGTACCCACAAAAGCATAATTTTCACTAACTATTCTACTTATTCTATCACGCATTTCTTTTGCAGCTTTATTAGTAAATGTTATTGCTAAAATATTTCCAGAATAAATACCTTTATTAATCATATTAGCAATTCTTGTTGTTAAAACCTTAGTTTTTCCTGAACCAGCCCCTGCTAAAACCAAACAAGGTCCTTCAATATGTTTTACTGCTTCTCTTTGTTCTTTATTTAAATTTTCTATTATGTCCATGACATCCTCCATATATAACAATATTATAACATTTATTAAATCATATTAAAAGAAAAAATGGATAATCTTTATCCATTAATTTTTATAGCCTTCTAAAATTTTAAATAAATTAAGGAGGAAGTTTAAATCTTTCTTTTTGAGAGTTTTGGAACTTGTAACATTTGATTTATTGTTAATAATCATATTGATTTTAATATAATAAAAAAATTATACCCAATCAAGCTTGATTGGGCTAATCAATTATTTTGGTTAACACTTAAACTTGCAAAATCGAAGTATCCCATTTTTATTTTATGCAAATCTCTTTGCTAAATACATCATAACATAAATCTTGTTTCTTTTAAAGTAACAAGATATTTAATCATTTAAATTTTGAGGTTTACAAGTATCAGAGAAAGGTTCAAGCATACACTTTGTGCATGGTCCATATTTACTAGCAGACTCTTTAGTACCATCAACTAAACCTAAGAAAAAATCTAATATTGTTGGAATAAAAAATATTAAAACCCCAATAATTAATCTTCTTCCTAAAGTTGTAATTGTTGTAACATTTGCTTTATCATCTCCACTTAAAGCAGCCTTACCAAAATCAATCATTCCTAAAACAATTATAATAATTGGAACTAATATTTTAATAATATATATAATATAACCAATTACTTGAAATGCTTTTAAAGTAGTTCCACTACAAATATTTACTTTTTCAACATCTAAATTATTAACACTTGCTAACATAATATTTAACATAGAAACACCTCTTTTTTTAATATGTTTTATTATACCACAACATTTTATAAAATAAAAGAAAAAGTAGCTTTTGCTACTCAGTTATTCCTCTTGGACTACATTTACCACTATTATTTGGATTTAATATACAATTTGTACAATTTTCATATTTTGCTACAACTTCACTTGTTCCGCTAACCAAACTTAAGAAAAAATCTATAATTGTTGGAATAAAGAAAATAATTAAACCAATTAAAACTCTTTTACCAAATTGTACTGCAGCATCCTTAGTACTTTTGTCATCTCCACTTAAAGCAGCTTTTGCAAAATCAATACTACCAAGAACAATTAGTATCAAAGGTACAATTATTTTAATAATTAATAAAATATAACCAATTACTTGAAATGCTTTTAATGATGTACTGTTTACTTCACAAATATCAACTGGGTCTACATCTAAGGCATCTTGTCTTTTACTAATTACATCAATATTTTCTAAATAATCTTTACCAACACTCTCAAAGTTATCATTAACACTTTTAAGATTTTTCATTACAGCATTATATTCAGCTTCAGTTATTGTACCATTATTTTTTTCTTCTTCAAGTTCACTTACCCAAGATTCTTTTAAAGCATCAAATTGTTTTTTAGCTAAAGCAACACCATTTTGATAAGCATTAGAATTTTTAATAAATTGTGGCATATCATTACCATTTAAATAATTTTTCTTAAAGTCATTTAAAAATACTTTTTCCATTAAATCTTCAGCATTTTTATATTTACCACTTTTAAAATCATCTAAAGATACATCTCCGATTGACCAATTACTAAAATAATATTTAATTTCATCTTCAAAAGTCATATCTCTAGTATCAGAAATAAAACTATCTGAAGCACTACCAAATCTTGTACCAGCATTTTTCTTTTCTGTTGCGCACCATTTTCCATCACCATCAAAGCAAATTTCATTGCCACCAACCCAACCATCTAAGTCATAATAACCATGAGTTGGACATTTAAATTTATTTTCATTCAAATTCATACTTGGTTGCACAAATACATTAGTACCACTAGTACTAAAAACTTTACCAAAACTATTTGGTCCCTTCAATTGAGCACTTTTTCCATCTCCAGCAAGTCCACTCCAATAACCTACTGAAAAATTATTACTTTTATAATCATAATAAATTGTAACATATCTATTACCAATGCTACCATCATTTCTTTTAGCTTTATTAGTATAATTACACACAACCATACAACTTCTATCTGAAACACACTTTGCATTAGTTGTTGTATAAGCATTAACACTACTTATTCCCATAATAAATGTAATTAAAAATAATATTAATTTGTTTTTCATACTAATCACCATATCTTATATAAATATTATAACAATATTTTATCTTTTAATCTAGTATTTATTTATTAATTCTTCTATTTTTGTTAAACTAAATCCTTTTTTATATAAATTATATTTTAATTTATTATTTAGTTCTTTATCACTATATTTTCTACTTAATTTTTTATATTCTTTTTTAAATTCCATCTCTATTACATCATCATTTTCTTCTATATAAGTATTATTTAATACTTCATTTATTATATCTTTATTATAACCCATTATTATTAAATCATTTTTAATTTTTAATAATAATCTTTCTTTAGATAATTTTCTATTAATATTTATTTTCTTATCAACCATTTTTCTAACTTTTTCTAACCATACTTCATCATCAACATTACTTATTACTTCATCAATTAAATTACTATCTAAATTTAATTTTTCTAACCTACTTTTTATATAAAAAGGACCTTTATTACTTAGGTTTATTTCATCATTTACAAATGCTTCAACATATTTTCTTTCATCAAGAAAACCTAATTCATCTAATTTTTTTATTACATCATTAACAATATTTTTATTATAATCACATAACTTATCTTTAATTTCCTTTTTAGTTCTTACTTTAAAACTAATATATTTTAATGCTTTATTATAAGCTTCAATAAAATTATTATAATTTATTACTTCTTCTAATTCTTTATCACTAATCTTTCTAGGTTTTAACAAATTATACTTTATTAATGTATCACTATAAAAACTGAGTGAACTATTATCACTCAGTATTATAGTATATTTATTATTATTTTTCTTTATTTTAGATATTTTCTTCATTAAAATATTCTTTACATGTTGCATCTAAATCTTTAGCTAAAGCTTCAATTACTTTATAATCATTAGTTCTACATCCAGATGCAAATTTATGTCCTCCACCATTATATTTTGCAGCTACTTCATTTATAATTGGACCTCTACTTCTAATATTTGCTTTATAAATGTCATTTCTCTCATCATAAACTACAAACATCCAACAAATAAGTTCTTTAATAAAGTAAAAGTCATTAACTTGATTTGATACACTTGTTGCTTCTACATTAAATTTTTTTAAATCTTCACTAGGAACAAATATAAAACCAAATTTATTTTCAGTTATTTCAATATTATTTATAAGATAAGCCCTAAATTTTTCTTCTGAAATACTTCTTTCATATAAATTATCATACAAATTAACAAAATTGATATTACTTGTACTAACAAGCTCATATGCAGTCTTTAATGTTCCAGCACTAGTATTTGGAAGTAGAAATCTATCACTATCAAATACCATACCTACAAATAAATCTTCAGCAATTTTTGTATCCATTTCTAAAGGACTATTTAACAATAAATTTGCAATCATTTCACAAGTACTTGATTTAGTTGAATCTGTCCAGTCAACATCACCAACTATATCTTCGGCAGGATGATGGTCAATTTTTAAAATGCTTTGATATTCTAAACCATTAATACCATCAACTCTACAAAAATTTGGTACATCTAAAACAATTAATAATGAATTTACTATACTTGTCAGTTCTGGTTTATCCAAAGAACCTAAATATTTAAATTTATGAACACCAGCTCCAACTGCATATACATTTTTTTCTGGAAATGTAAGTTTAATCGAATCCCTTAAAGCTATTTGACTAGCTATAGCATCAGGGTCTGGACTTATATGACGAGCAAGAACTATATTGTCATATTTTTTAATTATTTTAAATATTTTTTTATACATTTCCTTCATATTTATCACTCTTTCTAGTTATTTTTAGTTTTAATTTCGTATGTTTCTAATGCAATTTCCATTTCTTCATCAGTTGGAACTACATAAACAGGTATTTTAGAATCATCAGTTGAAATAAGTCTAAATTCTCCTCTAAAATCATTTCTTTGTTCATCTAATTTTACACCTAAAGATGCAATTTTTTCTAATATTGCTTTACGCATTGCTTTACTATTTTCACCAATACCAGCTGTTAATGTAATAACATCAGCTCCACCTAGTTCATTATTATACATGGCTATATAGTTAGCAATTTTTTGAGCATACATTTCATTAGCTAAAATTGCTCTTTTATTTCCTTCTTCTGCAGCAATTTCAACATCTCTAGAGTCACTACTTACTCCACTTATACCAAGTAAGCCACTTCTTTTATATAAGTCATCCATAACTTCATCAATAGATTTACCAGTTTTATTCATCATATATTGAACAATAGCAACATCGATATCTCCACAACGAGTTCCCATAATTAGACCAACTAATGATGAAAAACCTAAAGTTGTATCAACTACTTTACCACTATCAATAGCTGTAATTGATGCCCCATTACCAATATGGCAACTTATAACTTTAAAATTATCTTTACCAAAATGGTTACAAATAGTTTTATAAATATATCTATGACTTGTTCCATGATATCCATATCTTCTTACACCATATTTTTCATACCATTCATAAGGTACAGCATAAATATAATTTTCTTCTGGTAATGTTGATGCACTAAAAGCTGTATCAAATACACCTACTTGAATAGCATCAGGAAGTTCTTTAGCAAAAGCTCTAACTCCCATTATATTTGCTGGGTTATGAAGTGGTGCTAGTTCATCAAACCTTCTTAAATCTTGCAATACTTCTTCAGTTAAAAGAGTTGCTTTCGTATAATCTGTTCCACCATGAGCCATACGATGTCCTACTCCTTCAATTTCTTGTAAAGAATTAATAATACCCATATTGATTAATTCATCCATTAATATTTTTACTGCTTCAGCATGGTCTGGTAAATTAACTTCTTTTTTTATTTTTTCACCATTATGTTTAATTGTATAAAAAGAACCATCTATTCCAACTTTTTCAAATAATCCACTAGCTAAAACATTTTTTTCAGGTAATTCAACTAATTCAAATTTAAATGATGAACTACCGGCATTTACTGCTAATATTTTCATTTCTTTCACCTCTAAATATCATTTTACTAAATTTTACAAAAAAAGTCTACCGTTTTAAGAACAATTGTTAAAGTCTTTTCAAAATAGTTCTGCAAAACATAGTGAAAAGCAAAAAATAAATAAAATAATTAAAATCAACGGTTATTCGTAATCTGGTGGGGAGTAAAAATTTAATAAAGTTAATTGAAACCTAACTAAAACAAGCATTTTAATAATCATTTTTAAAATGCTTGTTTTTTATTGCTAATACACTTTTATTTTTTAATATTTTAAATTCTTACTTTTTTATCTTTTTTAAAATTTATGAAATAGTTATTATTTTAACTTTTTCATATTTTTATTATTCAAAATATATAACAAACTAAGTCTAAAAAAGTCAAAATCTTTATAACCAAATTCCACTCTTTTAATCACTTTTATTTTATTATTTAATCCATCTATAAATCCATTTGAAAATCTTTTATCTATAAATGAATTACATA
>FR899767.1 GCA_000437355.1 Firmicutes bacterium CAG:460
ATATTGTAAAGTAACATATCTATAAAATAGTTTTTATTTCCATCACTAACTTTATATTGATTTCCTACCCACATAAAACCATTTCCTAGTTGCAAAAACACACAACTTAATTGTGAATAAATTAGTTTTTCTAAATCACTCTCTGACTTTATTTCTTTATCTTTTAATTCTAATAAAATAGGATTTTTAAAGTTGTTTGTTATCGCTGGGACTTTTGTAGGCACAACAATATCAATTTTATCTCGTTTATGTTCCAGTCTTTCATAAGAATTATTTTTTATTTCTTTTTCTAATTCCCTTCTTGATAAATTGTTTTCTAAACATAAATTAATATAATAATTTCTTTTGTTTTCATTTTTTATTGGTAAAAGCACCTTTATTATTGTCCAATTCAATATTCGCTCCACTGGAGCGAATATTGGAAAACACAAATAAAATTGGCGAAATCGCGCTAAATTGGCATACGTGTAGCCTTTTCCATATTCCTCAGTTAGTTTTTCTGCCCATATTTTTAATAGTTCATTACCATATTTAGCTTTCTCTTTTCCGCCTTGAGCTTCCACTATTAATCTACCTACATTCCAATAACATTCTACTAATTCCATATTAGCATTTGTTTCTCTGATAGCTTTTCCTATTTCTACTTTTTTAACATAACTATTTACTTCATCATAATAATTCATTTGTTTCCTCCTTTTAGAAATAAATACAATTTTTTCCTTCATATATATATATATTTCCTAAAAGGGTCAAATTTTTGCACTTTTTTTGAAACTTTTTTTATTATAAAAAAAATTCCCCGAAAATACGAGAAATTTTGTCCTAAAAATTTTTAGTCGCAAAATACGCTTTACATTTAAAAATGTCAACGTACTTTACAAAATTA
The DNA here is from genome assembly GCA_000437355.1 of Firmicutes bacterium CAG:460. Classification (GTDB taxonomy): domain Bacteria; phylum Bacillota_I; class Bacilli_A; order RF39; family UBA660; genus Onthocola_B. Next base: position 887 of record FR899767.1, read on the forward strand.
ATGTAAATAGCTTTATTTGGTACTCAAATTGAGTATTTTTAAAATATATACGTTTTAACTATATTTACTAATTTGTTTAAAATATCTTTATTATTATACTTATCATTTTTCTATCTTATCTTTTACTATTTAAAAACTATACCTGTTTTCATAAATTTGTTAGTCAAGACCTCATACTAATATTTACAATACTATAAGGAAAAACATTAGAAAGTATCTATTAGAAAAAGGGATAACTTCAGCAGAACTTGCCGAAATGGTTGATCTTTCACATGATTTTATAAGGCAAATACAAAGTGAAAAAGTAGCATATAATTTTTCAGTAGATACACTTTATATAATAGCTAAAGCTTTAGATGTACCAATAGATCTCTAGTAACAAAAGAAGAAGTTAAAGAAGAAAAAATAGTTTCTTAAATTGAAACTACTTTTTCTTTATCCCTAATTTTTTACCTTGAATATGATAACAATATATAAGTTGTAATCTATAAGGAATTAATCTTAACAAAAATATACCAAGTTTAATTCTTAGAGTTGGAACAATAATCATTTTTTTCTTAAACATTTTATCTATAGCATATTCTGCCACATATTTTGGACTTGCTTCTTTAATACTAAATTCCCCCATAGCAACCTTATTAAAATTAGTATTAACAGGTCCTGGACATAAAGCAGAAACTACAACATTACTTCCGCTTTGTCTTAACTCTTCATTAATAGCCATCGTAAGTTTAAGAACATAATTTTTAGTAGCATAATAAGTACTAAGTCTAGGACCTGCCATAAAACCTGCACTTGATGCAACATTTAATATATAACCTTTATCTTTTTCTACAAAATCTTTTAAAAATAATTTAGTTAAAATATGATATGCTTTAATATTTAAATCAATCATTTCAAGTTCACGTGTTAAATCCGCTTCAGTAAATATTCCAAACAAACCAAAACCTGCATTATTAATTAATATATCAATATTTTCATCTTTACACATTTCATACAATTTAAAAACATTCTTTTCTTTAAGTAAATTAAGTTCTATAACTAAAACATTTACTTTAACATTCTCTTTGATTTTTAACATTTCTTCTTTATTTCTAGCAACAAGTATTAAATCAATACCTTTATTTGCTAAAACATATGCCATATTTTTTCCAATACCACTTGAAGCTCCAGTTATCAACGCTTTCATAAACTTATTCCTCCTTTATTTAAAAATGAGCATTAGTAAACTAACACTCTATTTTTTATCCTCCATAACACTTAAAATACTTGGTAAGATTTGTTTTTTTCTTGAAACCATCTTAGGTAAAAATACTCCTTCATAAGTATCTTTAAGACCAAATGCTTCTTCAATTACTTCACTTGCTTTGGTATTATAAATTACATATGAACCATTCTTTATAATATCTGTTATGAAAATAACTACCACACTATAATTAGTATCAGCCATTTCATTTAAAACATTCACATATTCATCCATATTTTCTTTTATTCTATCAAAATCTAATGTCATTACTTGACCAATTCCTAAATTTTTAGAACCTACAACATAGTTTTTGAAATCGCTCTTTATTAAATCTCTAACACTCATTCCTTCAATGGATGATGCTGCCTTTATCATTTCTAAACCATATTTATCCATATCAACTTTAGCAATACTAGCAAGTTTTACAGCTGCAAATCTATCATCTTCAGTAGTTGTTGGACTAGTTAAAAGAAGTGTATCAGAAAGAATTGCTGATAACATAAGTCCCCCAATTTCCTTTGGAATATTAATTTTATTTTCAATAAACATATCATAAATCATTGTAGATGTACAACCAACAGGTCTACTTCTAAAATTAATTGGCACATTTGTACCTATAGCACCTAAATTATGATGATCAATAATTTCCAAAATATTAGCTTCTTCAATACCATCAACAGATTGCGCCAAATTATTATGGTCAACTAATATAACTTTTTGTTTTTCATAATCATTTGGTCCTGTAAGTCTAATTAATCCTAAACATTCCTTTTTATTGTTAATAACAGGATAATTAGTATGATTAATCTTATGTATCATTGATTTAAAATCACTAAAATAATCTTCATTATTAACAGTAACAGGATTTTTATTAATATTTATATTTTTAATATAATTACTCAAAGTTATTCTTGTAGCAATTTGAAAACTATCAAGTTCAGATGCAATAATATTAACCTCATTTTCTTGAGCTTTTTTAATTATTTTCTTTTCCAAATTTATATTAAGAGGTAATATAACCAATTTAACTTTACTTTTAATAGCATAATCAAGAACTTTATATCTATCTCCCACTATTAAAATATCTTCACTATTTAAGTCAATTGCTTGTTCTAAAGCTTTAAAACTTAAACCAGCTATCAAAGTATTTCCTTTAATTATATCATCACACTTTACAATTACTTTAGCATTTAAAGTTTCAATAATATTATCTAATGTCGTATAAACTTGTTCTCTATTACCATTAATTAAATATCTAGCAAGTTCCTTTAAAGTTACATAACCAGTTAAAACTTTTTTATCATCAACTAAAGGTATTGCAGTTATATTATGTTTTTCCATTAATTTAAAAGCTTCATCAATACTTCTATTTTCTTCAATAAATGCTTTTTTATCATACTTAACATTTTTAATACGTACCTTTACATCATTTAAATAACTTGGAACTGGCACATTAAAATAATTTAAAACAAATCTTGTTTCATTATTAATATTTCCAAGTACTTTAGGAACAGTTTTATCTCCAAGTTCATTTTTCAAATAAGATAATGCAATACTTGAACAAACTGTATCAGTATCTGGACTCTTATGTCCAAAAATATATGTCGTCATATAATCACCCTCATTTATAGAAAAATTTTACCACACTTTTTTATATTTTACAAGAAAATTATTGACGAACATATTTTTGTTTAGTATAATAAGCATGTTATTTGAAGACAATATATATAAGGTTAGATGAAAAGGAGGAAATCATGTTTGAATTAGTAAGTAAATATAAACCTAGTGGAGACCAACCACAAGCTATAAAAGAATTAGTGGATGGTATAAACGAAGGAAAAAAAGAACAAGTTTTATTAGGGGCAACAGGAACAGGTAAAACTTTTACAATTGCTAATGTTATAAAAGAAACTAATAAACCTACTCTAGTTTTAGCACACAACAAAACTCTTGCTGGGCAACTTTACGCTGAATTAAAAGAATTTTTTCCTAATAACCATGTTGAATACTTTGTATCATACTATGATTATTATCAACCGGAAGCTTATGTTCCAAGTAGTGATACTTACATTGAAAAAGATTCTAGCATCAATGATGAAATTGATGAACTACGTCATGCTGCCACTAGTGCTTTAATCAATTATAAAGATGTCATTGTGGTAGCATCAGTTTCTTGTATTTATGGTATCGGTGAAAAGTCCGAATATGAAAAAAACATGTTAATTCTAACCATCGGAGACAAAATAAGTAGAAATAAAATACTAAATAGATTAATTGATATGACTTATGAAAGAAATGATTTAGATTTTCATCGTGGAACATTTCGAGTTCGTGGAAACAACATCGACATTATACCTGTTAACGAAAAAGTAAGTGGCATAAGAATTATTCTAGAAGATGATATAGTTTCAGAAATATGTGTATTTGATCCATTAACGGGAGTTGTAACTCAAAATAAAAAATCTGTAACAATATCACCAGCATCACACTTTGTAACAAGTAAAGAAAAATTAGAAGAAGCTTGTAACAGAATTGAAAAAGAATTAAAAGAACGTTTACAAGAATTAAAAGATGAAAACAAACTAATCGAAGAACAAAGACTTCGTGAAAGAACTAACTACGACCTTGAAATGCTTCGTGAAACAGGATTTTGTAATGGTGTTGAAAACTATTCAAGGCATTTAGCCTTAAGAGATGCTGGAGAAACACCTTCTTGTTTAATAGATTTCTTTCCTAAAGATTTTTTACTCGTAGTTGATGAATCACACGTAACATTACCACAAGTTCGAGGAATGTATAACGGAGACAGAATGCGTAAACAAACTCTTGTAGATTATGGTTTTAGACTTCCAAGTGCCCTAGATAACAGACCACTTAGATTTGAAGAGTTTGAAGCTAAAATTAATCAAGCAATTTATGTATCAGCAACTCCTGGAGATTATGAACTTGAAAAAACAAACAATAAATTTGTTGAACAAATTATTAGACCAACAGGATTACTTGACCCAATCATTGAAGTTCGTAAAACCGAAGGACAAATTGATAATATAATCAGTGAAATTAATGAAAGAATAAAAAGAAATGAACGTGTTTTAATTACAACTCTAACTATCAGAATGAGTGAAGAACTAACCAATTATTTAAAAGAAATGAACATTAAAGTAGCTTATTTACATAGTGAAATTAAGACTTTAGAAAGATTAAAAATAATTCATGACCTCCGCAGTGGTATCTATGATTGTATTGTAGGTATCAATCTCCTTCGTGAAGGATTAGATATTCCTGAAGTTAGTTTAATATGTATATTAGATGCTGACAAGCAAGGATTTTTAAGAAGTAACAGGAGTTTAATTCAAACTATCGGACGTGCAGCTAGAAATGAATTTGGTAAAGTTATTATGTATGCTGATACCTATAGTGATGCCATGAATGAAGCCATTAAAGAAACTAAAAGAAGGCGAGAAATCCAAGAAGAATACAACAAAGTTCATGGAATTACTCCAAAAACTATTATCAAAGATATAAAAGAAGTTGTAACAAATGAAGTAACAGATAAAAAGAAGAAAATTAGCAAGAAAGAAAGAGTTGAAATGCTTGAAAAACTTGAAAAAGAAATGCGTGAAGCAGCTGCAGCTATGGACTTTGAAAAAGCTATGGAACTTCGAGATATTTACTTCGAATTAAAAGGTATTTAAAAAGTATTGCAAAAACTCGCAATACTTTTTTAAAACAATGCTATTATTTTAGGAATAAATATAATACAACCAACCACTGCTGCAAAAAAAGCATTAACTAAAACTGCTCCTGCAGCTATATCTTTAGCATATTTAGCATGAATTCTAATCTCCGGAGATAACAAATTTACGACCTCTTCAATTGATGTATTAAATAGTTCTGCTCCAATAACTAAAGCAAATAATACTATGCACACTACCCATTCCCAAACCGCAAGTTTAAGTATAAATCCTAGAATTACTACAAGTAACATAGCTAATGTATGAACTTTTAAATTTCTTTCAGCTTTACAAGCCTTTTTTATACCTTCAATTGCATATTTAAAACTACTTATTAAACTATCACTCTTCATTTTTACCAATCCTTTTATTATAAATATTTATATAAATTATTAAATATGCAAGTCCCAGTAAGAAACCACCTGCTACATCAGTAAAATAATGAACTCCAACATAAATTCTACTAAAACCAATAGATAATATTAATAATGATAACAAGATAATTAATATCCATTTTAAATATTTATTAGAAACATTTTTATAAACTAAATAAATTATTATTCCATAAAATGCCATACTTACCATAGAATGTCCAGATGGAAAACTATATCCACTTTCTTCTACTAATCTTAAAACATTTGGTCTTGGTCTTCTAATGATATGTTTAATTACTTGATTAACTAAAGTTACTCCAACTAAATCAATTGTTATAAACCATCTATTTTTCTTACAAAACATAAAAATTAACACACCAGCAAGTACTGTAAAAGCAACTCCACCTAATTCAGTAATTGCTTTAAGTATCGGAGTTAATCCATCATTCATTATATTATTTATTATAAAACTATAAACTTTTGTATCAATTACTAAACTATCGTAGCTTAACACACCATAACAAATAATACCAAACAATATTAAACATAAAACTACAACAAAAATACTAAACTTCTTCATAACTACCCTTCAATATGTTTCTTTTCTAAAAACATTTTAATTCTATCTAAACCAATTATAACTAAACCACCAATTAAGAAATAAACAATACTAAATGTATCAAAACTTAATGCATCTTTAGGAACTTCTAATGTTGTTGGTCCCATTACAATTGCATATAATGAACCAATCATTAACCCAATTATTAAATATACAGTGGCACTTCTATATTTATCTAATGCAATTTTTATTAACTTTATTATTAAAGCAATACCCAGTAAAACTCCAATTCCAAAGATAAATAATGCTGGAAAATAAGTAAAATTCATATGTAAAAATTCTTTTATTCCATTAATTATAGGTATATATAACCCGAATATCAAAAGAAGTGTTGAACCTGAAATGCCTGGTAATACCATTGCACATATTGCTATAGCACCAGCTAATAAAATATACATAGCTAAGCCAAAATTTAAATCAGCAATATTAACACTATCTCCTCCACTAATTGGATTAAAATATGTTATTAAAGATACAATCAAAATTCCAATTATAGCAAATATAATATTTTTATATTTACCTTTAATATTATCTTTTTCTTCTTTCATTATTAAAGGTATAGAAAATACAATAAATCCTAAAAATAATGAACTAACGTTATATATTTTTGTTTCAAATAAACTAGTTAAAACTAATGTAGCTAAAGCCATACCAACAATCCAACCAGTACCTAATTTAAATAAGAACCATAAAGCACTTTTTTTCTTTTTAAAATCTCCATAAAAAACATCATTTAAAGCATTTATAAATTTATCATAAAATCCCAGAATAAAAGCAATTGTTCCACCACTTACTCCTGGTACACTGTCAGCTAAAGCCATACAAAATCCCCAAAATGCATTAATCAAATATTTCATTTTATCTTCACCTTCTAAATTATATCAAATAACATTATTATATACAAACACTTTTAATCATTTGTAACATTTCCATCACCAAAAACTGGAATAGTATCACCTAAATATGTTGGTTCTGGTTTAAACATAACCTTTACAAAATCTTTATCTCTAGCTAAGATTTCCCTAAGTTCAAACTTTACACTTCCGCTATAGTTTCTTAAAGTTGAAGAAACTCCTATAGCATCTAATCCTAACTTATTTGCAATATATAAACTTCTATACAAATGAAATTGTTGTGTTACAATAATTATATTGTTTGTTAAAAATATTTCTTTAGCTCTATAAACACTATCATATGTTGAAAAACCGGCATGGTCCATAAAAATATCATTACTTTCTACCCCTTTATCAAGTAAATAATTCTTCATAACATTTACTTCATCATAATATTTTTTTCCATGGTCACCACTAACAATTATTTTCTTAGAATAACCATCTTCGTATAACTCATAAGCAGTATCAAGCCTATCTTTTAAAACCGGACTAGGTTTTCCATTCCTTAAACCAGCTCCCAATACCAAAATCGCATCATAATTACCATTAATATTGTTTGCCTCAACTATTTTTTTGTTGACACTGCACTTTACATATACATTTATTCCTAGAATTATAATTGCTCCAATAGCAATTATAATTCCAATAATTTTTAATATTTTTTTTATTATCTTATTCATATTATTCAGCTTTCAAATTATTAATTTCCTCTTCTGGTAAACCAGTTATCTTAGCTATTTCTTCAATTGGATAGTTGTTTTTCAATAAGTTTATTGTTATTTCACGTTGCGCTTCAATTTTTCCTTCGGCAAGTCCTTCAGCTTTTCCTTCAGCAAGTCCTTCTTCATGACCTTCAGATTTATATATTTTCTTTAAAGTGTTCTTTGTTAAAATGTCATCTTGTTCTGGTGTAATGTTATATACGAACTTTTTGTCACTGTTTAATATTTTCAATTTATCAACACTCTCCTTAATGCTAGATAAAGCCATCTTACTAGAATATTTGTCCAATTCTTCTGGGTCTTTTATCCCAATCATCGTTAAAAGTGGTTTTTCTCTAACAATTTTCATGTCCCTATCATACCAAAGTTTTGCGAATTTTTCAACATTGATTTCATAATATCTAAACCTTCTGTCTAGTTCTTTCTTATTTCCTTTGTCATAAAACGTGTAACATGCAATAAATGGACTTTTACTTGAAGCCTTATAATTTAGAGAAATATGAATAAAATCCGACTCAATGTCATAAGCATCTCCTTCAATAGTATACTGACTACAAAAAGAAAAATAATAATTTAAATTCCTAATTTTAGTTACTTCATCAAAAGATGAATTCAACTCAACATTAATTTTTCTTCCATCAACCTCCACAATTAAATCTAGTCTTTTACTTCTTTCATGTTTACTTCTAACACCTAGTTCGATTGGAATAAAATCAATAATCCTATCAACTTTTGCATCTAGGCACTCACTAAGTAGTTCTAAAAGTAAACGTTTACTTACCTCATCTGTTCCAACAAACACAGCTTTAAACATTTTATCGATATTAAAAGCATAAAATGTTTTAGTTTCTTGCGATATCATAAAAATCGCCTCCTTCATGGGCATTTATTCTAAAGGTGATGTCAACAAAAATCAAGAAAAATCGTATGTCAAAAGTCGACAAAGTTCGACAAAATCACGTGTTTTGGTCCCATTATTAGGGAAATTTCACTTTTAAAAAAATTACTAAAAAACCAACATTTTTTAACATTTTATATACAAATCATAGAAAATATATTATACTTATTATATAGAAAACGAGGTAGAAAATGAAAATAGGTATATTTACAGATGCATATGAACCCCACATCTCCGGAGTAACAACAAGCATAAAAATGTTAAAAACAGCATTAGAAAAAATGCATCATGAAGTTTTTATAGTAACAGCAAACTTAGATAATAATAAATTTATATATGATGATAAAAACAGAATAATATATTTACCGGGAATAAAAACAGGAATATATGAAACAAAATTAACTGGTATCTATTCTAAAAAAGCCATGAAAATAATTAAAAACTGGCACCTAGATGTAATTCATTCTCAAACAGAATTTGGTATTGGTTATTTTTCAAGAATTGTTGCTAAAAAACTAAATCTACCAATAGTTCACACCTACCACACATTATATGAAGATTATATACACTATGTAACACATGGACATTTTAATAATCTAGCCAAAAAACTTGCTATCAAAATAACAAAATATTATTGTGAGAAAAAATGTGATGAATTAATAGTTCCAACCGATAAAATAAAAGATTTATTTATAAATAAGTACAATATTTCTCAACCAATAAATGTTATTCCCACAGGAATAGACATTGATAAGTTTAAACTTACTCAAAACATAAAAAAAGAAATTGAAAATATAAAAAAGAAATATAAAATAAAAGATACCGATTTTATTATTGGTTCAGTTGGAAGAATTGCTCCTGAAAAAAGCTTTGACAAACTACTTTACAACATTAAAGAAATGATTAAAGTAAACACAAATATAAAAGTTATGCTTGTCGGTGGAGGACCAGATTTAGACAATTTAAAAGAATTAACCAAAAAACTACATTTAGAAGATTATGTTATTTTTACAGACAAAGTAAACTATGATTTAGTTCCAGCATATTTCAACGCTTTTAATGTTATTGTATCATTTTCTAAAACTGAAACACAAGGTCTCACAATTATTGAAGGACTTGCTGCATCAAAACCAACTATTTGCATTGAAGATGACTCATTTAAAGCTATGATTGAACCAAATTATAATGGATACTTGTTTAAAAATGATAATGAATTTAAAGATTACATTTTTAAACTTATGAATGATAAAAAACTTTACAAAGATATGTCAACTAATGCAAGAAACAGTACATACAAATATTCAAAAGAAGTATTTGCATCAGAAGTTTTAAAAGTTTATCATAAGGCAATTGAAAAAAAATCAAATTCTAAAAAAATAGAAGATTAAATCATTTCCTCTTCTATTTTTTCTTTATTTTTTAATAGATCAACAAATTCATCAATTTCTTTTTCAGTATTATAGAAAAATAAACTAACTCGTAAAGTATTTGTAACCCCTGTAGCATTTTTAAGTATTTTAGCACAATGATTACCTGCTCTTACACAAACATTATATTTATTTAAGTAATAAGCAACATCTTGACTAAATATTCCATCAACATTAAATGCTAGAATTCCACTATCAGCTTCTAAATTAATTATATCAACATGACTTAAAGGCATTAATTTTTCAATCAAATAATCTCTTAAATGTAATTCTCTTTCATGAATTTTATTCATACCGATTTTATTAATATATCTAATAGCTTCACCTAAACCAATAACACCAGCAATATTCGGAGTACCTGCTTCAAGTCTTGTAGGTAAATCTTTCAAATAAACACTATCAACAGTATCAAAAGATTCATTCATTCCTCCACCTAAATTAATAGGTTCTAATTCTTCAAGTAATTCTTTCTTACCATATAATACTCCCACACCAGTTGGACCAAGCATTTTATGTCCAGAAAAAGCCAAAAAGTCAATATCCAAATCTTGAACATCAGTTTTTAAATGCGGAACCATTTGAGCTCCATCAACAACCACAAATATATCATGTTCATGAGCAAGTTTAGTAATTTCTTTAATTGGTCTAATATCACCAACAACATTAGTAATACCAGCAAGGGCAATAACTTTAGTATTCGGAGTTATACTTTTTCTAACATTATCTATGGTTACATGAAGTGACTCATCTAACGGAATAAAATTGACAACACAACCTATATCTTTACTTAATCTAAACCAAGGTAGAATATTTGAGGCGTGTTCACTAGTTGTAATTAAAATTTCATCTCCAGCATCTAGTAAATTTCCAAAAAAGCCACTAGCAATCATATTCAAAGAATCTGTTGTACCACTTGTAAATACTACTTCTTCTTTCGATTTAGCATTAATAAAGTTTTTTACTTCTTCACGAGCATTTTCATATTCAACATCTACTTTAAAAGAAATATCATAATCTCCTCGATGAGCATTAGCACTATAATTTTCATAATACTCAGTCATTTTATTTATAACACATTGGGGCTTTAAACTTGTAGCACCATTATCAAAGTATATAATATCTTGTTTTAACATAGGGAAATCTTCTCTATACATATATTTACCTCTTTTCTATTTATACTATAATTTATTCCCATCAGAAAAGCATAATTATAACAAAAGCCTTGTCCAGCTTTTATTTATTATTTTTCTAACCAGAAAACACACTCATATTATATAACAAAATTAAATAAATATCAAAATAAGTTAATATTTTTACTAAAAATTACAATTTTTTCAAATATAATTTGACATTATATCAATAATAAAATATAATTATATTAAGAAGAACATCTCTTTTTCATATTTTTACCAAAAACATGACCTTTGGATGTTCTTCAAAAAAAGTACAAGACTTAATCACTTGTACTTTTTATTTTTAAATTAACATCTGTTTTTAATATACTATACATTATTGATGCCAAAGGAACACTTAAAAGCATACCTAAAACTCCATTAATACTTGCACCAACAGTTACAGCAACTAAAACCCAAATACCAGGAAGTCCTACAGACTTACCAACCACATGAGGATAAATCAAATTGCCTTCAAGTTGTTGTAAAACTATAATAAATATAACAAATATAATTGCTTCTAAAGGATTTATCATAAATATTAAGAAAGCTCCTAAAATTGTTCCAATAAATGCTCCAAAAACTGGTATTAATGCTGTAAATCCCACTAAAACTGAAATAGCACCAGCATAAGGAAGCCTTAAAATAATCATACCAAAGAAACATAACACCCCAATAATAATAGCTTCCAAACATTGACCACTAACAAAATTAGCAAACACTTTATTTGATAAACTAGCAATATCTTTTATTTTTTTTATGCTTTTCTTTGGTAAATAAGCATCCATAATTTTAACTACTTGCTTACTGATTTTTTCTTTATCAACTAAGAAATATATTGCAAAAACAATTCCAATAAACACATTAACAAAAGTATTAACAACATTACTAGCAATACCAAAAGTAACTTCAATAACTTTACCACTATTATTAATAACATAATCTCTAGCACTATCTCCTAAATTATTTAAAGTAATCATTATATCGCTAATAACATTATCAGATATATTAAACCTAACTAATACATCTTTTAAACTACTTAAATAATCAGGTATATTTTCAGCAAATATCACAATAGTATCTTGTAAGTTAGGTATAATTAAAAGCATTAATAATATAAAGAACCCAATTACTAACAATATAGATATAGTTAAACTAATACCTCGTTTAACACTACTACTCCATTTTAACCTTTTAAACCATTTATTCTCAATAACACAAACTAATACATTTAAAACAAATGCTATCATTAAACCTATTATAAATGGCATAAATATCTTAATAACATATCTTAAACCAACATACAAATACTTAATATAAACAAAACTAAATACTAATAAAACTGTATAAAGTATTAACAATTTAATATCTTTCTTACTTAATTTCACTTAAACCTCCTAAATAACTTCTTACATTATTTATTTCATAAACAGCAAATATTAACTTACCATCTACTTCTTTTTTTACAATTAATTGATTATCCCCAAAATCTTCAAATACTAGGGTATATGGTTCTTTATTTTTATCACAATTTACTTTAAAACTATATTCATTTTTATAATCACTTACAACAGGTTCTACTCTTTTACTATTATAAACTTTATCTATTAAACTACTCATAGCTTTTTCACTTATATCACCATCTAAATAAGCACTTAAACTATTATATTCATAAACCCACATATCACTTAATTTATATTCACTACTACAATAATTATCCTTTACATAACTAATATTTACTTCTTTATAATATTTATTACTTTTTATTTCATAATTAGTTATTGTAATATCATTATCTTTATCATAGTAATATTTTCCATAACACTCATCTAATGTTTTTAAGTATTCATCTTTAACACTTTCTAACTTTTCTACACTTACAAAAGTATAAAATGTTACATCTAAATTATTCTCTCTTACATACATAAACCTACTAATAGGTATACCTTCCTTTACATCATCACTTTTATATGTATCATAAACAAAAGTCTTATTAGTAAGTAACAAGAATAAACCACCAACAACTATTATAACAATTAATAACTTAATTAATTTAAACAACTTCATTTACTTACTCCTCTATTAATGATAAATTAACTCTACCCTTTTCTTTATCTATTCCACAAACATACACTGTTATTATATCTCCAACTTTAAGTATTTCACTTGGATGTTTTACAAATGATTTACTCATTTTAGAAATATGCACAAGTCCATCATCATGAAGCCCAATATCTACAAAAGCCCCAAAAGCAGTTACATTTCTAACTGTACCTTCTAAGCTCATACCTACTTCTAAATCATCAATAGTTAATACATCACTTCTTAATGTCATTTGTTTTATTTCATCTCTTGGGTCTATTACACCATTAACTAAGTTATTTTTAATCATATCCCATAATTCATTAGAAATATTATATCTACTAACAACATCTTTAATATTATTTAAACTATCTTCCATTTCTTTAGTACCAACTAACTTTACATCAATGTTATTATCACTTAGTATTTTATTAACAATTTCATAATCTTCTGGATGAATATTAGTTTTATCTAAAGGATTATTTCCAAATATTCTTAAGAAACCAGCTGATTGTTCAAATATTTTATCATCCATACCTGCAACTTTCTTTAATTCTTCACGTGATTTAAATCCCCCATTTTTCTTTTTATATTCTTGCATCTTTCCAATTACTTTTTTATTTAAACCAGACACATGACTAAGTATACTATCACTAGCATTATTTAAATTAACACCTACTTCATTAACAACTTTACTTACAACAAAACTAAGCTCATCATCTAACTCTTTTTGTTTCAAATCATGTTGATATAAACCTACTCCAATACTCTTTGGGTCAATCTTAACAAGTTCTGACAGTGCATCTTGTAATCTTCTACCAATTGAAACAGCACTTCTTTGTTCAACAGAATAATCAGGAAATTCTTTTTTAGCAAGAGGACTTGCAGAATAAACACTAGCACCAGCTTCACTAACAATAACATATTTAACATCTAAATTATATTTTTTAATTAAATTAGCAACAAACATTTCACTTTCTCGAGAAGCTGTACCATTACCAATAGCAATTATCTTAACATTATGTTTTTGTATTAAAGCTAACATTATTTTTTCAGCCATATCCACTTCTTTTTTAGGTTCATGTGGATAAATTACGCCGATTTCTAATACATCACCATTTTCATTTAATACAGCAAGTTTACATCCTGTTCTAAATGCTGGGTCAAATCCAAGCACTACACTACCTTTAATCGGCGGAGTAAGTAATAAATTTTCTAAGTTATTTCCAAACTCATCAATTCCAAATTCACTAGCTTTATCATAAAGTTCTGCCTTAATATCTCGCTCTAAAGATGGTTCTAATAATCTTTTCCAAGCATCTTCAATAAACATTTGCATATCACTAACTAATGGTGATTTTTTATTACCTATTACTTGTTCTTCTAAATATTTAATAACACCAGTCTTATCCAAACTAAGTGAATATGTTACAACTTTTTCTTTATCAGCACGAGCTAAAGCAAGTACTTGATGTGGTTTAATATTAGTTATCTTACATTCAAAATCATAATATATTTCATATGTTTTAGCTTCATCAACAGCACCTTTTTTAAGTTTACCCTTAACAAGCCCATTATACCAATAATAATTTCTAATAGATTTACGATATTTAGGTTTATCACTTATCCAGTCTGCAATTATATATCCAGCATTAGTTATAGCATCATCCACACTTTTAACATTCTCATTAATAAAATCTTTAGCAACTTCATCTCTAGTCTTATTTGGTAAAGTCATAATTATTTTAGCTAAAGGCTCTAATCCTAACTTAATTGCTTCCGTGCCTTTAGTTTTTCTCTTTTCTTTAAATGGAGCATAAATATCTTCTACTTCACTTAACTTAGTTGCTTCATTAATGGCTTTAACTAATTCTTCCGTGAGCATACCCTTTTCATCAATTAATCTTTTTACATCTTCTTTTCTATTTTCTAAATTAACCATATAGTTATATTCAGTTTCAATTAATCTTAACTCATCTTCATTTAAATTACCAGTTACTTCTTTCCTATAACGAGCCATAAATGGAATAGTTGCTCCTTCACTAAGCATACTAATAACATTCTTAATTTGATAATCTTTCAAATTAATTTTATCACTTACTTTTCTTATTACTTCTTCATTCATACTATATACCTCAATTCTTACCTAATTATACCAAAAAAACATGGACAATGCCATGCTTTTAGCTTAATTTATTCTAATCGGTGAACTTTGTGTTCCATCACCATTTACATATGTTACTGATGGGTCTAGATTAAAGACAACACGAACGCCAATGCCATCGCTGTTCGGTTTAGTTTTG
>FR899768.1:0-2114 GCA_000437355.1 Firmicutes bacterium CAG:460
AAGAAACTAATAATATCATATTTTTCAATACTATCTTTTTTTTCAATTGTATTATTGTTATTACATTTAATTGGCTTTTTACAATTCATACAAACTAAAGCTTTATCACTTATTTCACTTCCGTATTCACAACATTTTATTAATGCTATATGTACTCTCCCTTTCAAATATTATATTTGAAAGAGAAAGGAAAAAAATGCAAAGAGGTTTTACAATAGTAATACTCGGAAGAATTGCAGATGCCTTAGAAACAGACATTGCAGAACTATTTACACCAATAGAAAAAGGAAAAAAATAATAACTAACTATTCTTTTCCTTTTCATATTCATTCATTTTTTCTTTTATCCACACTGGTAACATATCCTTCAAAGGTAAAAAACCTCTTCTAGTTTCAACAATTTTATTTTCATCATCGCAACTTAAATAATAAATATCTTTTATTGAAACTTTTAATTTTTTTTCCTCATCATCAATATCCAAAATTAAAACATAAACCTCATCCCCAACAGCAACAAATTTTTCAATATCATCTACAAAATCATTTGATACTTCAGATATATGACACAAACCAGAATACTCACCTACACTAACAAAGAAACCAAAATCAGATATTCCTGTTACTTTAGCAAGTACAATATCGCCAACATTTAACATACTTCACCTTCTTATATCTTAAGTATAACAAAAAATACTAGACAAAAGCAAGGATTTCATTATATAATACCCCTAGGTGATTTAAAAATGGATAAAAATGAATTAATAGATAAAATAAAAACAATGGTTGATGAACTAAGACCATACTTAAACATGGATGGCGGAGACATAGAATTTATAAAATATGAAGATAATTATCTTTATGTTCGCTTAACTGGAGCATGTCAAAGCTGTATGTTTCAAGATAACACATTAAATGAAGGTGTACTAAGCTTTTTCCAAGCTCAAATACCTGAACTTGAAGGAGTAATTAATGTCCCTCTATAATCCAATCTATTTTATCTAACTTAACATATTTAGATATTTCTAAATATGTTTTTTTTAAGAACTCTTCAAATTCATTACTTCTTTTAACTATCTTAACTAATTCTTCCTCACTTACATTCTTATTCATAACAGCTTCATATAAATCAAAATAATATGTTGGATATAACATTCTAGCATAAAACATATGATATTCATATATATTTAATCTTCTAATACTTAAATAACTTCTTAATTCATCTAAACAATATTCCATATCTTTTTTAAAAAACATTGCTTTTAAATATTCTGCTACATCTCTAACTTCTAAATCAAATATAAAAGAAAGTGGGTTCATATAATTTAACTTATAGTTTGGAAAAAACACTCTTCTATGGGATAAAACTATTCTACCATTACTTATTCCCCCATATTTTAAATTAGCATTATTTACATAACTAATGGCATTTTCAGAAAGACCAATATAATAACTAAAAGAACTATTAACAACACTTTTTTCTATACCTAACTCTCTTATTTGATATTCAAAATAATCAACTTTTTCACTCCATAATGTCCCCCAATTATTTCTATAAAGATTAGACTTATTATTATTTAATGCTAACTTATTACTTATATTTACTATATCAAAAATATCATATTCTTCCATCATATTACTTACTTTAAAAAGTATATAGTCATATTCATTTACTTTGGTTAAATAACTATTATTTCTATTTCTTATTACTTCATGAACATTAATTCCTTTTAAAATCATTTCGTTACATACATTTATTATATCTTCTAATTCTTCTATACCACGATTATAAAACACAAAAAAGAAATCTTGATTTTCTACTTTTACATGATATTTCCCATCAAGTTCTGCAATTGTATCTATATCTAAATTATAGTAATATTCCAATGTTTCTTTCATATTACATAATATTAAAAGAAATAGACTTTTATGTCTATTGTTTAAGTAAAATAAATTAGTTATAATTCGAATAGTGATGAACAAATGGAAATAAAGGCTAACAAGTATGCTGGTAAAGACATACTTAGATTTATTCGTGAAAATAGAAATTTAACATAAAAAGAGTTTGCTAAAAACATTGATAAATCCAGAGATTGACAAGCATCAAATGAAATCAGA
>FR899768.1:2157-13194 GCA_000437355.1 Firmicutes bacterium CAG:460
ATGCCATTATTCCATTGATGAAATCATAAAAATAGCAAACACCTATAACTTAGAAATAATAATAAAAGATAAGCAATAAAAAACTTCATATCATTTTAAGATACGAAGTTTTATTTTTTTATTTATTAAATTTAGCAACTAATGCATCAAACATGTTTTCACAAGCTTTTAAGAAAGCTTCTTTATCAGCAGTAAAATCAACTGGTACATCATCATGTTCTTCTGGAATTTCTTCCACACTTGGCATTGGAGCAACTTTTTCTGTATAAGCTGGAACTTCTGCAACGCTTTGAGCTTCTACTGGTGCTTCAGGCATAATTGGTGCCACTGGAGCACTTGCTTCTGGCATTTGTGGAGCAACTGGAGCATCATTCATTACAATTGGACTTTCCACAACTTCTGGTGTTTGAACTGGAGTAGCTTGAACAACTGGTTCAACATTTACTTCTGGAGTTTCTAAAGTAACTTCTTCATGAACAACAGGTTTATAACTATTCTTTAAAGCTTCAAATGAAGCAACTGGTAAAGTTAATTGTTTAAAGAAAGTATCTTCACTACTTAAAACATTTCCAACATTAACATATTCCATTTGATTACCAGAAATAATTAATCTTAAAGCTTCCTTAACAGCATTCCATTCACTATCAGGAACAATAACTAAACTTCCATTTTCTAATTTAGAAACTAAAATAATTGGTAATCCCATTGTACCATTCATTTCATTATCTAAAACAACATACTCTCCACCATTACTTTTAAAAGCAGTAACAATTGGTTTTTCCAAAACATTTCCAGATACAGTATTTATCTTTAATTTTTCCATACTATTCAAATCCCTTCTTTTTTATTCTCTTTAATTATAACAAATTATTTTATCTTTTTCAATATAAAATATTTACATCCATAAGCACAACAATTTTCAATATATTCTTTTACTTTACTTATATCATTAATTGCTTTAAAATACTTATTATCTTTATCATTAAACCCTTTAAGTCTTACTTTACCATATGCATAATCTCCTAAAATATAATCAAAACCATCATAATATTCTGTAATCTTACCCTCTAAATCTTCTATATTTAAAGCATCTTTAACATTTTCGATTACTTCATATTTTTTATCATCTATAACAACAATTTCCATAAACCCTCCTAAACTAAAATAAATAATACTATACCTAACAACATTAATACTGTACAAATAACACTTAAAACTAATAATATATCTACATACCCATTACCACTAGTTACTTTATTATTTTCTTTTACTATTCTCTCTATTTCTTTTTCTAACAAATACTCTTTATTAATAGCATTTTCTCTTATCTTAAAATAATCATATACTTGTGAATTAATCTTATCTATTTCACTACTATCTAAATTCTTAACATAATCATAATTATAATTAATCATTTCATATGCTAACGCATTTAATAAATGTTTTTCTTTTGGTAATATTATTTTAACATTTTCTTTCATTTCTATTCTAAAATATCTATCTATTTTCAAAATATCTTTAGCATGTAAATAATTAAACGATACCCTCAAAGGATTAGTTGCATAAGGAGTATATAATAAATCATAAAACTCTCTTACTTCATCATTAGTTATATAAAAATTTAATTTCTTTTTTATAAACATATCTATTAATTCTTTTTGTATTATTATAAAATATGGATTTCTTTTTCTAAATTTATCATTATTATTAGCATTCTCAAACTCATAAAACAATTCCATATTTGATAAAAATACTTCTACATCCATTTTACTATATCCAAACTTACATAAGTTTTCTTTTAATAAATCTTCATCGCCCATTACTTTAGGATTTATTATATCAAGTTCACTGTATATACTAACAAGCATTCTAATAACCACTACTAAGAAAGAGTTATACATAACTCCTTTTACATTATCATTACTATCTAAGTAACAATCACAAGCTTTAGTAAATGCATTATTAATAAATACTTTATCCACTATTCTTCACCTTACACAAAATTATACCACACATTTTACTACTTGCAAACAAGAATATCACTACTTTTACCTGTACTTAACACAAATTATTCAATTTGTTTTGTTAAACTATTACTTTTACTTTGAATTAAACCACCATAAACTTCAGGAACTCGACCATTTACAACAGTTGATGCCACTAAAACATCATAATTAATTTTATTACTCTTTTCCACCACTGGACTTATTAAATTTGTATCAAGCACAACAGTAACATATATTTCCACTAAAGCATTATTAATTCCATAATCAGTAATTTTAGTTTTAATATTAGTTAAAACTGAACCCACAAAATTAATTGGAACATAAATACTTGGACCTAAATTAGATAAAAACATACTTTTACTATTTATAAACATTGGCATTTTTAGAGCAATACCATTTTTTCCACTAACTATATTTTTAAGATTAATATTATTTTCACCATGTTCTAATTCACTAATTGCACTTTCAAGTTCTTGCGTAACAACCTCTAAAGCAAAATATGCTTGGTCCATATCATATGTTACATAAAGTATTTCACCATCTTTATTTTTATTAATAACTATAATATCTTTCATTACATCATCTTTTAACAAATCATAATTAATATTATTACTTAAAAAACTCTCCATAAACTCATTTAATTTAATAAAAGATACTTCTATTAAATTATCACTAGCTACTCTACTATATATATTAAAAAGTAAAATTGTCAAAAAAAATATCAAAGTTACTACTCCTAAATAAACCTTCGATATTTTAACTATTTTTCTTTTCTTAAACTTTTTCATATTAAATAATATGATTATATAACAGATTTTATAAATAAAACTAATCCCACTACAAACACTATTATAACTAATGCTATTAATATTTTAATTCCTATTCCTAACTTTTCTTCATCTACAAAATCATTACTATCTTCTTCAAAATCTTTCTTCTTAAATAAATTATCTGTATAAAAAGAATTATCTATTACTTCTTCTTTATCCTTATTTTCTTTCTCTTTTTCTTTTACTTCTGTAATTGTAGTTACACTAGTAATACTATCATAAACTTGTGTATTATCTTCACCCTTTAAATCTGTTAATATATCTAACGGGTCAATATCTTCTTTAACACTTTCCTTTTTCTTAGCTTCATTTATTGTAATAGTATTTATTAAATTCATTAAATTTTCTTCTGGGTCAATCTTTTTTTCTTCTGTATCTTCTTTTACATCTAAATTCAAATTATTTAATATATCATATTGTGTATTTCTTAACTTCTTAGCTCTAATTTCTTCATATGTTTCAACTTTTTCATCTTTAGCTTTTTCCAAAACTTTAGTTAAATCATATTCTTTTGTATCATCAACACTTATTCTACTTACTTCTTCTTGAGGTTCTATTCTAATACTTTTTCTTTTCGGAGCACTATTATATCTTTTATCAAGAATTTTTTTAATTTGTTCAACATCTATTTCTTTTTCTTGATTACCAATAACTGTGGCATTACTACGCACACTAAAATTATCCAAGGCACTATCATTTATTTCTTTATATAAATCACTATTTTTAGCAACCCTTGACATACTTCTAGATTCATTATATTTATCAATTCTTGTTTCCATTTTCAAAACCTCTATACTCATAATAACATATTTAAGAATATTTTTAAAGCATAAATAATTGATTTTTTTAAAACTATCCACTATAATAAAAAAAGGAGGGCATAATGAAGAAACTAAATGTTAATGAAAATTGCATCGGCTGTGGAATGTGTGCTGCTATTGACCCCGAACATTTTGAAATAGTTGATGGTCTATCACAAGCTACAAATAGTGATAATTTAGATAGTAAGGACCTAGAAAATGCTATAAGTTCTTGTCCAACTGCAGCTATCGAAATCATTGAAGAAGAAAATTAAAATGCTAAGTCTCTAAACTTAACATTTTTTTAATGCATATAATTTTTTAATTTCTTTAATACTAAGTTTCCTATATTCACCAGATTTAAGTCCATCTAAAGTTAAAAAGGCATAACTTACCCTACTCAATTTAATAACATCAATTCTCATACTTTCAAATATTTTTTTAACAATATGATTTCTTCCTTCAACAATTGTAAGTTCCACAATTGATGTGTTCTTTTCTACATCCTTTTTTCTTACTTTAAATCTTTTTATATCAACTTTTCTATTATCAATAACAATACCTTTTTTTAATTTATTTATATCATCCTTATCAAGTACTTTATTTATTTTAGCAACATACGTTTTTTCTATTTCATAACTTGGATGCATAAGCATATTAGCAAAATCTCCATCATTAGTTAAAATAATTAAACCTGTTGTATCATAATCAAGTCTTCCAACTGGATATATTCTAGCTTCAGTATTTATTAAATCCCTAACTGTTATTCTTCCCAATTTATCTTCCACACTACTTATTACTTGTCTCGGTTTATTAAGTAAATAATATTCATGTTTTACATCCTTATTTATAATAACACCATCAATACTTATTATATCATTAGCTAGAACTTTAGTACCTAGCTCAGTTATTACTTTACCATTTACTAACACTTTACCATGTCTAATTAAATCTTCTGCTTTTCTTCTTGATGCATAACCATATGATGCTATAACTTTTTGTAATCTTTCCATATTGGTCTCCTTCAATTAAATTATAACATGATTTTAAATAAATTAAAACAATATTAGAAAAATATCGCCGTTAAAATAAAAGCAATTGTAATACCAATTAAGTCCGCAATTAACCCCACTACCAAAGAATACCTTATTTTTTTTACTCCAATTGAACCAAAATACAAAGCTAAAACATAAATTGTGGTATCAGTACACCCCTGAAGAACACTTGCAAGTCTTCCAGCATAAGAATCAGGTCCATAATTCATAAATATATCATTCATTATAGCTAAAGTAGCAGTACCTGATATCGGTCTTAAAATAGCCATTGGTAAAATATCTAAAGGAATGTTAAATTTCATTAAAAATCCTTCAAAAACTCTTAATATTTCATAAACAAAATTACTATCAAGAAAAATATTTATTGCAAAAACCATCGCTAAAACATTTGGAAATATATTAACAGATATCTGTAACCCTTCTTTAGCACCTTCTAAAAAAGAATCATATAAATTAACTTTCTTTATAAAACCATAAAAAACAACAAAAAAGACAAAAAGAGGTATAACTATCTTAGATAAAATGTTCAATTTTTACCTCGCTTTCTTATAAAATAATCTATTAACACAGCTCCAATACATGAACAAAATGTTGCAATAGCACCAGGCACAATTATTTCTGAAGGATTAACTGACCCATACGATATTCTTAAAGCAAGCACAGTTGTTGGTACAATTGTTACTCCTGCTGTATTTAAAACTAAAAATGTAATCATCGGTACACTAGCAGTATCTTTTTTATCATTTATTTTTTGCAGTTCACTCATTGCTTTTAATCCAAATGGTGTTGCAGCACTTCCAAGTCCCATCATATTAGCAGCAATATTTGAAGCTATATAACCTAAAGCAGGGTTATCTTTTGGAACACTTGGAAAAAGTTTTGATAAAATTGGCTCTAAAAACTTTGCAAATTTAACAAGTAACCCAGCATCTTCAGCAATTTTCATAATGCCACTCCATAAAACTATAACAGGAAATATAGATAACATAAGCTCCAAAGCCTCTGCCCCATTAGTTAAAATACTTTCATTTATATTTGTAACATTACCAGTTAATAAGGAATAAACAATACCAATAATTATTAAGAAAAACCAAATATAACTTACCATCCTAGCCACCTCAAGAACTTTGTCCACCAACTAACATATTCTTTTACTTCTTCTTTTTTAACATAAATATTTTCTTTTCTAATAACATTGCCATTTAAACTAACACTTACATAACCCACTACATCTCCAGAAGAATATTTTTCTTCATCAAACAAATCATAATTTACATCAATTTTATCTTTATTTTTATTTTTTACACTTATATATATATCTTCATCTAAATACAATGTATCATTTTTATAAACTTTTTCATCTTTTATCTTTATATTATCTTTACTAAGTACTTTAACTGCTTCATAATTTCTAAATATTTCTTCATACATATTTTTATGGTCTAAAAAGTCATTTCCATCATTTAATGTTACCACCACAACATTTATATTATTTCTAGAAGCAGTTGTTACCAGTGTTCTTCTTGCTTTTTTGGTAAATCCTGTTTTACCCCCTGTAATATAATCTTCACTATGTAACAATTTATTTTTATTTGTCCATCTATAAGTTTTATCACTTGACTTAGCAACATAATTTTTAGTACCAAATATTTCTCTAAAAGTTTTATTATTCATAGCATACTTTGTTATTAAAGCCATATCATAAGCAGTAGAATAATTAGCACTACCATCATTTTCCTCTAAACCATGAGCATTTACAAAATTACTATTTTTCATTCCTATATTACTTGCTAGTTCATTCATAAGGTGAGTAAATCCTTCCATAGAACCTGCAACATTCTTAGCTAAAACAACCGCTGCATCGTTACCACTTCGCATAATAAGACCATAAAGTAAATCTCTAATTGTTATTTTTTCCCCAACATTAATATATATAGCACTACCATATGCTTTTAAAACTTCTTTTCCTACAGTTATTTCTTTATCAATATCAATATTTTCTATTGTAACTATCGTTGTCATTATTTTTGTAATACTTGCAATCAATCTTTTGTCATCTTTATTTGCATCAAAATATACATAATCATTATCTAAATCAACTGCTACCATACTTGAAGCACTTATAGCAACAACATTAAATGGTATTAAAAGCATAATTAATAGTAATATTTTTTTCATTAAAATCCCCTATAAAAGATTATGAAATAAAACATTATTATATGTATGTTAGAATGAAATCAAAAAGAAGAACTTTATTTCAGTTCTTCTTTTAGTTTTTCGACATCTTCATATGAAAGTTTAGTCATTTTGGCAATAAACTCAATATTGCAATTTTCTTCTAACATAGCTTTTGCAACATTTAACTTAGCATCAGCCATGCCTTCTTCATAATCTGCTTTATCAAGAGCTTCTTTGTCATAATAAAGTTTTCTATCAAAATCATCTGTTATTGACTTTGTCACTTCAACAATTTTTGCCATAAAATCATCTCCACTATACATATCCCATAAATCCGCTTCTTTATTGCATACTAATATATAAAGCAAATTCATTAAAGACTCTTTGTCTTCCTTAATAATAGTATAATCCTTATCAAAGATTTTTGCAAGATTAACATCAAAGATTTCAAATATTGGATGTAACTCTTGGTTTGTTTCAACATCTAACATTTTACTTACTACAACAAATCTATCATCACCAGAGATATTAAAAGAGTTTAAATTGATTTGATAAATTTTCTTTAATTTCTTTTTATAGTCATCAGATGATTTTATTTGTCTTAATAAAAGTTGACAAACATAAAATACATTTTTTCTCTCATAACTATGTCTCTTTTGACTATTGATTTCTACATTAACAACTATTTCATTACTTTCTAAAGCTATATCAACTTCACTATTTACAACATTTTCATTCACACCAATCTCAGGATGTATCATTTCAAATGTAAAATTTTCCGGTGGTAAATCTAAAATTTTGCAAACTATTGTAGCAAGATATTCTCTGCCTTCTTCTGTGGAAGTAAATAGTTTCTTAATTGTAGTATCTTTCATAATTAGTTCCTCAGTCTTTACTCCGTGCATTAAGTTTTCCTTCTTTCAAGGACGTTATTATACACAGATTTTTTCACATCGCAAGCGTTTCGACACCGCTCGACAAAAGGTTACAAGAAAGAAACTGTCAACTATACACAAATTGACAATTATACACTGTTTTTAAGACATTATTCTTCAATTAAACTTTTACAATGTTCTTCTTTTAATTTTAAATTTTTAGCATATATTTCGTAAACTTTTTTACTTATATTATTAACTACTTCACTATAATTACCATTACCATATAAAGTTAAAACTGATATAAAATAAGGATAATCAGTATCTAAATACATACCAATATCATGATAACTAACATCATAATACCCATATTTATGATATATTACTTTATCATCAAATCTTAAATAATTCATATTTCTATTATTCATTGCATCTTTAATTAATTTAGAATAATTATCATCCACTAATAAAAGATTATATAACCTTTCTAATGATTTATTTGCTAAAGATGCACTATAATTTCTAATAAAAGGGTCATAACTTTCCATAACTAAATTATATTCTTTAAAATATTCTTTCAAAGTATCTAAACCAACATATTTTATCAACATAAAATAAGCTGTATTATCACTATATTCTAACATATGACTAATAAGTTCACTTATTTGTACTTCATCATAATATTTATGCTTTTTCATTCCAATACTACCCTGCATAGCATCGCTTGGTTTATAAACTAATTTTGTTTCCAAATCTAAATTATTATTTCTATATTGTTCAAGCAAATAAATAACCATAAAAACCTTTGATGTACTAGCAGAATAAAATATTTTATTACTATTATACTCTAACACATAATCATTATTAAAATCTTTAAAATAAATAGCAACATTATTTTTATAAACACTAACCAACTCATTAAAATCATCATCAATTCCATCATATTTATAAGAACTATTTAAACAATTATTATATAATATTTTATCTTTATTATCCTGAGCTTTAAAAACACTAGTTATAATATCTTTATTATCAAAATATTCTTTATATAGAAAAAAACTTATTAAACACAATAAAATAACAACTATAATACCCAATACTTTCTTCATAAACATCACTATATATATTATAAAACAAAATATTTATTTTGCAAATACATTAATTATATGTTATTATTGTTCTGAGGTTACTATGAAAAAGAAAAAAGATTTTATATTTACTTTACTATGTATTGTATTAATTATTATTATAATTTTAATTGTATTTAACATATTTAAAATTTATAATTCCACTAAAAACATTAATTTATTATCAGAATATATTATAAAAAATAATGAATTATATAATGATAATAACACTTATATTTGCAAAGGAAATGTAACTAATAATTATGTTAAATTTAATAATCTTACATGGAGAATAATTAAAATAAATAATGATAGTTCAATTACTTTAATCCTAGATGACTATATCAATATGTTACCTAAAAACTTAGTTAATACATTTTTTAAAAATTTAGAAAATAACTTAGATACTAATTATTTAACAAAAACTAAAGTATGTATTGATACTTACACTAACAATGAAATAACATGTAATAAAACTAATAAAGATAATTACATCACTCTGCTTAGTGTATACGACTACATAAATTCTTTAGATGATGAAAAAACTTTTATTACCAAAGATAATGAAATAATGTGGCTATACAACAATTTAAATCATACAAATGGCAATAATATTAGCACATCAAATGAAAATAATTTTTATGAAATAAGACCAGTAGTTACATTAAAACCAGATACAACATATAAAAGTGGTAATGGAAATATTGATAGTCCATATATTATTAATGAAGATACATTATCAATTGGTAGCAAGGTAAAGCTGGGAAATGATACTTACATCGTTTATGATTTAAAAGATAACATAAAATTAATGAGTACTAAAACTTTAAATAATTTACTTATAGAAAATGTTTTAGATTATTTAAATAATGAATTTTTTGAAAAATTAGATTATAAAGATTTATTACAAGATACTACCATTTATACTAAAGACTACAATAACAAAGAAAATGATTTAACAAAAGAAAAGACTATTAAAAAGATTGGTATTCCTAACATATTAGATATAAAATTTGATAATGAAGTAACTAATTATTACTTACCAAATAAAATAAATACATTTGCTTTAATCTATAATAATCCAATTATTTATGGAGATACAAAAAAAGAACATGAAACAAGATATACAATTACTTTATCAAAAGATATAATTAAAAATTTAATTAAAGAAAATGATACATATATTTATGGGGATGGTGCCAAATGAAAAGAAATAAAATAATACTTACAATAGATTTGTTTTTTGCTATAGTTTTACTACTTACTTTTGCATTTCAAGACAACATTAAAAATTATATGATACAAAAAAGGTTTCAAAATAACGAATATGAAAGTAGCAATGATTATCAAAAAATAACTTTTAACAACAGTTTGATAATTGATACAAATGAAGAAAAAGTTTATGATAATAAATATGAAGCAGAAATTCAAAATCGTGGAGAAAATAATGATTATAAAATAATTGATTTAACAGTTGCTAATAATAAAGGTTGGTTAGTTGTTGTATATGACCCAAGTGATGTTCATATTATGAAATCTAGAGCTTTTAAAACCCCGAATAATGATGGAAAAGAAAATTTAATCGATATGACTAAAAGATATGGAGCCACAATCGGTGTAAATGGCGGAGGTTTTTACGATGATGGAAAAGTTAGTAAAGATATTCCTTTCGGTTACATTATAGAAAATGGAAAAGTTATTTATAAATCTCATAGTAGAGAGTCAGATATTATTGGCATGAGCAATGATAATAAATTAATGCTTGTTCATGCTACCGGAGAAAAAGCTGTTGAAATGGGAATGCGTGATGGTTTAGAATTTGGACCTTTTCTAATCATTGATGGTAAAAGACAAACTAATTTAAAACCAACAAAAGCTGCAAGAAACATGATAGCACAACGAGATGACGGCATTATTTTATTCCTTGTAACGGATGGATTATCTTATTCAGGAATAACCTTCAATGAAGGAATTGATGTATTAGAAAAATATGGTGCCACAACTGCGGCAAACCTAGATGGTGGTGCAAGTACACAATTAGTTGTAAATGGAGAACTTTTAAACTCACCAAAGAATGCTTTAGGTATTCCAATACCAAAGGGAAGAACAGTTGTAAATGGTTGGGGAGTTTTTATAGATTAAAAAACAGCCACACTTTGTGGTTGG
>FR899768.1:13220-17676 GCA_000437355.1 Firmicutes bacterium CAG:460
TTTTGTGGTTGTTTTATTTTTTCAAATAAATATTTTCATTTAGCCATTTCTCAAATTTATCAACATCTTGATATTTTTCTAAATCTTCATCTTTGTTAGCATCTAAATATTTAATTACTTTACCTTCATCAACAATTATTATTGATGGAGCATACTTAACAGTATCATAAAATACTGTTTTTTTAAATTCAGAAAATGGCATAGATAAAATACTAATATTATTTTTTTTCGCAACTTCCAGGAAAATTTTATCACAAGGAATAGGTAAACTACAATAATTATTATAAGTAAACAAAAGATATGTTTTATTATTATACTGATTTATTGAATCATTATTAATTTCTTTAAAATTACCTTCACTGTAAAACTCATTGCTTAAATAAATTTTTTTATTGCCAGAACAACTAGTTAATAAACACATACATGCAACAAATAATAATATCTTTTTTAACATTATTTTAACTCCGTTAGTCTATCAAAATCAATATTATGATAAGAAACTTTAGAAAAATCACATTTATCTGAACCATCTATTTTTGTACTTATAGCATTCTTACCTTCATAATTCCAATAACCACCAACATTATAAATTTTACTTTTATCCCATCCAAGAGATACAAGCATTTGCTTAGTAAAATTAGCATAACCACCTGCACCACACATAATAAATATAATTTTATCTTTAGGAAAAATATATTCTAATATTTCCATAGATTCTTTATAATTAGCAACATATTTACCATCTTCTAACCTAAACAAAGTTTTCCCTTTATAAAGACCTGTTATATTTTCACTTTTCTTTTGATCAACATATTCTTTAGGAAACTCGGTTAAATAAGCATACGGAATTACTTCAAACCCATCTACAAATCCAGTTAAATCTCTTTCTCCACCTTTATTTTCCCATGTAGCAGAATCTTCCAACATTCTAACATCTCTATAAACAACATCAGGTCTACCAAGATAGTTATCTATAGTTTTTTCGTTGATATTTTTATCAATATCATAAACACCCCTTAGTCCTTCCGACCTTTCTTGCTTTGGAAGTAGTTCAATATTATCGTTATTTCTTTGACATATTAAAAAAGCACTTCCTCCCCCTATAATTATTCCAGCTATTACAGCAATTAACATTTTAACATATTTTTTCATTTTCTTACCTCCAACATCATACTATCATTTTTAACTTAAATTTTCTATAACTTAAAAGTTGAACTAGATTCAACTTTTAGTTGAGTTATTTTTTTTAGCAAAATAAAGAGGCTATCCAGCCTCTTTTAAAAGTGTGAGTTTTGAGTTTTTATGTTAATTGTGTATAGTTTATATTCTAATTTATAAACCCAGTTTTTTATCTTATATAACATCCCTCCTTGTTACATATTAATGATAACAAAGAAATATGAAATATTTATGTTGAAATTATGAAAGTTTTATATCTTGATTTTGAAATAAAATGTTGAACCCTTTTTTAACACACTTTTAACCCCATATTCATAACCATGAAGTTCCAGTATTTCTTTAACAATTGATAAACCTAATCCAGTTGAAACAACATTTCTTTGATGGTTCTTATCATTTTTATAATATTTATTCCATATATAAGGAATTTCACTTTCTTTAATACCTTTTCCGGTATCTATAATTTCTACCAGATAATATTTTTTATGTTTTGTAACCCTGACAGTTACAGTTTTATCTTCCCCAGTATAATTAATAGCATTATTTATTAAATTATATATCACTTGATTTATTTTCTTTTTATCAGCTTTAATTTTAATACTTTCTGGCATTTCAACATTTATTATATATTTTTCAGTTTCTTTAATAATTTGATATCTATTTACAATAGTTTTAATATCATCTGCTAAATCAAAGGTTTCAATACTTAAAGTATCAGCATTTGATTGCATTCTTGACAAATCTAAAATATCATTTACTAAAACTGTTAATCTATCAGTTTCATCCACAATAATTCCTAAATGTTCATTCATCTTATCATGGTCTTTATAAGAAATATCTCTTATCATTTCGGCATATGCTTTTATCATAGTAAGTGGGGTTTTTAAATCATGAGAAACATTTGCCATTAAATCCCTTCTTAACTCATCAGTTTTAACCATTTCCATTTGAGCTTGAGTTAATGCTTCACTTAATTCATCAATCTCTTTAATACCAGACTCTTCAAATGTAACTTCTGTATCTCCACTTCCCAACTTCTTAGCTTTCTTAGTTATCTTAGTTATTGGTTCAGTTATTTTACTTGATAAGAAAATAGATATTATAATTGCTATAAATATACCAATAATACATACATACATTAATTGTTGTTTAATCAAAATAGTAAAATCAGATATATCTTCCAAATTAGAATAAATAAAAGCTGTTTTATTATCTAATTTAATGCCATATAATAATGCTGAAATATGTTTATCTTCATTAATAAACTTATATGATTTAAATGTTTCATCAGAATTAACAAAGTTATACATTAATTCCCTTACTTTAGATTTATTATTTTTTAAAATACATCCATTCATATTTATATTATAAGCACCAACAACACTTATATCATCAGATAAAACAATACAAACATCATTTTCATAAGCAATATCTTGTAATGTTGAAGTTAAATTACTACTATCAGTTGAATTTAATGATTTAACTATATTATTCATATTATCAACTTGTTCTTTTTCATAATAAATATCCAATATTTTTATTTGACAAACCCAAAGTAATAGGATAATAACAATATTATAAGTTAATAAAAAGAACAAGGTTTTAGCTTGTATACTAGTTTTCTTTTTCGTCTTCATAAACAAATTTATATCCCAATCCTCTTACTGTAACTATCATATCTTTATATTTACCTAAGTTTTTTCTTAAAGTTTTAACATGAGTATCAACAGTTCTATCATCACCATAAAAATCATAACCCCAGATATGAGAAAGTAAGTTTTCTCTAGATAAAGCAATATTTTTATTATCAATAAAATATTTAAGCAACTCATATTCTTTCGGTGTTAAATATATTTTTTTATTATCAACAAATACATCATGAGCTAAATTATCAAGTTTAATACCCTTAATTTCATAAATATTACTTGTTACTTCTCTTCTTTTAGTTACAGCTTTTATTCTTGCTACCAATTCTTTTGGACTAAATGGTTTTGTTACATAATCATCAATTCCTAAATCAAAACCAATTAGTTTATCATATTCTTCACCACGCGCAGAAAGCATTATAAAAGGTATATCTTTTATCTTTTTAATTTCTCTACATGCAGTATATCCATCCATCTTTGGCATCATTATATCCATTATTATTATATCAAAATCTTCTTGCTTTACTTTATTTAATGCTTCTTCACCATTACTTGCTTCTTCTACTTCAATATTTTCTAATAACAAATATTCTTTAATTACATCTCTAATTAATTTTTCATCATCTACTACTAAAACACGCATTTTACCACCCACCAATTATTATAATTTTTATTTGTGAAAAACATATGAAAAATTATCTATTTAAAAATTCTTCTTTACTTATTTTTTCAATTACTCTTGATTTTCCCCCACCTATTACTTTTATATTATCTCCTTCATATATAAAAATAGTTTCACTTATTATGGGTTTACTTTCTCCATTATCTAAATTACTTATGGTATTTCTAATTACATAACCATCTTTACTTTTTATTATTTCACCAACAAAAGTCTTATTACCACTATTACTTCCATACATACCATTTGCATTAATTACTTCACCATTTTTAATTAATTGCATTTGAATAATATCACCCTCTAAAAAATCAAATGTATTATTCATAAGATATCTAAACTCTCTACCTTCATCTAAAGTTAATCCTTCACAAGGAAAATAATATTCTTCTTCAAAAATGTTATTAAATCTCATATCAATCAACTCACTTAACAAAATTATAGCAAAAAAAAGAAAAAGTAGCAAATGCTACTTTTATAGTATATCTACTGTATATCAATTAATTCTTATAGGTTTTTCAATAGTTCCATCTCCAGAGATATAGGTTATGGAAGACTCAAGATTGAAGGACGGACGCACCGCATAGCTATTAGTCACAATGTAGTGGTAGACATTGCCAGTGCTACTCACACCGAACGCATCATTCGTACGGTCGGAAATGCGCGAAATAGTCCATTCATAAGAACCTAAATATAACCAATTTGTACTTGTTGCTGCTCTATAGTCTTTTGTTGCATCACTTGAATTAAATCCAACTAGTGTCCATGCACTTGGACTTGCACCATAATAATAATCTGACACATACATTAATCCTATTTTTTTATCTACTGTTGTTGTTGATGCATTACTTCCTACTTCATTTTGATATGCTGTTTTAGGTACTGAAGTTGCTATATTAGACCATGAACCTCCTCCAACTTTCCATGTTGTTGTGGCTATTTTGTCTGCTATTGT
>FR899769.1:0-169 GCA_000437355.1 Firmicutes bacterium CAG:460
CAATTGATGTGACCTCCTCACCATTTGGATTAGTTACTGTAAGTATAATTTCAGGGGTTGAACCATCAGAATATGTAAATGTATTTGATGCAATTTGAAGATAAACATAATAATTATATGTTGCAGTATTTTTAGTACTATTAGCTTTTAATAAAGCTTTAGCAGTTGT
>FR899769.1:216-1188 GCA_000437355.1 Firmicutes bacterium CAG:460
AGTATAATTACTACCATTTTCTTTTAATGTTGTGGGTGATGCATCAATTTTTAAAGGGTCCCCTAATTCAAATTTAAAATCATCAACAGTATCACTAGAACCCATAACATCAGTTTTTGCACTATTAAATACTGGTGCTAAATAAGCATAAGTAACTCTAGCAATTAAAATAAAGAATACCCCTATTATTAAAACACTTAATATACTTAATAATTTATTACTTTTTATTTTTTTTATAAATTTCTTCATAAGTCAATCACCCTACTATTAATAATATACCATAAAAAGACGAAAAAGAAAATATTAAATCTATAATTTTTAATAATAAATTGTAAATTATATCTTTTTTAATAAACTATTTAATATTTCTTTATCTTCTATTCCACTTAAACAAAAACACTTCTTTCCTAAATCTTTAAAAGATGCCCCACAAGTAAATAAGATATTATTATCTATAATAATAAATCTATCATGAAAAGTATCATTATTAATAAATGTAATATTATTATATTGTTTAAGATATTTATTCTTAATAGTTTCATTAATATTTTTAGATATTATTGTAATTGGTTTATTTATATCTTTTAATATATCTAATAATTCTTTTCCTGCATAATTATCAATGATAATTATGCTATTATTAGCTTTATTTAAAATATCCATTAACAATGAATACGCATCATATATTTGCCCTTCATAAAATATTGAATTTATTTTAGGTTTGAACTCATCAAAAGTTTCTTTAAGAATTTTAATATCTTCCGTATTTTTGAGTACTTGATTATTGATATATTTTTGTTCAACTAAGTTAGTAGAAATATATCTTCTCATTA
The DNA here is from genome assembly GCA_000437355.1 of Firmicutes bacterium CAG:460. GTDB lineage: Bacteria > Bacillota_I > Bacilli_A > RF39 > UBA660 > Onthocola_B. The sequence goes on from FR899769.1 coordinate 1,050, forward strand.
ATACAAAAGCTCTCATGATATTTACACTTACTTTAGATGCCATTTCAGTTTTTAATACACTTGCAAGCATAGCTACACCTTGTTCTGTGAAGGCAAAAGGCAAATATTTTACAAATTTTCCATGTTCTAATTCCATTTT
>FR899769.1:1380-37860 GCA_000437355.1 Firmicutes bacterium CAG:460
CTATCTAACATAACTTGTTTACCCCTTATTTCATATATTAAATTTTCTATTTTTTCATTTTCTTTTACTACTAATTCGTTCATTCTCTTCCTTTCTTTTTAAACTTGAGGTCGAAATTTTCGACCTCAAGTTACTAATTTTATAACTTTAAATCAAAAATTTTTATTTAAAAATTAACACACAGTTTTTAATCTTAAGGTCCCAAATTGGGACCTTAAGATTTTAGCAGCATTAATTTTTCCCAGAAATATGGGAAATTTTATACCATCTTAAGGTCCCAATTTGGGACCTTAAGATTTATTTCTTTATTATGGGCCTCTTCATAATGGAATATTAATTACTACTATAGATAATATTTGGTATCAAAATAAGTATATAATAGTTTAAACAATGTGTCAACTAATTAATATAGGTTTGTTAAAGTCTTTTTAAAATGATAACAATATTCCAGTTAAAAAAATTATACACTATATAAAAGACAATTCTAATCAAAAATATACAAGTAACTAATATTTAAAAAAATGTTTTTCAATATATTATTATATGTACATAAAATAAAAAAAACTATGATATTTCACAGAGATTTAACGACTTATGGCTTCAAAAGTTTCATAAGTACCAATCGATATAAACCATATCACAAATAATGATTATCATCAATAGTTTGAACAAAACTTTCATAAAATGATACACCGCTAATCAAATGTTTTTATAAAAAAATGTGTGTTATTTTTATAATCTTAAGGTTTCAAAATGGAACCTTAAGATTATACTAACATCAATTTTTCCCATATTTCTGGGAAATTTTCTAACATCTTAAGGTCCCAAATTGGGACCTTAAGATTAATGGAATTTTAATTATTATTATAGATATTATTTGGTATCAAATTGCCTCAACTAATTAACATCAGTTTTCTTAATAATATATATTTTTTTATTTTTATAAAAAGCATAAAATATATCTTTAATAGTTAAATCTTTATTTTGTAATTGTTCAATTACCCATTCTGGAGTTTTTCTAATATGTTTTACAACTTTAGTTTGTAACTCTCCATCTAAAATTAAAGCTTGAGGATAAGCACTTTTAGTTTTAAAGAAATTATATTTAAAAATAGATAACTCTCCATTTGGTTCTAAAAAAGCATATTCAACCATACTCAAATCCCTTATTTCTTTTTGTCTTAAAGAGATAAGTAAATCATCTAAAGAATATCTTTGTTTAACCATTTCTTTATAATTTATTTTACCATTCACAATAATTAATGATGGTTTACCATCAAATATAGTTCTAAACTTTCTTGATTTAATAGAAATAAATGCAAATAAAACTTCTAAAATAACTAAACAAGTTATTGGAATTATTGTATAAGACAAAGGTTGTTTAAATTCTTCAATACTTATAGCAACAAGTTCTGCAATTAATATTGAAACTATTAAATCTATTACTCCAAGTTGACCTATTTCTCTTTTGCCCATAATACGATAAGATATAAGGACAAAAAAATAAAAAAATATTGTTCTAAACAAAACAGTAAATATTTGCATATATATCACCATTTATATTATGGTTTATAAAATTATTTTTTAAACAAAAAAGTAACTTACTGTTACTTAAAATTTAAATAGAAAATTTAATAATAAATTGAATTTATCCATGTGAAAAAATACTATAAATAAAGCTCCAGCTAGAAAAGGACCATATGGAAATTCATGACTTTTCATAACCTTTACACTTGCAACTGCATAAGGTAAAGCTAAAAATGTCGATAAAACTAAGGTAACAATTCCTAATTTAAAACCTAAAATAAGACCAATTATAAAGGAAAATTTTATATCTCCTCCACCTAAAGATTCTTTTTTTAAGACTGTTGTTCCAATTCTTTCAATTAGCATCATTACTACAAACATTGAAAAAGCAGAAATAATACTAAATAAGCAATTATGAAAACCTAAATATATAAGTTTTAATATTACTACTAGTATTGCTGATACCACTAAAGGAGAATCTAATATAACCATATATTTAAAATCACTTATAAATATGATTATCATTAAAGATATAACAATTAAAGAAACAAAGAATTCATAACCAATTGGAAAGCAAAATGATGCTAGTAAAAATAGTAAACCTGTAAACAACTCTACAAAAAAATGGTCAATACTAATACTTTTTTTACAATAACTACATTTTCCACCTTGAACTATAAATGATACTAAAGGTATTAAATTATACCATTTTAATACTTTGCCACATGAATCACATTTGCTTCTTGATTTAACTACATCTTCACCTTTTGGTAATCTTGTTGCAACTACGAGATAAAAGGAACCTAAAATAGTTCCTAATATAAACCATAAAATATTCATATATCCCCCTAACTATTTTGAATTTGAGCATACATACCAAACATTGGCATTATAACTGCAATAATTATTAATCCAACAATTACAGCTAAAAACGCTATCATAACTGGTTCAATAAACGCTTTCATTGAATTAATTGTACTCTTATGTAGCCCTTGGTAATATTCACTTACCTTTTGCATCATATCTGCTAATTCACCAGTAGATTCTCCAGTAACTATCATGTAATATGCAACATCAGGTATTGCCCAATGGTCTTTAAAAGCATCACTAATCTTATCACCTTTAATTATATTTTGAATTGTTTTATAAAGAATAGATTTATATATTTCATTATTAGTAATTCTACTTAAAATGTCCATACTATCTGTAATAAAGACATTATTTTTTAAAAGTGATGCAAATGTTTTAGAAAATATTGTAAGTTCATTATAAATAATTACATCTTTTACAACAGGAATATGCATTAAAAATATTTGAACAGTTGCACGGAATGCTTTAACTTTCTTATATAAAAATGTTAAAATTATTATTATCAACGCTATAACTATTAAAACAACATGCCAATAATTTTGAATAAATGAACTAACATTTATAACAATTTTAGTAATACCAGAGATTTCCATATTTTGTTGTTCATATATATTTATGAATTGCGGTACAACATATAACATGATAAATACAATAACAGCAATAGAAAATATTGTTACAATTACAGGATATGTCATAGCACTTTTCATTTGTTTTTTAGTATCATCTATTTCTGTGTAATAAGCTGCCATGTCATCTAATGTTTCAATTAATGTTCCACTTGCTTCAGCAGCTTTAATCATATTAATAAGTAATGCTGGAAACATACTTCCTTGTTTTTCTAAGGCTGCACTAAAGCTTTCCCCTAAAGTAAGTTCATATGAAATAGCTTTAAATGCAGTAGTTCTTGCTTTATTACCTTTCATTTGAGTTGTAAGTATCTTAACAGATTCATTTAATGTTAAACCTGCTTTTAAATATGTCGATAATTGAGTTAACCAAAATATTAAATCTTTAGTTTTCATCTTCTTACCTAAGAATGATGAATCTTTATAAGCAAAATCAATAAATGGTGATGTCTTAATTACATAAACATCATAACCTTCATTAAGTAAATAAGCATTAATATCTAGCTTACTTAAACCATTCATTGTACCAGTAATAATTTTACCAGTATTATCCCTAACTTTATAAAAATACACATGTGGTTCTCTACTTCTTGTTGCTCCAGCTGTTTGTAAATCAACTAATAAAGCTTTCTTTTCTTCTTCTAATTTTGCTAATGTTTTTTGACTATATTTATAAACTTTTTCTTTTTTTGTTTTCTTCTTAGTTCTTTCATATATCTTTTCTTCTTCAGTTATAAAAGCTTGTTTTGTACTTTTATAAGTTTTATCTAACCCATAACTTGCACTATTATATAAATCTACCCATCCTTCAAAACAGATATATTTTAAACCCATCCAAGCATACTTTAAGATATTAAGTAATATTATAAAAGGACTTTTTAATAAATCTAACATGTTATTTGATTTAGTACTTTCACTCATATCGAACACCCTCTACAATATTAAGTATACCAAATTTCTATTACTTTTACAATCAATATTTTTGATTTTTTACATATAATTATATAGGTGATTTTATATGTTCGGTCCAAACACTATCAGAAGCACTTTAAGTTTTTCCAAAATATTATCAGGTATTTCTAAAGGTTTAGGTATTATGAACCAAGCTATACCCATTTATAAAGAAGTAAAACCAATGATAGAAAATGCTAGAAAAGTCTTAGATATTGCCAAAGAATTTAATAAAACAGGTAATACTAAAACAATTGATGTAACCCCAAAAAAAGAAGTAGTAACTAATAATACTACTCCTAAAATTAATACTTCTAATCCTGTTTTCTTTTTATAATATTAATATATTCTAAATACTTTTTATCATGAGATTTTTCATATATTTCTTTATATTTATTTAATAAATGTTTTTTATAATTTATATCATTACTTAAACCCACTAATAAATCATACTTACTTAAATTATCTTTTCCTTTTACATATTTTATTATGTTATAATATATATTATTTTCATAAACAATTATTTCTTTTTCTATTTTATAACCAATTTTAAACATATACTCTCTTAAATCACTAACATTTTTATGACTTGACAATATCAATTTATTAGGTAATACTTCATTATCTAATATTTTTTTTATAGTTTCAGTTCCAACTCCAGAAATAATTGCTATATCAAAACATTCATCTAAATTTTTAAAACCATCACTTACAACTAGTTTTATTTTACCCCTTAAATTATGTTTCTCTAAATTACTTTTAGCAAATAACAAGGCATTACTTGAAATATCACTAGCAACAATATTTTTAGTTATATCATTTTCATATAAATATATTGGTAAATAAGCATGGTCTGTACCTATATCAACTACTAAAGCATCATTATCTACTAAAGATGCTATAGCTTTTATTCTGTTCATTCTTCTAAAAAATCCTTTAATTTTTTAGCACGTGATGGATGTCTTAATTTTCTTAAAGCTTTAGCTTCAATTTGTCTGATACGTTCTCTTGTTACATTAAACTTTTTACCAACTTCTTCTAGAGTATGACAAGTTCCATCTAGTAAACCAAATCTAAGTTCAAGAACTTCTTGTTCTCTTGCTTGTAAACTCATTAATACTTCTTTTATTTCTTCTTTTAATATTTCATTTTCAGTATATTCTTCTGGTGATAAACTAGATTCATCTTTTAGAAAATCTCCTAGATGTGAATCATCTTCTTCCCCAATCGGAGTTTCTAAAGATACTGGTTCTTGACTAATCTTTAATACTTCTCTTACCTTATCTACACCAACACCCATTTTCTTAGCTATTTCTTCTTCACTAGGTTCACGATTTAATTCCAATGTTAATTGTCTTTGAACTCTACTCATTTTATTAATTGTCTCTACCATATGAACTGGAACACGAATAGTTCTTGCTTGGTCTGCTAAAGCTCTAGTAATAGCTTGTCTAATCCACCATGTTGCATATGTTGAAAATTTATATCCTTTGTCATAATCAAATTTTTCAACAGCTTTCATTAAACCAATATTTCCTTCTTGAATTAAATCTAAGAATAAAAGTCCACGTCCAACATATCTTTTAGCAATTGATACAACTAAACGTAAATTAGATTCAGCAAGTATTCTTTTAGCTTCCGGATCATCTAAAGCTACTCTTTTAGATATTTCCATTTCTTCTTCTGTAGATAAAAGTGATATTCTACCTATTTCTTTTAAATACATTCTAACTGGGTCATTAATATTTACATCTTTAGTTATATCTTCATCACTTAACATTTCTTCTTCAACTGGTTTTTCTTTGGCTCTTGCTTCTCCAGTTGTTGTATCAACATCAGCTTCCGCTACAACTGCAATATTATTTTCAACTAACTTATTATATAAATTATCTAAAGCATCATTATCAATATCTAATCCCTTTAGTTCTTGAGCTAACTCTTCATAAGTTATAAAACCTTTTTCTCTACCCTTTAGTATTAAACTATTTTCTCTTTCTTCTAATGTTTTAATTTGTTCCATTATTCACACTTCCTTTTTAAATCAATTAACTTCTTAACCAATTCTTCTTTTTTAGTTTGGTCAAGTTCACTAGCAATTAATCCTTTTACTTTTATTATTTCATCTTTTTTATAAATATCTAATATTGCTTTTACACACGAATTAAATTCCTCATCACTTACTGAAGTGTTTCCATTTTCACTTAATATTATTTGTAAAAATTCGTATTCATCTTCACTTTCCATTATCGTTGTTGTAAAATCTGCAACATCAATATTTCCATTATTAGACTCATAATATACTATTTCACTAGCTAGTACTCTTTCTATTCTTTCTTTAAAATACCCTAAAGTATTTTTATATAAATTTATATACTTACTATCCATAAGCATATAATATAAAACTTTATGACTTGCTTTTTGATACTTAGTTAATTTTTTATCCCTTACTTCTTGTGTTTCTTCTTTTTTAACATCTTTTTTTACTTCAGTTTTTAAATTACTTTTCAAAATGTCAATATCAATTGCATAATCCTTGCTTATTTTAGATAAAATTATCTCTTTTGTCAAGTCATCTTCGCCATTTATACTATTAATTACTTCTTTAACATAAGTAATTAAATCCTCCATATTACTTAAATCTTTATCTTTTTTTAAACACTCTATCTTAAAATCAATATATTTTATAGCTTTATCTATGTTATTTTGCATAGCATCAATACCAAACTTTTCAAGATATTCATCTGGGTCTTTAGCCCCACTTAAACGAACTACTTTAGTATCAACACCGCTATTTATTAAAGACTCACCATTTTTTATGGTAGCGTCTTCACCAGCATTATCATTATCTAACATCAAAATTACGGGAACTTTTAATCTTTTTAAAATATCAATTTGTTCATTTGATAAGGCAACCCCCATTAACGCTACAACATTTTTAAATCCTTTGGCACTCATTTTTATAGCATCCATATTACCTTCAACAACTATAACACTTTTTCTATCACGAATATAATTTTTAGCATTATGATAATTAAATAACAAACTACTTTTTTTAAATATTTCTGTTTCTTTTGTATTTAAATATTTGGCAGTATTATCTTCACCATTAAATATTCTTCCTGTAAACCCAACAACTTCTCCCTTTAAATTTTCAATTGGAATAACTACTCTATTAATAAATGTGTCATAAACATTCTCATTTACTTTATTAATCAAGCCCAACTTATTAAGAGTTTCTATATCCCAGCCTTTATTTGTGGCAAGCTTATAAAATGTATCTTTGCGACTTCCAGAATATCCTAACTTAAATTCTTTTATTATAGTTTCATTAATACCTCTTTTTAACAAGTAATCTCTAGCTTTAGAACCATCTGTTGTATTAATATTATTTAAATAGTACTTCATAGCATATTCATAAATCTCATAATCTTTACTATATTTGTTCTCACTTTTAACAAAAACATCGTTTTTTAAATTAAAACCAACTTTTTTAGCAACAATACTTACTGCTTCTGCAAAAGAAACATTTTCATATTTCATTACAAAACTAAAAACATTACCACCAGTACGACATGTAAAACAATTAAATATTTGCTTTTCTGGTGAAATTATTAAAGAAGGGGAATGGTCATTATGAAAGGGACATAATGCTACATAGTTCTTTCCTTTACTACTAACTTGCAAATAACCTGATATTATATCTACAATATTAGCTCTACTTCTGATTTCATTTATTTCCTCATTACTTATATAAGCCATAACATTCCCCTTTATCCCCTTGTTAAAAATCGTTTCTATTATATCATTTTTTGTTCTATTTTGCAAACATTTTCACACAAATTTCTTATATTTTTAAAAGATAACCATTTTTAGTTATCTTTTAAGGTTTAAAGTTCAAATTCTACAGCAATATCTTTACCATTTATTTCTTTTAATATAAAAAAATAAAAAATTGAAAATTATTTTTGTTTTTCTAACGTTTTTGCAGAAACTAAAATAGCTTTTTCTTTTCCTGAAAGTACTTCTTTTGACCATTTAAATGGAATACTATCTTCTTTTCTTTCTTTTTTGGCATGAGGCCTTGTTTTTGTAAAAAAATCTTTAGGAAACTTAATAATACTTTTCATAAGAATTCTCCTTTTCAAATACATTTTATCACAAAAAACTAAAGAAATCAAACTGTAGTCAATTTCTTTTCAATATTTGTTGTTACTAATTTAATTTTACCTTCTTCATTTAAAACCAATATCAATTTTAAAAGTTCATCTAACAAATCTTCATTTAATCGTCCTAAAACATAATAATTTATAGTGTTTTTATCAAAATAATATAATTGGTCAGCTTTTATAAATCCACTTTTATTATTTGCTCTCTTACTATTGTCAATTAATTGATTTACTTCTATATTTTCTTTATAACGTAATTTTTTCTTTTTATGATTATCACCATGGAAACTACATAACATATTACTTACAAAATCATAATTAAAACCCTCAATTGAATTTGGTTCATCATTAATTACTACAAAAGAATGTTTATTTACTTTTTCCCCTATTTCATTCTTAAACTCATCTACTACTATAATGTCTCCTAATTTACACATTATTAAATCATCTCCTTATAAAGGATTATTCTAATATTTGTTCAGTTGTATGTCAAGTTTTTTGTATAAATTTTTGTATATTTTTAGTGTAAGTCTCTTTATATGAAAAAGATAACCATTTTTAGTTATCTTTTAAGGTTATAAGGTCAAATTCTACAGCAATATCTTTATCATTTATTTCTTTTACTATTCGGTAATGTCCATCTTCAATTATTCCATAATATGCTTCAAAATTAAGTTCTATTTCTACTTTATTGTTTTCATCTTTCCCCGTAGCCCCTGGAGTAACAATAACTGGGTCTTCTTTAACCATCTTATGCCATCTGCCATTCTTTTTTCTATCTAGCCTAAACTCATTATTGTATGTGTTTTCATTACCACTTAAATCTGTGATAATTACTGTTGCACCCTTGTTTGTCAGAGTTCCTTCCTTGATTTCCATTGTGATATTTTCAGCTAAATCTAAGGGTTCAGCTTCTCCATAACTAAAAATAACTGAGTAGATAATTAAACCTACGAATAATAGTAAAAATACTATAGATAAAATAATTCTTTTTTTCATATATTCTCCTTACCATAAGGATACTATATATTTAATCTTTTTGCAAGTAATTTTGTATAAATTATATTTATAATTGTAATTGCTAAAACCATACCATAATATTGGTTTATAAAATGCATGAATATAAATCCTAGAACACCAATTGAGGCTCCATAAATAAGCATATATTTCTTTAAGTATGGGCTCTTATTACTCCATGGCGCTAAAAATATTAAAGATAAATAAGCATTACCACTAGTAAGAAATGAATAATCTTTAAATAATATTGATAATATTATAAAAATTATTACTCCAGATAAAGTAATTAAATATTTATAGTTATTAGTTAAACTTAAGTAAATAGCAATAAGAATACCAATAACAATTGATGTTGATGCAAGTCCTCCGATATTTCTACCAAATAATAAGTCCCAAGTATTAAAAGCATAAATATTATCTGCTTCAGCAGGATTTAAAAAGCTAAAAAATATTGATAATATTAAAATAACTAATGATATATTATAATACTTTCTAAATAATAATCCTAGAAACATAACTAGAATATAAACTAATAAGTTAATATTAAATGGCATAAATAAAGGTATTATAAATAAGCTTAAGAATATTAAATCAAAAGAAATATTCTTTTTTAATATTTTATTTGTTATAAAATATAATAAAATATTAATAATTAATAAATAAAATATTTTAAACATTCCAAATAATGAAATATAATCTTTATTATATAAAATAATACCATTTTTATAAAAGCCATATAAATATAATGGAATTAAAGCTAATATATAACTTATTATATTTTTCTTTAAATTATTTTTATTATGTAAAAATACATTCATACTACTTTAACCTTTCTCTTAAATTAATGTTACATGGACATACATAACTACATAATCCACAATCTATACATTTATCTTTATTACTTAAATTAATTGGATTAACACATCTTGGACATACATTAATACATTTTCCGCATTTAATACAATTATTTACTATTATATCTTTTTTCTTCATAATATTAATACTTTCTACTTCTTTAGTTATAACAAAATTATCTATATTATTTATTTTAAAACCAGTCATTAAACCATTTATAATACACTCATAATTATCATCTAAAATATCTATATATTTATCTATTACATCTTTTAAAATAGTATTAATTTTTACTCTAATTACTTTATTTTCTTTTACATTATCTCCGGAGATTGTAATTAATTTAGTAGTTTTAACATCTCCTTTAAATAGATTGTATATTTTAACTAGTTCACTAATACTTAATACTAAAGTATTTCCTTTTAGTCTTAAATACTTACATAAATATTCACTATTTTCTAATAAATATTCATCTTTAACTAAGCTTAAATGTATTTCAGGAGAACTACCAATTGTATTTAGGCATTCATCTATTATAAAAGCATCTCTAGCATTAACCACTAACATATTGTTATTTGAGTTATAAATAGTAAGTAATTTATTATAAAAGTCTAGGATATCATTAATGTTTTCCTTAAGTAAAAATACTTCATTATAAACATAAGGATTATCATTTATAGCACTAACTACAATGTTATCAAATGTTTTACTACTTTTAAATTTATTAAATAATACCTTATCTTTTTCTAATAACTTAAGCATGTTTAAAATAGTTATTCTACTTTTAACTTTTTTATCTTTAAAATATTCTCGATAATCATTTTGAATTACTACTGTATTTTTAGTTTTTCCAAGGACATTACATTTCTTAATTCCTAGAACATAACCAGATACTGAAGATATAGTTGTATCTGCAACTACTTGATTTTTATAAACATAATCATTATTTTTAACATATATCTTACTAGCTGGAACATATATATAATCCGGTGCTAAAAAGTATGTTATATCTTTATTTGGAACAATTAATTTATTCTTTTCTAGTATCATCACTATCTCTACTTTCTAAATATTTTTTTAAATTCTTAGCAACATTTTCTGGTATTATCTCACTTAGTTCTTCAATACTTGCTTCTTTCATTTTTTTAATACCACCATATTTTTTAATTAGTTCTTTTTTTCTTACTTTACCTATTCCTTCAATATTATCAAGAACACTTGCAATACTTCCTTTACTTCTTATTTGTTTATGATAATTAATTGTGTATCTATGTACTTCATCTTGAATTCTTGTTAAATAATGAAATACATCACTCATTCTAGGTATTTTTATAACTTCTAGGGTATCTCCATCGATAAGTTCATTAGTTCTATGATGGTCATCTTTTCTAAGACCACAGACTTTTATTGGTAAGTGAAGTTCATCTAAAATACTTTTACAAGCATTAATTTGGTTAATACCACCATCTACTAAAATTAAATCTGGCATTTCTAATTTTTCAACCATGCATCTATAATACCTACGATATATTACTTCTCGCATTGTATTATAATCATCATTTTTATCTACACTTACTTTATATTTACGATATTCATTTTTAGCAGGTTTACCATTTTTAAATACAACCATTCCTGATACTGCAAAAGTACCAAAAAGATTGGAGTTATCAAATGAATCTATTCTATCTAAAACATCTAAATTAAGTAATTTTCTTAATTCTTCATTAGCAAGTATACTTCTTTTTTCATCATTTTTAATAATAGTCATTTCTTGTTCTAATGATATTTTAGCATTAACATGAGCCATTTCTACTAAATTTTTCTTCTTGCCTTTTATTGGAACATATACTTTTGTATTTAAAATATTACTAATTATCTCGGAATTTAAATTATCTTCTACTAATATTTCTTTTGGTATTTCATGTCTTTCATAATATTTTAAAATATATGAATTTACTTCATCTTCTAAATCACTCATTAAATAGAATTTATCGTTATTACCTCCGATAATTTTACCATTTCTAATAAATAATATTTGTACTGAAACTATACCATCTAAGGCATCAAAACCAATTACATCACGATTTATATAATCATGTAGTTCAACTTTTTGTTTATCAAGAACTACTTTTATATAATCTAATTCTTTTTTTAACTCTAAGGCTGTTTCAAAATTTAAATTATTACTAAACATTTCTATCTTCTTAATTATTTTATCTATTAATATCTTATCATTGCCCCTTAGAAATTCTAATATTTCTTTTTCCATATTTTCTAGAGCCTTTTGATTAACATTTTTTTCACAATAACCTAAACATTCACCAATATGAAAATATAAACACACATTTTTAGGCATTCCTTCACATTTTTTTAAAGGATATAATCTATTTATTAAATTAACTATTTTTCTAGCTGCATAAGCATTCGGATAAGGACCAAATAACAGCTTCTTATCTTTTTTCTTAACGCTTAAATATCTAGAAACTTTAAGTTTAGGATATGGTTTACTAATATATTCAATATATGGATAAGACTTATCATCTTTTAATAATATATTATATTTCGGGTCATATTCTTTAATTAAGTTAAGTTCAAGGATGAAAGCTTCTTGTTCTGTAGAAGTTGTTATATAAGTAAAATCAACTACTTCACTAACCATCTTTGCAGTCTTACCAGTAACATTTCCTTTAAAATAACTATTTACTCTTTTATATAAATCTTTAGCTTTACCAACATATATAACAGTATTATTTATATTACGCATTTGATATGAACCTGGTAAATGTGGTATAGTTTTTAATTTTTCTTTTAGCATAACTTTCCTCCTTTTTACAATATTATACTACAAATTTCATGATTTTTACGATATAATTATAAAGAAAGGACAATTTTATGAAAATTTTAAAAACAAATACGATAGAAATTAAGAAATCAAAGTTTATTGCATACCTTTATGATATTGAAGATATTAAAGAAATAAAAATTATTTTAGAAAATTTAAAAAGTGAACATAAGAAAGCAAGACATATTGTTTATGCTTATAGATTTTTATCAACTGCAGGTAAAAGAGATGATAAAGAACCAAGTGGAACAGCAGGAACTCCCCTTTATAATTTACTTGAAATGAATAATTTAAATAATAAATTATTAGTTGTAGTAAGATATTTTGGAGGAGTTAAACTTGGAGCTGGTCCATTAATGAGAGCATATAAAAATGCTGGTGTTAGTGTTATAAACTAAACCAGCATTTATTATTTTATAAATTCTAAAAGTTCTTCTTTAGTTTTAAAACCAATTGTTTTTTTAACTTCACTGCCATTATCAAAAAGAATTAATGTTGGAATACTCATTATTCCATAACTTCTAGATAAATTATCAAACATATCAACATTTACTTTTATTATATCAATGTCTTCTAATTCTTCAAGTAATGGTGCAAGTCTTTTACATGGACCACACCAATCAGCATAAAAGTCCACAAGTACTCTACCCTTTATAAGTTCATTAAACTCATTTTCACTCTCTAAATGTTTAACCATAAGCTATTCCCCCAATTGAATTTCATTATCAAATACTATCTTTTTATTATCAATTAATGCTTGTGCTTCATCAACAGTTATTACTTTCCAATAAATTAATTGATGTAATACTTTGAAGTTAGCATCACTTCTATTGTCATCTTCTTTTAAATCATTAACAATATTATTTATATCTTCTAATGCAAGTGTTGTACTAGTAGTCATTCTACCTATAAATGGACATCTTTCAAGTAACACAATTGCAAGTTTACTATCCATAACATATTTTTCTGTTGGAGCTAAATGTAAGAATACAAAGCATAATAAGAATGATACTAATATTCCTTCAATTAATCCAAGCAATGCTCCAAGTATTTTAGATGGTATTGCTAAAATAACAGTTAATTTTAATAACTTTTCAATTAATCCTGATAATGTAAGTAAAATATTTAATAAACAATAAAGAATAATAAATACTACTATAAATGATATCATATCATACATTAAAATATTAATTGATGTTATACCTTCAAAAACACCACCAAAGTTAAAGAATGGTAAATATTTCATTAAAAAGCTTGCAACTATATCTTTTAAAACATAAGATACTACTAATATTGCAATAGTTCCAACTAATGAAACGCCAGTTTTAATAACCCCTCTCTTGAAACCCAAAACCACGTACAATAATACAATAAGTATTATAGCTACACTAATTATATTCATTTTTATTCTCTCCTCATAATAATTATATTATAAATATTCCCAAAAATAAAGATAAATATAATCAATTTATAAATTATTTTACAAGAATTGTTATATATGATAAAATATATTATGAAATGAGGAAGAAAAATGACAATAGTTTTTAAAATAAGTGATAATATAAAACCAAAGATGATTAAGTATTATGAAGATTTAAAAAGAGATAAAACCCCTCCTTATGCAATTTTTCAAGCTGAAGAAGGTGGTACTATTATTACTCTTTATGAATCTGGTAAAGTAATGTTTCAAGGTATTTCTGCAGATATTGATGCTAATATATGGATTGATATGGAAAAGAAATTTAATGGAAGAATTATAGATATTAAAACTGGTAAAGATAAAACAACTACTACAAAAGAAGTAAAAACATTTAATTATGATATTTATTCTACAATTGGTTCTGATGAAGTTGGAACAGGAGATTATTTTGGACCAATTGTGGTGGTAGCTACCTTTGTTTCAAAAGAAAATGTTAGTTTCTTACATGATTTAAAGGCAACTGATTCAAAAAAAATAACTGATGAATATATTAAAAAAATAGCACCAACTATAATAGAAAAAATACCTTATTCAGCATTTATATTAACAAATACTGAATATAACAAACTAGAACATGATAAAGTAAATATGAATAAAATAAAAGCAATACTTCATAATAAAGTATTACTTAACTTAGTAGAAAAAAACTTACCATACGATAAAATTGTTGTGGATCAATTTACTCCACCGAAGAATTATTATGGTTATTTATCAGATATTCCTAAAAAAGTAACAAATATTACATTTACACCAAAAGCTGAAGAACAATGTTTAAGTGTTGCTTGTGCATCAATTATAAGTAGATATATTTTCTTAAGAGAAATGTATAAAATGAGTGAAGAATTAGGAAAAGATATTCCAAAAGGAGCCGGAATAAATGTTGATGAATTTGTTCAAGAACTTGTAAATGAAAAAGGCAAAGACATCTTAACAAACTATGTAAAACTAAACTTTAAAAACACTCAAAAGATAAAATAAATAAAAAAAGCATCACATTTGTGCATTTGCACAATTTGACGCTTTTTCTTTTAAATTTTTTTATTTATCTAAATTTTTACTTGAAACCCAATAGTATGAATCCCCAGATTTTTTAAATATATGAACATATCTTGTACCATATTTTTTCAGAAATTTATAATCTACTTCTTTTTTATTTTCTAATGCTTTACCACATGTTTCATTTTTTTCATCTTTCATATAACTTGTAAAACAATCATCATTAATTGTTCTTAAGAAATAATCATATATAGCTATTTCATCACCTTTTTTATAAGCACTTTTTATAGTTCTATAAGTATGAGGTTCTGCTCCGATAGTATATGTGTACTTTTCTGATAAACCACAATAATAATTATCTTCATCATAATAACAAATTGTTGTATTATCTAATTGAAATTTATCATAATTTTCAATACTTTTTCCAAACATCTTTTTATAATTTTCATTTACTAAATTTTTATTAGTTTTAGATAAAGTACATATCTTATCTTCATAGTTATCTGTTGCAAATACTAATGAATCTTTTAAAGAACAAGTATTACCTTTTTTAGCTTTATCTACTTTTAATTTTTCTTTATCTTCATCATTTACTTTAGTATATGCTAAACAAAGTTTAGTTTCATTACTTAATTTATCATAATTTATTTCTTCATCGCTATAAAATACTAATCCTCCACATTTTTCTAGATTATTATTTCCTACATAACTATATAAATCTTTAACAACTTTACCATTAGTATTTAATGGTTTGCCTTTTTTAAATATTATAACCACTATAGCTATAAGTAATAAAACAATAATAACATTTAATATTTTTATAATTAAACTTCTTTTATCCATATTAGACCTCATTATACTTTTCTTGTTTGAATTTCTGCCATTTTTTCAAATACTTCTGCTGCATTATCTGTGTTTATATCATCATAACCAAGTTCCCTTAGAGCTTGGATTTTTACTGTACTTAGTTGTTGAGTTCTAGTTAACTTTTCTTCTTGTTTTTGTTCTATTTCTGTAATAAATCTTTTATGACTTTCAGCTAATTTACTTTTTGATGCTCCACCATTATTATAAAGTGTTAATGCTGAATAAAGTATTCCTTCAAAGATAAATTGTTTATCTTCATCAAATTTATATTCTTCTGGTTTAATAAAGCAATTTGATTTAGCCATATAACCCATTATATATTTAATTTCAGGAACATTATCCATAGATTGTAACATATAATACATGTATCTTACTGCAGCACTTTCACTAGGAAGATTATCTTCTAATTTTTCTTTAATTAAGAAAACAAAATCATTTAATAATTGCTTATTATCTTTAGTTAAACCATTCATATCAATAAATGATTCAATATTATTTGATTGCTTTATTGCTGTATTAAGTCTTTTTTCTACTCCAAGTAAATAATCTGTATCTACTACTATACTATCTATACTTTTTTTACTTCCATCTTTAATATCTAAAAGCTGTAAAAGTAATACTTTCTTTTCTTTAGGCCATTTATCTAAACTATCTAATACTAAATAATTATATACCATTTGACGTGATACTCCTAAATACTTAGCTAATTTTACTTTTGATAACCCCAATTCTTGTAACAATTCATTTAATCTGTCCATATTATCACTACCTTTTCTTCATTTTACATATTTATTATACATAACTTAACACTAAAAATCAAGCTTAGTTGTGTAAATACCATAAATATTCTTCATTATTTTTAACAGTATCAATAAAACCACAACCTAAACATTCTTCACCAAGATATAAAACACAAGCTTGACCAGGGGTAACCGCTTTAACTTTCTCAGGATATTTAACTCTAATTTTATTATTTTCTAAATATTCTAATTCTACAGCGTGGTCAGTATCTCGATATCTAAACTTTGCTGTACAAAATGTAGGTCTTAAATCACTTAGAAAGTTAACATTATCTATAATACATTCATCACTCATTAAGTATTTATTATCTTCACCGAAAGCAACATATAATATATTTTTTTCAACATTCTTACCACAGACATAATGTCTTTCTAAGTTTCCACTTATACCGACATTTCTTCTTTGCCCAATCGTATAATTCATTAAACCAGTATGTCTTCCAATAACTTCTTTAGTCTCAACATCAACGATATCTCCAGGATTTGGTTTTAAATAGTTTTCAATAAACTTTTGATAGTTACGTTCTCCGATAAAACAAATACCTGTTGAATCTTTTTTATGAGCCACATTTAGATTGTTTTCTTCAGCTATTTTTCTTATTTCAGGTTTAGTATAATCTCCGACAGGAAATAAAACATTTTTTAAGTTTTCTTTTTTTACATCTGCTAAAAAGTATGTTTGATCTTTATTTAAATCAACAGCTCTTTTAAGTTTGCCATCTTCCATTCTCGCATAGTGACCTGTTGCTATATAATCTGCCCCTAGTCTTTTAGCTTCTTTAATAAATAAATCAAACTTAATAAATTTATTACATAACATATCTGGATTTGGAGTTCGCCCTTTTTTTAATTCTTCTAAAAAATATGTAAAAACATAATCCCAATATTCTTTAATAAAATCTATTCTATGAAGCTTAATACCTAATTTGTTACATAATTCTAAAGCATCATTATAATCTTTTTCTTGAGGACATATATCATTAAAATCATTTGGATTTCCTAAAAAATCATTATTAATATTACTATCCCAATTACGCATGAAAAGACCTTCAACTTCATAACCTTGTTTCATTAAAAGTAAAGCTCCAACTGCAGAATCAACTCCACCAGATATTCCAATAATTACTTTTTCCATAAACATCACATATCAATTATACCTTATTTTATTAAAAAATTAAAGAGATTTACTAACTTTCCTCCCCCAAAATACAATATTACATCATTTATAAGAATAATTCCTATAAAAACTATACTTCTTTTATAAAATACACTTAGTGATTCTTTATTACTTTTTTTATAAACTAAACTATCTATATTACATTTAATTATCTTAAATAAATTAACATTAAATATAATTAACACTATTATATAAACTAATCTACTTATTAAAATATATATTGAACCATAAAGCATTCCTTTTATACCAAATATATAAGTTATACTACTAACAACAAACCCTATACTAAAACCATTATAAAACATATAAAATATTAAAAGTGGACCTCCTACTAAAAAGATACTTAATATAAGCAAACTAGATAATATTACTAAGTGCATAAGACCACTATTTATATTGGTATTACTAAAATTTTGCAAAAACTCATTAATATTTAAAAATAGTATCTCTTTAGTTGCTTCATCAAGCATGATTACAAATACTATTCCTGTTATAATACCTATAATTAAAATAATTAACATAAATACATACATTTTCTTACTTATGCTTGTCCACATTATTATCACCATTTAATTATATTGCAAAATTGTTAAATTTATGATAAATTATTATTAGAAAAAAGAAAGTGGTGAAATATTTTGAATAAAAAAACACAAAAAATAGTAGTTTGGATAATGCTACTAGTAATGGTTGCAAGTGTTATTGCAGGTATTATTGCTTATATAATTTAAAAAGAGTCGTTAGACTCTTTTTAGTTTTAATTCATTATCTTCTCCTAGCAACATAATAGCTTCATATTCAAGTATTAAATCAAAACTCATACCTAAGCTATTTTCAACAAGTAAGAAACCTTGTTCTAATCCTTTATTATTAAGCATACTTATTAAATCACTTAATCTTATAAAAGCAAAATCATGTCCTAGAGGATGAATACTACATAAATCACTAGAATCAAATGATGCAAACATATTTTTATTAAAAAAGTAAGGATTACTTCCAGCAACATCTAAATCTTTATAGTATTTCATAGCATTACCACTGATTAATGTTGTTTGTAAAGGTTCCATTCTAGCAATACTGTTAAAACTATTTACAACAACATTTTTAAATGCTTTAGAAACAGCATAGTTTTCTTCTTCAACATTATCAGTTACTACTAAAGCAAACTTTAAAGCATTAAATTCATTTGGTAAGATTTCTCCCCTTTTTACAGTATCAATGTATTTATCTAAAAAATCACTGATACGTTCATATTCTTTATCAAGAAATTCTTCAATAAATCCATTTGTTAATTCTTCTAATGCTGTATCACTATAGCCATTTAAAATTATACTATTTTTGGCTTTTTCATATTTTTTCATATAACCACTCCCTTTTGGTAAGACATATTCTATAACAAACATAGGTATTTGTCAAGAAAAAAAGACCAAAAGGTCTAATTATTTTCTTTTAATATTTCTAATGCTTTATGCATTTTCATGTCATATTCAACTACTTCTAGAGAACCAAAAGCTTTTAATAATTCTTCTTTTGTTACTCCATATGAAGCAGCCATTTCATTAGCTTTATTATCAATTTCTTCTTTTGTGAAAGATATATTTTCAACTTCAGCTACTTTTTCTAACATAAAACGATATTTAACACGTTTTTCTGCTTCTGGTTCCATTTGTTTATGTAAATCTTCTTCTTTTGTACCAGTCATTTTCATAAATTCATTGAAATCCATACCTTGCATTTTTAATTGTTCAGCATATTGATTAATCATTCTATGAACTTCATCATCAATAATTTCTGGATTTATTTCAACTTTCATGTTTTTAGCCGCAGCTTCAAGTACTTTATCCATAAATACATCTTCTAATTGATGTTCCTTTTGATGGGTTAATTCTTCTTTAACTTTAGCTTTTAATCCAGCATCATCAGTTACATCATCATATCCTAAGTCTTCAAATAATTCTTTATTCATTTCAGGTAAAACTCTCATCTTTACTTCATTAACTGTTACAGTAAATGTTACTTCTTTACCTTTTAAATCTTCAACATAGTTTTCTGGGAATTTTAATTTTAAATCTTTAGTTTCTCCAACTTTCATTCCAACTACGCCTTCTTCAAAGCCTGGAATAAATGAATGACTTCCAATTTCAAGTGGATAGTTTTCTCCTTTTCCGCCTTCAATTTCTTTTCCATCAACTACACCAGTAAAGTTAATAACTGCAGTATCTCCAACAGCTACTTCACCATTTTCTTTAACTACAACATCAGCCATATGACTTCTCATGTGTTCAATTTCATGAAGAACTTCTTCATCTGTTACAACAGCTTTTTCTTTTTTAACTTTTAAGTTTTTGTATTCTCCTAAAGTTACTTCTGGTTTAGTTATAATAGTAAATTCAAATATTACATTTGTATCACTAATACCTGTTACATCAACACTTGGTTCAATAACAGGAACTAATTTATTTTTTTCTAATGCTTTTTTATAAGCAATACCTATACAAGCATCAATAGCATCACCATATAATGATTCAATTCCAAAATGTTTTAAATAAATTTCTTTACTTGCCATTCCTTTTCTAAAACCATCAATTTTTACATCTTTATTTTTCTTTTTAAAGACTGCATCTAAAGATTCTACCCATTCTTTTTCTAATTTAATTTCAATTTTTTTAACGTTTTTCATAAACTTTTCCTTCCTTAACTACCTTATTATAATATAATTACTTCTTTTTTACAAGAAATTAGGCAATTTTTACAATTTTTATTGTATATCCACCATTTGGACTTGCTACTTCTACAGTATCGCCATTTTTATGTTTAAGTAAAGCTATTCCTAATGGAGATTCATTTGATATTTTATTTTCAAATGGGTCAGCTTCCATAGAACCAACTATTTTGTATTCTTCTTCTTCACCATCTTCATAACTAATTGTTACTACTGAACCTAAGCTAACTTCATTTTTTCCTTTATTATCAATGATTTCAGCATGTTCAAGTTTATATTCTAGTTCTTGAATTTTCGCTTCAATTATGGCTTGTTCATTTCTAGCAGCATCATAATCAGCATTTTCAGATAAGTCCCCTAGTGCTCTAGCTTCTTTTAAAGCTTTAATTACTTCTGGGCGACGAACATTTTTTAGTTCATTTAATTCATTTTCAGCTTCTAAAAAGCCTTCTGCAGTCATTATAAATGTATTTTCTTTTTTCATAATTCATATCTCCTTTTTTATTTCAATTTACAGTTCATAATCATACTATAAAACTTCCAATTTGTCAAATACTTTTAACCTCATCATGTCATTTATTTGAAGTTTATTATCAACTTTTAGTTTTATAATACTTTTTGGATGTCTACAAACTTCAATGATATTTCCTTCATTATCATATATTGTATTAATTAGATAATCAAATGTTTCATGATTTGGTCCAAAAAATTGAACAACTTGACCACTTCCAAAATAATTTCTAACCTCAATTGTTGCCACTTTTTCTTCTTCATCATAATCCATTACTAAACCTAAGAAGTCTTGATTAGATACTTCAGTGCGTCCATTCCAATATTCTTCGTTAACACCAGGTAATTTATCATAAAATTGGGGTGTTGATTCACGATTTGCACAACGATTTAATATTTTTAAATAATACTCTTCTTTTTCTTTTGTTAAAGTATTATTTAAAGCAGCATCAATCATTCTTCTATAACTTAGTAAAACAGTTGATACATAATAAATAGAACGCATTCTTCCTTCAATTTTAAAGGATGCCACTCCTAAATCTATTTGGTCTTTAATAAATGGAACCATATTTAAATCTTTAGGCATTATAGTTAAATTAGGTTTATTATCTACTAAAAATTCCCAACGACAAACTTGAGCACAACCACCACGATTAGAATCTCTATTAGTCATATAATTTGATAAAACACATTTACCACTAAAAGATGTACACATAGCACCATGAATAAATGTTTCAATTTCAATTCCTGTTTTAGCAATATTTATTAAATCTTCCCTAGATGCTTCACGAGCTAAAACTACCCTTGTAACACCTAAGTTTTGCCAAAACTTAACAGTTCTACTATTTAAGGTACTAGCTTGAGTTGATAAACAAACACTCAAATTTAATTTAAGGCTTTGACATAATTTTATAACTGTTATATCACTAGCAATAATACCATCAATATTTATACTATCTAAATATTTTAAATATTCTTCTAAACCATTTAAATCTTCATCATGAAATACAATATTTACTGTTACATATATTTTTTTATTTAAATTATGAGCAAAATCACTCGCTTCTTTTAATTCTTCTAAACTAAAATTCTTGGCATTGGCTCTTAAACTAAAGTTTTGACCTCCACAATAAATAGCATCTGCTCCATAAAGATAAGCAAATTTCATTTTTTCTAAATCACCAGCTGGGGCTAATAGTTCAGGCATCTAAATCACCTACTTTATAAACAGTTTTTTTATCTAAAAATATTCTACTACAAAAAATATTACTTAAATCATTATGTAAAACTTTTATGATATTTTCTTTATCTAAAAGTATTGGGTCATACCAAAAATAATAAACATTATCTAAATTTAGTAAACTAGTACCATCATAATATGGATAAGCATAAACCTTAGTCCCATAATCTGACTCTATTACTTTAAAATATTTATTATCAATATGGCTATCTATTACTGGCTCTTTATTTAATTTATAATACATTTCATAGTTATTTAATAAGTTTCTTCTTGAATACATTAAACCTTTTAAACCAAAAGTATATATTACAACACTTTTATTAACCTTCTTAACGATATCTTTAATCTCTGTTTCAGATAAATCACTTGAAACAACAACACTATCTACATATTCTAAATAACTATTTATAGAACTTGTATTATTACTAATGTGATCTAGTATTAATATTTTAGTTATATCCATATCTTTTATAATATCTAAAATACCTAAATCATCAAACATAATACCTTTTATATGACTATTTTTAAGTATTTCTTCTAATTTATCTAATTCAAAATCATTTAATAATCTATTTACTAAAACAAAATCATCTATTTTATCTATATCAAAATATTCTTCATAACCTACGGAAAAAGTTTTAAGAGGATAAACAAGTGTTACATCCTCTTTTTTTATTACGTCAATATAATCTTTATTTGTGATAGTTACTAATTTATTCATGCTTCCATGTACTTACTGAAAGTCCATCACCAATATCATAAAACTTGGTATCAAACTCAGTATTACTTTTTAAAAATTCAATATAATTTTCAATCTTTTCCACTAGGCTTTTTAAATTTCCTTTATCTAATTTACTAGATTCACCAACATAACCATGAAACTTTATATTATCTGTGATAATTGTTCCATTTGGATTTAAGAAATTTTTGTATTTTTCAAAAAATTTAGTATATTGTCCTTTGGCAGCATCAATAAATATTAAATCATATTTTAAATCTTCTGACAAATTTAATTCTAACGCATCTTGATAAACAACATTTATCTTCTTTTCCATGCCACATTTTTTAACATTTTTTAAGCATTCCATGTATCTTGCTTCATCACGTTCAATAGTTGTTACGATACATTCTTGTGTACTTGATGCCATTAAAATAGCTGAATACCCGATAGCACTTCCTATTTCTAATACATTTTTTATATTATTCTCTTTAATATATTTCATAATAAATGCAATAGATTTCTTTTCAATGATAGGTACATTCTTTTCATTTGCATACCTTTCCATTTCTAATATTTGTTCTTTCAACTTAATTCACCTTTACTTTATATATTTTTTTACTAATTCATTAAAGCCATTGATATCTTTTGCAAAATAAACTTTACCAGTTAAGATATCTGCTACAAAATATAAGTAATCTGTATCAGCTGGATTTAATGCTGCATTTATACTTCCAATTGATGGATTACAAATTGGTCCAACAGGAAGTCCAATAAATGTAGTAACTCTAGTATTATAAGGGTTTTCATCATTTAAGTCAACTGTTGTTAGGATTTCATCCATACTTTTTTGAACCCCATAATAACTGGTAACATCCATTCCTAAGCTCATATTCATATCAAGTCTTTTATAAATTACTTGTGTAACCATCGCTCTATCACTATTACTATTTGCTTCTTTTTCAGCTATACTTGCAATAGTTAACAATTCATGAACACTTAACTTGTTACTTGTTATTTCATTCTTTAAAGGACTTAACTTTTCGTTTGTTACATTAAGCATCTTTCTAACCACTTGATCTAAAGTTGTATCTTTATAAAAATCATATGTTTCAGGGAATAAATAACCTTCTAAAGCATAATAAATATCTTCATCTAGGATATCTTCAGTTAAAAACCAATAATCAGCTATTAAACCTTTTAAGAAAGCTTTATCATTTATATCTTTAATACTTTTATCATAATCTAAGTTAGTTTCTTCACTAATTAACTTAAGCATTTCTTTTAAAGTAATTCCTTCTTTTAGAGTAATTCTTGATGATGCTTTTAAATTTTTAATAACATCTCCACTATTTAAAGATTTAACTATGTCTTTAGTAGACATATCTCTTGTAAATTCATAATTTCCAGCTTGAAAATTCTTATTTCCACTAACTAAAACATATATAATTGTAGCATATTTACTTTTAATTAATTTAGCATCTTTTAAATTTGCTATAATCGTTTCTTTTCCTTCCCCTTTTTTAACAGTAAATTCTACAACTTTATTACTCTTACTAACTGGTGTTAAAAAAATAAAGAATGTTATTATAAAAACTACTATTACTCCTAAAATAACCCCTAAAATTATAAATAATTTTTTATTCTTCATTAATTACCACTTTCTTTCTTATTAATTAAGCTTTGCACTTGCATAAATATATTATCTATTACTTCAAGCATATTTTTATCTTCTACTTTACTTATTACTTGCATACCATTTAAAAATTTATAACTTCCAACATAACATATTATATCACCGATTTTATTTACTTCATTTTTAGTATATATTATAAATGTTTTATCATCTATAGCTATTTTTATAATTGGCTTAAATACTTCATTATCTATTATCAATTTATTTATCATTATTACACCTTTTTAAGTATCCTTCAAGGATTAATACTGCAGATACGATATCTGTTTTATTTTTCTCATTTATTTTTTTAACGCCATTATTTTTCATAATGTTTATAGCTTCAACAGTTGTTAGTCTTTCATCTTCAAGAATTACTTTTATACCTTTTTTTCCTAACATATCCTTAAAATTCAAACTACGTTTGGCTGCAAAACCCATAGTATTATCCATATTTTTAGGTAAACCAAGTACTACTGTAGTAATATTTTTTTCATTTATTATATCCATTAACTTTTTTAAAGCATCTTCATAATCTTCAGATTTAAATTTAATAAGGGTAAGAGGACTTACTAAAGTATTTGTTTTATCACTAATAGCAACACCAAGTGAAGTTGTTCCTAAATCTAATCCTAAATATCTCATTTTAACGTCCTAGATAAGCATTTATTAAAGACATTAATACTTCACTTCGATCAAATTGTATTAATTTAGCTCTTGAATGATTAAAAGTTGTAATGTATTTGCTGTCCCCACTTAAGAGATAACCAACCAGTTGATTTGTAGCATTATAACCTTTAAATTCTAAAGCCTCAATTACTTCATTAATAGTCATCAAAATAAGTTCTTGTCTTAATTCTTTAACATTAAATATAGTTGTTTTATTATCCATAACTTCACCCACTATCAAATTACAAATTTATTTTATCAAAAAAAACAAAAAATTGCAATAAAAAAGGAATGAAGAAAACTTCATTCCGTAGTATTTCCCAATTCGTTTGTATTTTTAAAAGAAAACTTTAATACTTAATATTGTAGGAACTATAAGACTATAATTTATATTATAGAAAGGTTTGTAAAAGAGTTAATGATTAACAAACAAAAAATATATATGGGAAACCTACTTGATAATGATAGCAGTCGATTGTGAAATTTTTGTGAAGTTTTTGTGAAATGTCATAGTTACTCAAATTTAGTCGAATTGTCTTTAAAAAAATTATAATATATTTTCATATTTTCAAGTTCCCACCAATTTTTAGTTTTTGTAGGAACTGTATCTAAGTCATAAATGGTAGCATCATTCATTCCTAAAATAAATGGTGAATGGGTAGCAATAATAAATTGACAGTTAAAGAACCTAGCAGACTCTTCTAAGAACTTAGTTAACTTCAATTGCATTGATGCGGACATGCTATTTTCAGGTTCATCAAGAAGATACACACTATTATCTTTAATCTCAGATATAAAATACATTAAAGCGGTTTCTCCATTTGATTGTTCACTGACATCTTTATTTAACATTTTCCCTCGAATAAATGAAGAAGCACTCATTTTTTTAGCATCAACCTCATTTTTAATACTTTGATAATCTTTGATATCTCTGATACTAGTACTTTTACAATTAAAATATTCTTTTAATAAAGCTTCTCTTTGATTAAACATTCGATTATTAATTCTTTTAACATTATATATATAATCAAATACATCATCACTTTTAATAATTTTAATTTCATCCGGTGTTTCATAAGTCATTTTATAAGTACATCCATCAACATAACTTTGAAACATTTCTCCACTGCCATCATGCCCTTTAGCATTAAGTTTTTCAGCAATTATCTTTAATATCGTAGATTTTCCAGAACCATTACTACCATAAAGAATTGTAACATTAGAAAAGTTTATTTTTTCAAATCTTTTTTCTGGAAACATTCTAAATGGATATTGATTATGAAAATATGTTCTTCTTTCATTAATTAGAAAGCCATTTTCATAATCTTCACTCAACAAATTAAATTCTTTTAAATAAACCATTATAACCACCTACATTAATAATATCACAATAAAAAACAAAAAGCAAACATTTATTTGCAAACATTTGCTATTCATATATTATTCCACTCAAATACCTTTCTATAACTACTTTACTTGGTTTATACATATTTTCAGGTAAATTATTAATATCAAACCATTTCCATTCTAAGATAGTTTCTGGTTCCATCGCTTTAATTTCCCCTTCATAAGAACTAACTAAAAAACCTGCTGTAACATAATGAGCTGTATCAGTCATATCATCAGATAAACAGATAAGTTTTAAGTCTTTGGCAATTAAACTAGTTTCTTCCTCTAGTTCTCTTTTGGCAGCATCCACTAGCTTTTCCATGAACTCAACTTTACCACCAGGCATAGTCCATGTACCTTCTCCCTTTAGTTCACTCGAAGCTTTCACTTTATCAGGATTACGAAGTCCAAGTAACACCTTATTATCCTTTAATATCATAACACCAACACCTAATCCAGGCCTCATAAAATCATCTCCACATTTATTTTACCATAAAAATTTGTTATAATAAAGATGGAGATAAATTATGAATAGAGAAAAAGCGTTAAAATTATTAAAAAAATATAATAAGGAAGAATATCATGTTAGACATGGTTTGATGGTTGAAGCAATAATGAGATATATTGCACAGGATTATGGATATGATAAAGATTTCTGGGGTATTGCTGGCCAACTTCATGATGTCGATTATGAAATGTATCCTGAAGAACATTGTGTTAAGTGCATTGAACTTTTAAAAGAAATTGATGCAAGTGATGAACTTATTCATGCTGTATGTAGCCATGGGTATGAACTATGCAGTGATGTTGAACCAACTCATTTTATGGAAAAAGTTTTATATACATGTGATGAGTTAACAGGTATAATTGCATCCTTAATTAATATGAGACCATCTCACAATGCTCAAGGAATGGAAGTTGCCACTTTAAAGAAGAAGTTTAAAGATAAAACTTTTGCAAGAGGTTGTTCTAGAGATATTATTAAAAAAGGATGCGAAATGTTAGGTTGGGACTTAAATGAATTATTTGAAAAGTACATTAAAGCTATTGAAATAAATGAAGAACAAAATGAAAATGATTTAAAAAATTAAAATATATGAAAAAAACTAAGTTTACACTTAGTTTTTTAAATTGAATTCCCTACAAGCGATTACAATAAAAAATGGTGCAGGCGAAGGGACTTGAACCCCCACGGAATATTCCACTAGATCCTAAGTCTAGCGCGTCTACCAGTTCCGCCACGCCTGCCTAAAATGGTGGACCTCGCAGGACTCGAACCTGCGACAACCCGGTTATGAGCCGGGGGCTCTAACCAACTGAGCTAGAGGTCCATGACAATATTAATATTATCACAATTTTTATAATCTGACAAGTAGTTTTTAATAAAAAATTTAAAAAACTTAAGCAACCCCCGAAGCTTAAGTTTTATTAACTAATTATTTATCTTGTAACATATTAAGTAAATCAATTTTAAACATGTCTTTTGAAGCATTAGCTTTAGAAATCATAATACCTTTATAAGTTGTAAGTTCAGACCTATGACCTTCTAAAAGAATTTCAGATGGTGTAATAGTTTCTAAAACTACAACTTCGTCTTTTTTATGAACTGTATAAACTAATTTAACTTCACCATGAATTTGAGCAAACATCTTATCACTTGGTAATTTAAGTTCATATGTTTCAGTACCATTTTTCTTATTTACAGAAATTAATTCCCCTACAAAATTACCATTTCTTAAAGCTGGATAATAGTCAAAGTTTAATTTCTTAAACGCTAACATATTATACTTCTTTAATGCTCTTTCTAGTTTTTTAAATTCATTTTCACAGACGTATTCTAAAACGTATCCTTTCATTTTTCCATACCCCCTAATTACTCGAACAATTATATTATACCACAAACTGCAATTTTTGTCAAATTCGTGTAAATTTATCATAATGTTCATAGTATTTCCACATTGGAGCTAAATTATAACATTTTCGACAACGTTTGTCAAATTTTTTTTAAAAAAATATTAAAAAACCGAGATTTTACCTCGATTTTTCTTAGAATAAACTTAATTGAGCTGACTCAGGCATTCCTTCAAAAACACCTAATTCTCTTAAGGAATTTATAGTAGATTGATTTACTTTACCACGATTTTGGAAGTCTTCTACACAATAAAATGGTTTCTTATTTCTTTCTTCTACTATTTTATTTGCAATGTTTTCCCCTAGTCCATCCAAAGCCATAAATGGTAAATACAAGCATTTATTTTCTTCATCAATATAGAATGTCTTAGCTAAAGACTTAGTTATATCAATATTTTTAAAAGAAAATCCTCGAGCAAGCATTTCTAGGGCTACAGCTAAAGTATCTCCAACCGCTTGTTCTTTGGCAGTTGCTCCATAACCTTTTTCTTTTATTTCAATAAGTCTGCGTTTTATACCCTCATATCCTTTAAGCATAGCATTTATATCAAAATCACTTCTTCTGATACTAAAATAAGCTGAATAATAATATAAAGGATAATAAACTTTAAACCAAGCAACACGATATGCCATCATAACATAAGCACAAGCATGAGCTTTAGGAAACATATACTCTATTTTACGACAACATTCAATGAACCATTCTGGAACACTAAATTCTCGCATATAAGCAACATGTTCATTCCAAGCATCTGGTTCTTTCTTTGCTTTTCCTTTACGAACAAACTCCGATATTTTGAAAGCTCGAGATGGGTCAAGACCATAATTAATTAAACTAACCATGATATCATCACGACAACCAACAACTTCATTAAATGATGCAACATTATTGACAATTAAATCACGCACGTTTCCTTGCCATACGTTGGTTCCGTGGGAAAGACCTGCAATCTTAACTAAATCGGCAAAGTGAGTTGGTTTAATTTCTAGAAGCATGTTTATAGCAAAGTTTGTACCAAATTCTGGGATACCTAAAGTACCAGTTTTACATAAAATTTGTTCTTCTGAAACTTTCAATGCCTTCGGAGATGTAAATAAACTAATTATATTTTTATCATCAAAAGGTATTTCTTCTTTAATATCTATTCCGGTTGTGTCTCCTAGATACCTAAGCATTGTTGGGTCATCGTGTCCAAGTATATCAAGCTTTAAGACATTATCATGAATTGCGTGGAAATCAAAGTGTGTTGTATACCAGGTACTATCTGGTTCATCTGCAGGATATTGATATGGTGTAAAATCAAATACATCCATATACTGAGGAATAACAATAATACCACCGGGATGTTGCCCAGTTGTTCTTTTTACTCCCGTACATCCAATAGAAATTCGTTCTATTTCTGTATTATTTAAAATAATACCTTTATCTTCACAATAAGCTTTTACATAACCAAATGCAGTTTTTTCAGCAACAGTTGAAATAGTACCAGCACGATAAGCATGGTCTTCACCAAATAATACTTTAACATGGTTGTGGGCATCAGCTTGATTATCCCCCGAAAAGTTAAGGTCAATATCTGGAACTTTTTCGGCTTTAAATCCTAAGAATGTCGCAAATGGCATATCTTGCCCTTCTTTTTTTAGTTTTGTTCCGCATTCACAAGTTCTATCAGGCATATCATATCCAGATGGATAAAGATTTGCTAGACTTTCACCAGCCTCATTTTCAAAATAAGATTTTTTACATTTCGGACATACATAATGTGGTGGAAGTCCATTAACTTCAGTTATTCCCATCATTGTTGCAACTAAACTTGAACCAACTGAACCACGTGAACCCACAAAATAACCATCTTCATTTGATTTTTTAACTAATTTTTCAGCAATTAGATAAATAACGTCGTATCCACCACCAATAATACCAGCAAGTTCAGCTTCAAGTCTTTCCTCAATATTTTTAGGAAGTGGGTCACCATATATTTCATGGGCTTTATTATAAACCATTTCTTTAGTTACTTCAGCACTATTTTCCAAAACTGGGGTATATAATTTATCTCTAATAATTTGTAAATGTTCAACCATATCAGCAACTTTATTAGTATTGGTAACAACTATTTCTTTTGCTAAATCATCACCTAAGAATGCAAACGCATCAAGCATTTCCTCGGTAGTCATAAAATACATATTTGGTAACTCTAATCCTTCTCTATTTAAAGGATGGATTTTACCATTAGTTTTTTGGTGAACAATAACCTTACGATAGATTAAATCTTCTGGTCTTAGATTATGAACATCCCCGGTAGCACATACAAGTTTACCCATTGACTTTGCAGTTTTAACCAGTCTTGAAACATAGCCATTATATTCCATAATATTGTGAAACTTTTTATCTTCGCCGATTAAATGAGTACATGCAGAAGCTGGTTGAACCTCAATATAATCATAAAAGTTCATTAAATCTTTTAAGTCTTCATCACTCATTCCATAACCTTTATCAAAGACTTCACCATTAACACAACCACTACCAACAATTAAACCTTCACGTAAATTAATTAAATCTGTTCTTGGTATTTTGGCATCTTTTCCTTTATATAAGTACTTTGTATTAGCTAAACTTATTATTTTAAATAGATTTTTTAACCCCACAGGATTTTTAGCTATAACAGTTAAATGAAAAGGTCTTGCAAACTTAATAGCATTTTCTTTATCTGCTAATGTTTCTAAATCAATAGTTGTTTTAATATTTTGACTTTTTAATTCATTTAGCATTTTATAAAAACATTTACTTGTTCCTTCACAGTCATAATCTGCTCTATGATGTTTATCTTCATCCCATTCAACTTCTAAGTTTTTAACTAAAGTAGAAAGTTTATGGTTTCTCCATGTTGGATACATATTTCTAGCAAGTCCCATTGTATCTACAACAGTATTATTAAACTCACCTAGATTATATTTTTTACAAGCACTTGTTACAAAAGAAATATCAAATTGAGCATTGTGAGCAACTAAAGGTAAATCTCCACAAAACTCTAAGAATCTCCTAGTTACATTTTCTTCACTATCTTTACCTACTAACATTTCATCAGTGATATTGGTTAGTTCTGTAATAATCTTAGGTAAAGGTGTTGGACAAGCAATAAGTTCATCAAATCTATCAATAATGACATCATTTTTTACTTTAACAGCCCCGATTTCTATCATTTGGTCAATTCCACTATTTAAACCAGTTGTTTCAGTATCATATACAACATATTCTTGGTCAAATAAAGGATATTCCTTATTTTTAAATACAATATTAGATTCAACATCTACAACATTAAGTTCAGCTCCATATAAAGCTTTAAATTTATCAGCATCTTCTTTTCCTTTATTCATCTTTTGTAAAGCATTAAATATATCCGGATAAGCTTGCAGAGAATTATGGTCTGTTACAGCAACAGCTTTATGACCTAGTTTCATAGCAAATTTAGCAAGTGTTGCAGTTGGAACAACTCCATCCATCATACTCATCATAGTGTGAGCATGAAGTTCTACTCTTTTTTCTTCACATTCATCTTTAACACTTACATCTTTTGATGGAATAATTTCAATGTTTCTAGCATTAATAACCATTTGATGTAAATATTCATCCATTTCCATAGACCCGTGAATTCTATACCATGAACCAACATTTAATTTTTTATTCAAATGAGTAAATTCTTCTTCATTAAATCTAACTATTTTTAATGGATAACTATCTGTTTTATCACTTACTTTTAAATTCATGATAAATACTGTACCTTTTTTACCTTGTCTTTCACTAACTTCTTTAGCAAAAATATAAACTTCTACAATAATATTTTTTACTTCGCCTAAAATATTATTAAGTTTTATAACATCTCCATCTTTATGTACTCCCATTATAACTGGACTTTCTTCCTCTTTTTTAGATGAAACACTTAATTTTTCTTGTTCTATTTCTTCTTGTAAACTCTTTCTTTCATCTTCACTAATACTTACTTCTATATTAAAATTACCTAAGCCATATCTCTCTAGCTTTTGTAATATATCTTTTGATTCATGTAATAAATCACTCTTTTCAAAATCATTTAAAACATGAAAATATATCGTACTATTTAATACTTCAATATTACTTTTTTTAATACTTATTAAAGATGGTCTTTTTATTATAATATCATCAATTAAATAATTTAAATAATTTATTACATCATTATTATCTATATTATCATAACTTATATTTACTTCAACACTTTTTTCTCCATTTATACCATTCATAGCACACAAAAATAATCTATTGACACTAACAACTGGTAAAACATCCTTATTTTTTAAATACACTAAAAATTTATTCTCACCTTTTTTTAAAACTACTCTATCTAATATACAATCATTAAAATTTTCATCACTAAAAGAAATACTTTTAAAAAATTTACTTACTTCTTCATTCATTTTTAAACCACCTTACTTATATTATTTACTATTACACTTACTTTGTCAAATCTTTTTGATACTAATCCTGTTACTTCAACTAAATCATGTTCATATAAATCTTTTATTACATCAATATTTTTAGGAAATACCGTAAAATTACCTTTACTTACTTCATCACTAGCACTAAAAAAGGCCATATCTTCATTCTTCTTTGTTTTAATCATCTTTATTCTTTCTATTAACACGACACATTTAATAGTTTTAAATAAATATTTTTCTAAATTATCTAACTTAACAACATTTTTATACTTACTTGATGGATGATCACTGATAAAATACCCAAATAAATCATACTCCATTTCTCTAAGTTCATTATCACTATATTCACTTACTTCAACTAATAATGGCTTTTCTATTAAACTACTTCCATCACTTAAATTAACATAGTTAAATATTACATCAATATTTTCTATTAATGTATGTCTATTTACATTAAAACTATCAAACACACCACTTTTAACTAGTATTTTAAATATATCTTCATTTATAAAATCTTTTGTAATATCCAAAAATTCAAATACATCACTATATCCATTACCACGGGCACCAGCTATCTTACTTGCTATATCTTTACTAATACCTTTTATATCACTAAAAGGCATAATTAAGGTATTATCACTAACAAAATACTTATCCTTACTTATATTTATATCTGGTTTTAATATTTTAAAGCCTTTATTTTTTAGAAAACTTACTAAACTATTTATCTTATCACTATCTTTATTATTAATCATTTCTATAATAAAATATTCAGGATATTTAACCTTTAAATAAGCCATTTCATATGCAATGTGAGCATAAGCAACAGAATGAGATTTATTAAAGCCGAAACTCTCAAATTTATTTATAAAACTATATATTTTTCTAGCAACAACCTCATTATAACCATTATTCTTTGCTTTATTTATAAACTTTTCTTCTTCACTTTTTATAACATTTTCTTTCTTTTTAGATATAGCTCTTCTTACTAAGTCAGCTTCTGCAAGAGTATAACCTCCTACTAACCTTAATATAGCCATAATTTGTTCTTGATATAAAATAATTCCATATGTACTTTTTAAAATACCTTCTAGAGTTTCATCAATATAATCTACTTTTTCTTGGTGATTTTTTCTTCTAATAAAACTTTTTGCCATGTCCAAAGTTCCAGGTCTTCCTAAAGCTAAAAGAGCTACCAAATCATTAAAACAAGTAGGTTTTAAATCCATTGTTAAACTTTTTAATAATGGTGTTTCAAATTGAAATATTCCGTCTGTTTTACCACTAGAAAATAGTTTATAAACGTCCCTTTCTTCTAAAGAAATATTTTTTAATTTATTAGACCCTATTTTCTCTAAAATATTAGCTATAGTACTTAAGTTTTTAACTGCTAAAAAATCCATTTTTAAAAGACCAATTGCTTCTAAAAATTCCATTGTAGAACCAGTTACTAAAGTATTGTTATCATAATGTACTGGTATTAAATCATCTAAATCTTCACTACAAATAATAACTCCTGCAGCATGAGTTGAAGTATTTTTCTTTAAACCTTCTAGATGTATAGCAACAATATACAATTCTTTTATTTCTTTGTAATTATTAATAAATTTTTTTATGTTTTCATTATTTAGATTATCTTTTAAACTAACATTACCATTTATATTCTTAATAAAATTATCTAATAAATTATTGCTAATATTAAATATTTTACCTAGTTCCCTTAAAACTAATTTACTTTTTAAGGTTGTAAAAGTTAATCCTAAAGCAACTCTATTAAAACCATATTTTTTCCTTACATAATCGATTACTTCTTCTCTTTTATAAGCATCAAAATCTATATCTATATCTGGCATCGTAACACGTTCAGGATTTAGAAATCTTTCAAACATTAAACCAAATTTAAGTGGGTCAATTTCAGTTATGCCAATAGAATAACTAACTAAAGAACCTGCTGCAGAACCTCTTCCTGGGCCCACTAAAATATTATTCTTTTTAGCATATAAAACATAATCATAAACTATTAAAAAATAATCTACAAAACCCATTTTGTTTATAACATCAAGTTCATATTTTAATCTATCAGCATATATTTTATTTACATTTCCATTTAATCTTTTACTTAATCCTTTTATACATAAATTCTTAAGTACTTCATACGAATTATCACTATACTTGGGAATATATCTCTTATTTAAAGGTATTTCTATATCAATCATATCTATTACTTCATTAAGTAAACCAGTATCTAAGACTTCAGTATTAAAAAAACAATCAGTATTTAATTCTACATTATCCCTTCTTAATTTATCTAGGTATTTTAAATAATTTACATCTTCTTTTTTTATAACCCTTAAATCATTTATATATAAAACATTTTTAGTTAAAACTAAACTATTTATTTTTTCATATGTATTTTTATAACTAATATATAATTTATTTACTCCACTTAACTTAGGAAATAATTCTTTACTTTCATATGGTATTACAACTAAAATGTTTTCTTCATATTTTAAAATATCATCTATTTTTAGTTCATTTTTTTCTTTTTTAGTATGTATCTTAAGTAAATTCTTAAAGCCATCATAATTTATAGCATATAGATAAATATCTAAGTTATCTAATTTAACATTTAAACCAATAATTGGTTTGATATTATTCTTCTTACAACTAAAATAAAAATCTAATACTCCATATAAGTTTTCATCACAAATACCACAAGCAGTAATGTTTTTTTCACGTAAAAAGCTAATTAAGTCAGGTATCTTAATTAAGCTTTTTAATAATGTATAATCTGTTGTTACTTTTAGTGGTATATGCATAATCTACTCCCTAGTAATTATTTTATCACAAACTAAAATCAAATTAAAGAAAAAAGATAACATTTTTTCAAACGTTATCTTCATAGTTCTTCGAAATCTGGTGGGATATAAATGTTAGATAGAAATGTTAATGTTGATAACTTTTTTGCTGCCAGCTGCCCCGCCTCGCACTCTTCCGCGAGC
>FR899770.1:0-246 GCA_000437355.1 Firmicutes bacterium CAG:460
GTTGCACCGAGTATTAATGAAAGTAATGCTACTATTGCTACCACACTTAATATTATTGCTTGCTTTTTATTTTCCATTATAAATCTTCTCCTTCTTCACAATATCACGCACGGATATTTTATTTTACATATACATTTTAACCGAAAAAAAAAGAAAAAAAAGCCCTATATTCGCATAAAAGCACAATTTGACGCTTTTCCTCCACTGAAAAAGTAAATTTCACCTCTTTTTAGAGTTAATGTGGAA
>FR899770.1:287-21920 GCA_000437355.1 Firmicutes bacterium CAG:460
AATGTGGAAGTTGTAAATTGAATAATTTTTAGTATCAAAAAAGATGCTTATTCAGCATCTTCATTAGTTACTTCTTCTTCAACTTCTTCAACAATTTTTTGTGTATCAGTTGCTATATCATCATTATCCATAAGTTTTTCTTCTAATACTTCTTGAGCATCATCAGTTAAAATTGCTTTTTCAAGTTCTATATCAATATTGTTATATTGACTATAACCAGTACCAGCAGGTATTAGTTTACCAATAATAACATTTTCTTTTAGACCTTGAAGTCTATCAACTTTACCATGAATAGCAGCATCAGTTAAAACTCTAGTTGTTTCTTGGAATGATGCAGCAGATAAGAACGAGTCTGTTTCCAAAGATGATTTAGTAATACCAAGCATAATTGGATTACCTTTAGCAGGAGTTTTTCCAGCCATAATAACTGGTTTATTACCTTCTGTAAAGTCTCTTAGAGATACTGCAAGACCTTCAACAAAGTCTGAATCTCCAGCATCTGTTATTCTTACCTTATTTATCATACGTTTACAAATGATTTCAATGTGTTTATCTGAAATATCAACACCTTGTAATTTATAAACTTTTTGAACTTCTTTTAATATGTATTCTTGTGCAGTAAGTGGGTCAGTTACAGCAAGTAATTCTTTTGGTGAAATAACACCTTCAGTTAATTTATCTCCAGCTTCAACTTCATCACCAACAGCAACACGAAGTTTCATGTTGTAATTAGTTACGTGTTCATGGCATCCAGCTTCATTTTCAATAGTAATTGTATGTTTACCATTGTTTTCTTCAATACCAATAACTTTACCAGTAACTTCCGCAATTGTAGCTTTTCCTTTTGGAATACGTGCTTCAAATAGTTCTTCAACTCTTGGTAGCCCTTGAGTAATATCATCACCAGATGCAACACCACCGGTATGGAATGTACGCATGGTAAGTTGTGTACCTGGTTCACCAATTGATTGAGCAGCCATAATACCAACAGCTTCACCTTTTTCAACTAAGTTACCAGTTGCAAGGTTACGTCCATAACATTTTTGACATACCCCATTATTTGATTTACATGTTAGAACACTTCTAATTTCTACCCTTTTAATACCAGCCTTAGTAATTTTAATGACAGCATTTTCATTAATCATTTCACCAGCTTCCACAATAGTTTCTTTAGTTTCTGGATTAACAATTTTCTTAGATGCGTATCTACCTAAAATACGTTCAGCAAGTGGTTCAATAATTGAATTATCTTTTTCATTTAATAAATCATATACTACAAGCCCTTGATGTGTACCACAATCAAATTCTTTAACGATTATATCTTGAGCAACATCAACAAGTCTTCTTGTTAAGTATCCTGAGTCTGCAGTTCTTAATGCAGTATCGGCATCACCCTTACGAGAACCATGTGTTGATAAGAAGAATTCAGACACAGAAAGACCTTCAATAAATGATGATGTAATTGGAATTTCTACAGTTGAACCATCTGGTTTTGCCATTAAACCACGCATACCAGCAAGTTGGGTAAAGTTTGAAATCTTACCACGAGCACCACTGTTCATCATCATGAATAATGGATTATCAAAGTCATTTTCACTTATTGCTTTAAGTTCGTTCTTAACATCATCAGTTGCTTTAGTCCAAACTTCAATAACACTTTGATATCTTTCCCCATCAGTAATTAAACCTCTTTGATATTGTTTATTAATTTTATCTACTTTAGCTTTAGCAGCTTCAATTATTTCACCCTTTTTTTCACTTCTTACAACATCCGCAATAGATACCGTAATACCAGCGATAGTTGAATATTTGAAACCTAAATTCTTTAATTTATCAAGCATAATAGATGTTTCAGTTGTTTTATATCTTTTAAATACTTGAGCAATTAATTGACCTAAAGTTTTTTGAACAAATGGAGTAACAAGTTCCATTTTAGCTATTTCTTCAGGTATGTTAGAACCCATTGGTAAGAAATACTTATCTGGTGTAATTCCTTCTATATTGGCTTTAGTACCTTCTTCTACATATGGGAATGTATCAGGTAATATTTCATTAAATTTAATTTTACCTACAGTAGTAACTAAGTATTTGTCTCTTTGTTCTTCAGTAAATAATTTATATTTAAATGAACTAACTGGAATAGCAATTCTTGTATGCAATGTTATTTCTTTTCTTTCATATGCCATTAAAGCTTCATTAGGATTTTTATAAACATGTCCTTCATTAGGCTCTCCAGCATATTCAATAGTTAAATAACAATTACCTAGTACCATATCTTGGCTTGGTGTAACAATTGGTTTTCCATCTTTTGGATTTAGAATATTATTAGCACTAAGCATTAAGATTCTAGCTTCAGCTTTTGCTTCTTCAGAAAGTGGAATATGGATAGCCATTTGGTCACCATCGAAGTCAGCATTAAATCCTGCACAAACTAGTGGATGTAATCTAATAGCTTTACCACCAACAAGTACTGGTTCAAATGCTTGAATACCAAGTCTGCAATTTAGGACTTTTTTATTATTCTTCCAATAGTTTAAAATCTTTTATTTCTTCCTTATTAAAATCATAATCAATATAAATAACGGCACTTCTACTAACTGAAATATCCCAGACATACCAACTTATATACATTTTATCATTCATAATAAATGGTTCAACAAAACTACTAAAACACTCATAATCTACTTCATCTTTTATACTATTTAAAAAATCTAAATTAATATCTAAACTATATATTTCTTTATAATATTTAGAATTAACAGCATTCATAAAATCAAGCATTGGTCTAAGTAAAAGAACAAACTTTTTATCATTTAAATAATCTTCACCATTATTTTTCTTATATAAATCAACTAATATATCTAATAATTCCCCAGTATACTTATATGTCATATTTAAAGAAGTTGTATCACTTAAAGCATCAAGAATATGCATTACTTTTTTTTCATCACCATATTCATCATATAAAACTTTTATAAAATAATTATCATCACCAAAATACCATTTATTTACCTCATCAGTTCCATAAATATATTCTAAAGCATCAAGATAATATGTTCCAAAATTATAAGCATTAATTCTTTTAGTAAAATACTTTACAGTCAAAGCCTCTGCTCCAGCTTCAGTAATATAATTAGTAAAATTAACACTTATATAATCACATCCATCTGGTATATTTGGTACTGCATCATAAACATCAATTTTATCACCACATTTATATAATGTAGTACTTGTTTTATTATTAAATGAAAAATCAACAAAATGAATAAGTTCATGATATAAAACACTAGCTGTATCACTAACTAAATTAATTCTTGTAGCATAATCTTCATATGTTCCTGCAGCTTTTCCATTTTCTAATTCTTCAGCATCTAAAATATTTAAATAACCAAGTTTATGTAAAAAATAAAACTCATCTAAATATTTTTTATTATCTACAACTATTTCAAATAAATCATAAACTTCTTTTTTATAACCAAGTAACATATTATTATTTTCTACTATAAAAGCAAACTTTTTAAATAATTCTTCATTCTTATTTATTTTAAATTCAATATCTTTTAAATCATATTTCTTTATTATATCATCTAAATTAATATTAAATTGAGTATTAAAATCTAACTTTTTAACTTTATTTTCCCCTAAAGTTAAAACATATGTCTTATATAAACTTTCTAAAATTATTTTCTTGTCACTTATATTTATACTTACAAATACATCATCACTTACTTTTTTACCATCTTTATATAAATAATGTTCATTATTATTTTTATAAACATTACAATAACCATTATTATTACAATCAATACTAAATAATTTATCACTATATTTCTTTAAATTTTTATCTAAGAAATAATATTCATAATTAAAATAATTATAACTTTGATATACTCCTTTTGTTACATAACTAATATCTGTATTTTCATCTATATCAAGTTGCTTTAATGTTTTATCATAATATTTATATGTTGTACCATCCCCTAGTAAATCAACAGCATCTGCTACCTTAATATAATCTCCTTCTAAAGTAATTAATCCCCCACTAATTTCTTTATCTTTATAAAACAATATATTTTCTTCATTATTTATACCTAAAATAGCATTATCAAACAATACTTTATAAGCATACATACATTTATCAATTACTACTTTTCCATCTTTATTTTTAAGTTTATAACCAATATCACATGTATCTTTACTCATTACATATTTTTTATCTATTTTACTAGTATCTCCATATATTACTTCATCATCTATATAATAAATATTATCTTTATACATAAATGTATTATAACCAACATAACTTTCATTATCATAAGTTATATCTTCATATAATATTTCTTTAGTTCTAGTATCAAATAAATAACCTTTATTATCTTTAGTAAATCTAAAATAAGTTAATTTAT
This sequence comes from Firmicutes bacterium CAG:460, assembly GCA_000437355.1. GTDB lineage: Bacteria > Bacillota_I > Bacilli_A > RF39 > UBA660 > Onthocola_B. Next base: position 4,694 of record FR899770.1, read on the forward strand.
TATTATCTACATAATATGTTGAATTTTCAAAATCTCTATATAATACTTTTTCTTCTTTAATATCAACAATTATACTTTTACTTCCCTTTTGATAAGCTTCAACAATTAATAAGTCATTACTAATATCTGCAGTAAACTCAAAATTACCAGTAAAATCTAATGTATAAATTCTATTCATATCTTTATCATATAAAGCATTATCAACTAAAATATATTTATCATCACGAGCTTTCTTAACTTGACTACCTTTAGCTAAAACATTTCCATATTTATCAATTATCTTTTTAAAATTTTTATTAGTAATAACAATATATTTTTCTAAAAACAACTCATAATTAGTAAATTCTTCTAAATACTCACTAATTACATTATTATTAAAATCATAAACTACTAGCTTTTTACCTTCATCTTTAATATAAAAATCATTTCCAATTTTTATATTAATATTATCAATAGTACTAACACTTAGAATACCTAATTCTTTATTTATAACTATATTTTTATTATCTTTAAATATAATAAAAACAGTTACACAACTCCATACCACAAATAAAATTAAAGTGCCAATTAACAATCTCTTTTTATTCTTTTTCATATTACTTATTCCCCATATAATATAATCTTTCATTTAAATTATTTGCAACATAATCTATTTCATCATATTCTTCATCTTCTAAATCTGCATCATCTAAATACCTATCAATAAGAAGCAATACTTCTTGCATAGTTTTACATTTACTTACATCAATATTACATTTAATTAAAACATTTTTTTCATAATCATTAATAACTATATTATCCCCATATTTTTTTAATTCATCCATAACTTACCTCTAAAAATATTCTATCATAATTTATGGATTAAAAAAAGAGTTCTTTTAAAACTCTTTTAGATATAAGTAACTACTGTAAATAATACTAGTAGTATAATGATCATACCTACAACAAATAACCAAATGTATTTGAACCATTCTTTATAACTAACTTTAGTTAAGGCAAGTCCAGTTACAAGAATCATACTTGTTGGCATGAATATTTGAACAATACCATACATAGATGTAAATATTGTATGTGCTATTGCAAAATTATCCGCAAAAACAGTTGTTGCAAAACTTCCAACTGTATAAGCAACATATCCAAAATCAACTTGGAATAATGAAGATATGAATGCTACTATTGAAGTTATAAATGGATTAAATCCTTCAACAAGATTAAGTATCCAGTTATAAACTGAAGCAATTGGTTGACCAGCTATGTAACTTGTAGTAAATACTAAATTCACTCCAAGTAAACATAGTAACGGTTTAAACATTTTCTTTGTTCCTTCATAGAAACTTTCAATATATTCATTAAAGCTCATCTTATATAAGAAAGCAAGTAATGCACTTACAAGTACTAAAAGAATAATAAATATAAATACATATTTAAAGTTTCCAAGTGCACTAGCATTAGCACCTAAGATATAACTTATTAAGTTAAAATCTTTTCCAGCTTCAAGACCAACTAACCATTCATGGAATTCATCAAATACTTTAATACCAAAGTTTGTATTCCAATTAATGTATCCAAGAATAACAATGATTGCTGTTAAAGCTAAAACAATTATAGCAGGTAACATCTTTGTTTTTTCTTTACCACTAATTTTTTCTACTGCAAATGGGTCATTTTCAATTGTATTATTTTTAGCATTTTTCTTCATATCTTTATCAATCTTACGAACACGCATTACAATAAAGAAATTATATAAAACTAATGAAACTGCAGCAATAATAAAACGATAACTTAAACCAACTTTAATATCTTGATTTAATGTTGAATTAAATATTGCTAAAGTATCTGTTCCATATGTACATCCTAAAATACCTACAAGAGCAGAACCAAAAGTAATAGCAAATGCAGTTAATTTATCCATTCCCATTTTAACTAAAATAGAAATAAAGAATGGGATAAACACTAAAACTACAAAAGTTTGTGATAATAATGAAGTAAGTACAAATAGTATTACACTCATTACTACAGATGTTACAATTGGATGTTTACTTAATTTATCAGCTAGACTTCCAACAAGTTTTTGATATCCACTAATCTTCGATAAAACACCATAAAATCCAGTTAAAACAACTAAGAAAGGAATTTTATCTAATAAGAAATAAACTGAATAGTAAAACATGAAACCAAAATCAGCTAATCCTATACGAGCAAATTTTCCTTCTGCAAAATCTGCACCTTGAAATTGTCCTCCAGGGAACATCCATGAAGCTATAACTCCAGCAAGGACTAATACAAATATACTTTTAGCTAAGCTATGTTCTTTACTTGAAATAGACATCATCATACCAGCTACAACAAATAAAACTAATCCAACTACTTTAAGAACCATATCAGCAGTAGCTCCATCAACAAATGCTGCAACTATAAAAAGTATAAATGCAATTACATCCATTAAAGCACCAACGCAATTTACTACACCATGCTTTTCAAATATTTTTTTCATCTCTACCTCCTTAAATAAAATTATATCACGCAGAACAAAGAAAAAAAAGTATTTTCATACTTTTTTCACATATTTATCTACCAATTCTTACATAACGAGGTATTCTTTTATCAATTTCTATGTTCTCTAAAGCTCTCTTTAAAACCATTACATTATATTCTTTATTTGGACTTTTATTTATTGCATCAGATATAGAGTTTATAAATTGAACAATTAAGTTTTTATTTATATTTATATTATTAGGTATATTAACACTTATTTCTTTATTTTCTATTGTAGATGTTATAGTTAACAAAATAATATTTTTTATAAAATCTCTTGTATCTTCATCCATTAAAACTAATGAAGCCCTTAAAGAAGAATAAATAAACAAAAAGTCTGAATAAGCTTTATTACTCTTTTTAAATCCACTTTCTTTAGATAACACTACTTTAATATTTGTAGCAAGTATTGCTAACATATTTTCATTTGCTAAACATGTTCCATCTTTTTTATCTTCTAGTGTTATATAAAGCATACCAAAAGTTATATATGGATGCGTTTCTATATCAAAACCTCTTCTTATTAAAATATTTTCAAGTTTTGAATTAGACATTGATAAAACATATTTCATTCTTAACAAATTATTTTTAACATTATCATTTTCATTTTCTTGAACTATACTTAATGCAAGTTGTAAATAATCTACAAAAACATTTAGCTTAAATATTGATGCACTAATTAAACAATGTTCATCATGCTTATTCTTTTCTAATAATTTAAAATACAAATTATTCATAATTCTAATCTTAGGAATATCTTTTTTTTCTGGACTAGCATTAATTATAAATGCTACTTCTCTATTAAACTTTTCTCCAAAATAAACTAAAGCATCTTCAACCATAGAAGTTTCACTTAATCTATTTAATGCATCATTTTCAACGCATATTGCTTCATGCAACAAATTTAAAGTCATTACATACTTACTAGTATTTTTCTCTCCATCAACTTCTAATTCATATAACAACTCATATGCACGATAAATAGCATCAGTTGCTCTTTCTAATAAATTAACTATGTTTATAAATGATTCATCCATCATAAATTCCCCCTAAAGTAAGATTTATTTTAGCAAAAAATTACCTAAAAGTCAATTCTATTTAGGACTTACTTCTTTTGCTTCAAGCAATAATTTATCAAAGTCTGAAACATAATTTTTATCTTGAATTATTCTATATTTTTCATATTCACTTAAAGCTTTTTGAACAGCATCTTTATGAGAAATTTTACCTTTATCATTTAAAACTTCATAATGAAATAATGTTAAAGCATTTTCCACTTCTTTTTTCCAATCATTCATATACATTGGAATATTTCTTTCTGCATTATTTTCTGCAATATCTAAAAATAAGTTTACTAAATTATTTAAATTTTTAATTTCTTTTTCATCTAAATAATTTTTAGCAATTATTACATCTGATTTTAATATCTTACCATCCGGTGATTTTTCCCAATTAGTTAATCCCATATTATCTTTATTAGCATTAACTCTATTATATACAATTTCAGCTGCAGTTTTTCCTGTAATCGCATAATGGAATTTATTTTGAATTGTTTTATAAAATGTTTTTGCTTCATTACTATCTTTCTTATAATCAATTGAACATTCAGCAAAAATATCAGTTATTTTTTGATAAAACATTCTTTCACTAGTACGTATTAATTTAATTCTTTCTAATAATCTTTCAAAATATTTTTCATCAGCTTTTCTAGCTTTCATAAATCTATCATCATTTAAAGCAAAACCTTGAACAATATAATCTTTAATTATCTTATTTGCCCACGTTCTAAATTTAATAGCTTTTTTAGAATTTACTCTAAAACCAATAGATATTATCATATCAAGATTATAATATTTGGTTTCGTATTTTTGCCCAGTGCTTTTAGCCACATGTGCAATCTTTGCACATGAGGTATCTTCATTAAGTTCTTGCTCTTTATAAATGTTATTAATATGTCTGCCAATACCACTTCTATCAACATTAAAAAGTGATGCAATAGCTTCAGTATTTAGCCAAACATCTTCATTTTCAAGTAATACTTCAATTTTAGTATTTCCGCCTTCATCATTATAAAATATAATATTTTTTTCAGTTCCAATTAATTTATTATTCATACTTGTCCCCCTTGCATTTTCATCAATTTAATTGTATCAAAACATCATAACTTTTACAATCTCTTTTAAACAAAAAATAGAGAAAAATTAAATTTCTCTATTTAGTTTCTTTAGTTTATTTATTTTCTGGTTTCATCATTGGGAATAATACAACATCCCTAATTGATGGAGCATCATAAATTAACATTAAAATTCTATCAATACCAAATCCTAAACCTGAAATCGGAGGCATACCTTGTTCCATAGCAGATAAATAATCTTCATCCATATCCATAGTTTCTTCATCCCCTTGGTCTTTAGCTTTTAATTGGTCTAGAAAAGCAGCTCTTTGTTCAAGTGGATTAACAAGTTCAGAATATGCATTACAAATTTCTGTTCCACACACAACAATTTGGAAAACATCTACACGTTTTGAATCATTATCACATCTTCTAGCTAAAGGTTTTAACACTGCAGGATAATTAAATATAATTGTTGGTTGAATAATACCTTCTCTTATTTTCTTTTTATAAACAAAGTCAATTATTTGACTTAAAGATTTATATTCTTCTAAATCACCATAAGTAAAAAGATTAGCTTCCACAATTTTTTTCTTTAATTCTTGTGGGTCTTCAATTTCTAAGGCATTAAATCCTAAAACTTTTTCAAGTTCTTCACAATAATCTATTCTATCCCAATTTTCTTTACTAAAATCAAGTTCATGTCCTTGATATGTTATAACTTGAGTACCAAGAAGTTCAGTTAATAAATTCTTAATAAAGTTTGTAAAGAATTTAATATTATCTTCATATCTCCAATAAGCAACATACCATTCAACTTGTGTAAATTCTTGTAAATGTTGAGTATCCATACCTTCATTTCTAAAACATTTTGCAAGTTCATAAACTCTATCAAAACCAGCAACAATACATTCCTTTAAATAAAGTTCTGGAGCAATTCTTAAATTACAATCAATATCCAAAGCATTATGATGAGTATAAAAAGGTCTTGCACTAGCACCACCAACAGCAGTTTGAACTATCGGAGTTTCCACTTCTAAGAAACCATTTTCACCAAGATATTTATGTAAAAATGCATATAATTTACTTCTTCCTAAGAATATTCTTCGTGAATCTTCATTCATAATAATATCAACATATCTTTGACGATATTTTTGGTCAATATCAGTTAAACCATGGAACTTTTCAGGAAGTGGTCTTAAAGCTTTACCTAAGAAAGTAAGCTTATGTACTCTTAAAGTTTTTTCCCCAGTTTGAGTAGTAAATATTTCTCCTTCAGCACCAATAAAGTCTCCAATATCAATTAACTTTTTAAAGAAATTATAATTTTCTTCTCCAATTGTATCTATTTTAACTTCAAGTTGCATACTTGCTTCTAAATCACGAATACGAGCAAAACTTAATTTACCCATCTTACGCATAAAAACAATACGACCTGCAATTTTAACATCCTTCACTCCATCTTCTAATTCTCTTACTTCCTTTAAAGTATGAGTTCTTTCAAAATTTTCTGGATAAGGATTACAATAATTTCTTATTTCATTTAGTTTTTCTCTTCTAACTAATTCTTGTTCACTAAATTCGTTCATAAACGCACCACCTGCGTTTATTTTACCATAAAAAAACAATCTTGCAAACAAGATTGTTAAAAATTCCCTATATTTTGTATAATTTTTTGTTTTTCTTAGTAGTTGCATAGATAACTGTAGCACCTACAACACCAACGGCAATGATGGCAATTGGTAATGATGCCCCAGTTTTAGTTTCAGTAGTTGTAGTTATTTCTACAGTAACTTCACTACCAGCTGATGGATTTTTTAATTTTAAACTACAATCTGCAGCTTTACTTTCAAGTTCTAAAGTAATTGTTGCAAGTGTAAAATTAGCATCACTTACTCCAGCTGTTGACATTAAACTAATTGGTAATGTTTTACCACTAAGTTCAGCATCAGTTGGTGATACCTTAGTCCATCCTTCTCCAGCAGTAAAGCTAGTAACAGTAACACCATCTCCAACTATTTCAAGGTCTCCTGTAAATGTAGTCATTGAAGTAGTATTTTCTTCAATTTTAATTGTACAAGTTGCAGTACATTTTCCATCTTCTGTTGGACAACTCTTATCACAAGTTGTTTTTAATGAAGTTGCACTAACCATTGTTGGCATAACTAATAACGCTACTATTAAAGCAACTAATCCTGTTAATTTTTTCACCACTATCATCTCTCCTATCTTTATTATGTCTAAATTATATCATAAAAATACAAAAAACAACATATTTTTTACAAAAAACTACTAAAAAGTGTAAATTTGTGTTATTATAATATAGTAATATAAGGATTTGAGTATATGAAAAAATTATTATTTAAAATTAAAGATAGCACTCTTATAGTTAAAGAAAAGGTAAAACTATCTACAAGTTACAAGAATTTATTAAATACCAATGTAATTAGTTCTGAAGAACTAATGTTTTCTGATGAATATTTAATAGAAAACGCCAAAATAGTTTCTAACTTTTTAAATGAATTAACAAACAACTACAATATAAATACTTTAGTAATAGAAAAAAATGACTATGCCCAACTTATACTAAATTTACTAACAAATAACAAAAATATAGTTAATTTAATATTAAAAGATGATACTCAAATAACTTTTAAACTATGTGAAATAGTTGTTAAAACTAATATAAAAAACATAAATTGCTATAACTTACAACCATTTATGATAGAATATTTAGATAAATACAAAATAATTGTTGAGTCACGAAATGAAACTCTTTATTTATCTAATTTTATGTTACAAAACAATTTAAGTATATTTTCTAGTATGTTTTACAAAATGACTTTACAAATGGATTTACCTTTAAAAGAACAAGATGAAGAAGACTTCGAAGCATTTTGTTCTATCAACAAATATTTAAAAACCATAAATGTAAACTATGTAAACAAAAATGACTTAGAATACATTGTTAAAATATTAAGAAAGAATAATAAGAAAAACATTAAAATTTACATTCATGACAATATTGATAATGAAGAAACAATTAATTACTTAAAAAACTTTAATAAAAAGAAAAGTAAAAGATATAAAATATATTTTAGGTTAGTTTACAGCAATGATTATTTAAAAAATAATATCTTAAAACAAACTAACAATAGTATTTTAAAAACATGTGGTTATATAATTATTAGTATTATAGCTTTTACTTTTGGTTACATCTTCTATGATAATTATACATCAATGACAAAAGTTAACAAAATAAATGAAGAATTAAAAGAAAAGATATCTTTAAATGAAACAGAAACCATTATTGATAAATTAAATGAAAATAAAGGCAATAATGATAAGTTAGTTATTAATAAGGATGTTGCTAGCGTTTATTTAATAAATCCAGAAACTGTTGGATGGATAAATGTTCCAAATACTAATATAGATTATCCTGTTGTTCAAGGTGTTGATAATGAGTATTACTTAAATCATAACATATATCGCAAAAGTGATAAAAATGGCTGGGTATTCATGGATTTTCGTAGTGATGCCCTAAACCTAAGTGATAACATCATTCTTTATGCCCACAATAGATATTATAATGGTATTATGTTTGGTCACCTTCAAAATATGATGAGATATAATTGGTATAGTAATCCAGACAATCAAATAATTACCTTAAAAACATTATATGAAGAATTACATTATAAAATATTTTCTTTATATAAAATTGAAACAACTCTAGATTATTTACAAGTAATATTTCCAGACAAGGATACTAAAATGAAAATGTTTAACATAGTTAAAGATAGAAGCATTTATAATTTTAATATTGATTTAAATGAAGATGACAAAATACTTACTTTATCAACCTGTGCAGATGAATATAACAAATATGTAGTTCATGCAGTATTAATAAAAGACTAGATTTCACTAGTCTCTTTTATTTTCTTATAAACAATTTCTTCTTCTTGATAATATGGATTAAGTTTTCTAAGTAATTTAACATTACCTACTCTTTTAAATACATCTCTCTTACCAATTAAATCTCCTTCAACTAAATAATCATTACCTTCTAAAAAAGCATCAATTACTTCAATAGTAAATTCATAATTATTAACAAATCTTTCTATTACTTCTTCTATACTAGAACTTTCTATAAGACGAACTATATTAATATACACTCTATAATCATTATTATGTCCATTTAATTCTGTAACAACAGTTTCATAAACATTAGATAAAATATACTTAATTACTTCAATAAACTTTTCTTTACTACCATATTTTTCCATTAATTTAGAAAATATAATACTTACTAAAAACTCATCCTTACAAGAATAATTATCACTTTCTCCAAATTCATCATTATATAAACAAACTAAACTTTGTTCATATATATCCATAAATGTCTGAATAACTTCTTCAGAACTAGTATATTTATCATCTTCAATAAACTCATATAAATCTAATACTTCAAATGGATTTAATTTTAATAACACTGGTATCTTTTCATTTTTTATTATTAAAGACTTACACTTACTTTGAAATATATAAGGTCTATTTATATAAGAAAAATAATCTTCTATCATATCTTTTATAAAATCATCTCTATTATAAAAACCACTTACAATATCTTCTATAGACATATTTTCTAATTCAACTAACACTAAATTATTCTCAAAAGCATTAATATCATGAATAAAATCGTAATAATTACTCATATATGCTTTACTTACAATAATAAGCATAATTACTCTTTTAACAGTATCTAAATCATTAAAATCTGTTGTTGTAATATTTCTAAAATCATTATCATATACTCTAGTTTTATTAGTTAAAAAATCTAATACATCATCAATTACTTTTTCTCTCTTACCCACATGAAACATTGTTAAATTTTCTAAAAATATATTAAATGCATCATATGCATAAGCATAAATATCCCTATAATTTTCCATAATATCCCCCAAAATTAATTATTCAACTGGTTCTACACTAAACCATTTATAATGTTCATCAACCTTTTTAAATGTATGAACATATTTTTTTAACTTTTCTGTAATTGTAGATACATCTAACATATCATCATAAAGAACATAATTATTTTTCTTTAACATATTTTTATCATAACTTTGATTATTATAACAATACTTTGTTTTTTTATCACAACCAAGATAATACTCCGTAATTTTAATTGTATTATTATTATCCATCATAGTATAACTAAGCATTCCATGATAATAAGCATTATTACTTACTTTTGGTTCATTTAATTTATAAATGAATATATAATCCCCATTTAAACACGCACTAGTTTCTTCATCAATACTAAATTCTGTATAATCATAATCAAATGTTTCATTAAATAAATAAGCAATTACTTTCTTAAAATCTTCTAGCTTTATTTTAGTATCCAACACCCCTTCTTTATTAAATACCTTTTTATCATCTTCACTAACAACTTCAATTTTTAAATTATCATACCTTTTTATATAATTATATGCAACATTACCAATTGCCACATAACCTAAATTCTTACTATCAATATATTGGTCCATATAAAATGTTACATCATTATTAACATTTTTAATATCTAAATAAGAATTTAACTCATTTATTACACTATCAGGTACCTCAGGTAATTTTTCTTTATTTTTATCAAAGATAAATATCTTTACCATAATCATTAAAACTAATACCGCTAGTAACACTACTGCGATAAAAAACAAGAATTTATTTTCCTTTTCATTTTTCATACTATCACCGTTACATTAATTGTATCATAAATTTCTTCAGTATAAAAGAAAAAAATGAGTTTTACTCACTTTTTTCAGTTTCTGTATTTGATACTTTTTCAGTTTCATGATAATTATTTAATATTTGTATTCCTGGATAACCTTTATTCTTGTATAATTCTTGAATATCAGAATAATTACTTGGAAAAGCATTATTATTTTCACTATTTAAAGTATCCATTGATAAGTCAGTTGCAATAGTTAATTGTTTATTTTCATCATCATATAACGCATTACCAGTTACATTATCAAATGTTATTGTAACATTTTTATTACCAATTACTTGTTTATATTCAGCTTCATCACTAAATGTATAGATATAATCTCTTCTTGCTACATTTAAGAAAGCAAATTCATTTCGACTTATTGCAAAAATATCTGATGTAACTTTTTTAGCATTATAATTTAAAACTTCTTCTTCATTACTTGTACAACCTAAGAATAAGAAAATATCATCACTAGTTACATAAAGTTCAGTTGCATAAGTTTCTTTATTTCCATTATCATCTTCAGCAACTATTTCTACTTTTTTTGGTCCACCTGCTGTTTGTAAATAATTATTTACTTCTTCAGTATTTAAGAAACTAGTTTTACAATTTGATGGGTCTATACAATTCTTTACAAAATCTTCAACCTTAACAGATGTACCAACTTTTCTAAATACTGTATTTAATTCAACTTTTGGTGCTGTTTTATCTCCAACAATTACTTTTGTTTCATAAGTTTTATTATTACATGTAATTGTAACTGGATATTCTCCAATTACAAGAGAATTAACATTTCTGATATTTACACTACAAAGATTAGTATTTCCACTTATACTTGTAGTATAACTTTTAACATCATCAGGAACAGTCTCACCAATACCAATTGTAATTTCTTTAGTTGTTAACTTGACATTATTTTTACTAATATTAAGAAAATAATATACACCAAAAGCAACTCCAGCAATTAAAACAACAATAAGTAAAATAAATAAGAATTTATTCATTGGTTTCTTTTTCTTTTCATTTGCTGGTGGTACAACGCCAATATTTTCCACTTTAGTTGGATTTACCATATTTGGAGTACCAAAATTAGTAGTTCCAACACCAACAGTTCCTCCCATTAAATTATTCATATCAGCATTTGGAAGTCCTTCAGTACCTGGAATTGGTCTTGCAACTGGTTCAGTTGGTACAGCATTTTCTACCGGTGTAGCAGGACCTACATCATCCATTAAATTATCAATTGCTGTAGGTTGTGGTGTTACAACTCCAGCATCATTAGGTAATTGTGATGGTGTAACATTTTCCCCACCAACATTTGGCATTGGTGTAGGATTTAAAGTTTCAACTTCATTAGGTTGCCCAGAAGTTGTATTACCTCCGGTATTTCCTAAAGTCATTGCTCCAAAATTATTTTCGCCATTATTTAAATTGTTTGGATTTTGTCCATTCATTTTATCAGCCCCTTTTATACTATAATACTATTATACATTTTTATTTAGAATTTTTCAACTATATTTTTAAATTCATTACCACGATTTTCAAAATGTGGGTATTGGTCTTGACTTGATGATGCTGGAGATAATAATACAACTTCACCATCACTAATATTTTTCTTTAAAAATTCCATAGCATTTTCTAAAGTTTTACCTTTAAAACAAGGAATATTCATACTACAAGCATAGTCATAAACGATATCTGTAACTTCCCCAATTGCATATATATATTTAACATTTTTCATAAATTCATCTAATTCATGAAAATCTTGATTACGATTTAAGCCCCCTAAAATAAGATGAATTGGTTTATCAAATGTTTTTAAAGCAGTTATTGTTGCAGTGGGATTTGTAGACTTAGAGTCATTATAAAAATCAACTCCATTATAATTTCTTACAAATTCCAAACGATGTTCAACACCTCCAAAAGTTTTCAAAAACATCTTTATTTTATCAATATCTAAACCAAAGTTTTCTACAACCAATAAAGCAGCCATAATATTTTCATAATTATGAACACCTTGTAATTTAATATCTTTTTTTTGTAATACTAACTCATTATTTAAATAAATACCATCGTCCAACAAGTATGCCTTACAACTTGTATTACCATTTGAACTAAAATACACTTTCTTAGATAAAATATCTCCACTTACATCAATAGCATCACTATTTTCATAATTAATAATAGCTAAATCACTATAAGTATGTTTATTAAATATCTTCTTTTTAGTCATTTTATAATGTTCATAAGTACCATGATAATCCAAATGCGTTGGACAAATATTAGTAAGAACACTAATATCTGTTTTAAAATCATGAATATCACAAAGTTGATGGTCACTAATTTCTAAAAGTAAAATATCTCCACTTTTAATATTTGGTAATAAATCTGTTAATGGTGTTCCAATATTTCCTCCCATAACAACACTTTTACCTAGGCATTTTAACATATTATAAATAATTGTTGTAGTTGTAGTTTTACCATTAGAACCAGTTATACCAATTATTTTTATATTATCTGGTAAAAAATGATATGCAACCTCTATTTCATTTTCTACCCTTAAATTTAATTCTTCGCAACGTTTAATCAAAGGACTTGTTGACATAATCGCTGGATTTTTAATAACTAAATCCAAGCTACTATCAATTAAATCAATTTGATTTTTAGTAACAACTATTTTTACTCCTAAATCATTTAATTCATTTTCTACATCTTTATTTAACTCATTTAAATCAGTTAGTATTATATCATTATTTTTATTTGATAATAACTTTGCTACTGCAATACCACTTTTAGCAGCACCTAAAATTAATATTTTTTTATTTTCATACATAATTTATCTCACCTACTTAATTATATTAAAAACGCAAAAAAAAAGCAATATTACTTGCTTCTTTTATATGTTAATACATAATTTTCTTGACTAAATTCACTTCTGTTAACTGGAGGCACACAAGTTATATCAAAACCTAAATTTCTAAATTTTTCAAAATCATAACTAATTTTCCAAGTATATAACGCTTGAACTTCACTTGCATCAAAGCCACCAATTAATTTTTTAAACTCTTCTGGTGTTATATCTATCCAATGATATATATTTGATAAAAGTATAACATCATAACTAGACTTTTCTAAATCAACAAAACTTTTAAGATAAAACGTTGGTAACTCTCTTTTATTTAACATACCTTGTAATTTATAATAATTTTCTTTCTCTAAATAAGGAATATATCTTACATAATCACTTAATGTAAACAAACTAAATATATTACTTCTAAGTCTTATATTAGAAAATTTAATCCTTAACCTGATTAAATTATCAAAGAATTTTCTCACATCGTCGGGTAAATAATTCCTTATATGAGCATATATCCTGGTATCATTTAATCTATTAGTTATAAAATAATTACAAAATTCTTCATAGCTTAACAATCTTATCGCTGTATATTTTAAAACAAAATGATACCAACTAACTATATTTACATCAATTACTTCAACTTCCTTAGCGCCACTTAAAATTGCTGTAAAATATTGGTCTCCACTACCTAACACAGATAATACTTTTGCATCATTAAAATCATACATTTCTGGATAAGCTCTAACAAACTCATTTGTAAATGAATATATTTTCTCCATAATAACCCCCAATTGATAAAAAGTATTTTAACATCTAATTTAGTTTTTGTAAACAAAAATTATTTAAATTTTGCTATAATCTTTATCATAATTTTTAACAAAATTAATACTTTTCGGTTATTTGTAGATTTTTCATTCGGTTATTTATAGATATATTACAAAAAAAGAATTATAAGTGCAAACTTATAATTCTACATTAATTTATTTTTTAATAAAGAAATAAATTAAAATCACTTCCTATTTAACTTCAATATATCTCTTATTTTTATCTTCATCAACTTTAGAAACACTAATAGTTAAGATACCATCTTTAAATTCAGCTTCCATAGTTTTTTCATCAATATCTTCTAGATGGAAACTTCTTTCAAGTCTGCCATACATTTTTCTTTCTCTATGTAAGTATTTTTTATTATCTTCATGTTTTTCATGATGTTCAGCTTTAACAACTATATTTCCTTTATTACATTCAACTTTAATATCTTTTTTGTCATATCCGGGAACATCCATTTCAATAAACACTTTATTATCTTTTTCAAAGATATCGCATTTCATCTTATTTTCTTTTTCTAAATCATTCAACATATCATCAAAAAACATTCTGCTTGGTAACATAAATATCATCTTCCTTTCATATTTTCAAATCTTTATTATTACTTGAAAATGTTTTTTATTTGTTAATCTCTTCAATTAACACTATCATTATATTACTATAATTAGCACTTGTCAAGTATAAGTGCTAACTTTCACAAAAGTTTCACAATATACCAATTTTTTATAAAAAAATTATATAAAATAAAAAAGGACCGAAGTCCTATAAACTAACAAGTTGTTTTATTAAATCTGATTACACCAGTAAATTGTTTACCAGCATTATCATTTTGGTTAAATGCTTGATTCTTTAAAGTAACAGTAATAGTCCAAGAATCACTAACACTAGCACCAGCATCAGCTACTAATGTGTGTTTCATATCAGTTCCACCCTTAGTAGTTGGAATATTAATAGTACCAGTAACAGCTTTGCCAGTAGCTAAAGTAACCAAACTTTGTTTGTCAATTATAGTTTCTGTACCTTTTACTGCAGTAAATTCAAGTTCATTTACATTAGTAGCATTAGCAGCAGATTTAACAAATGTATTAGCTGTAATTTCTAATGCAGCTGTATAACAGAATGTTCTATCGGCTAGACTTGGTGTAGCAGTTCCAGCAGCACCTGGAGCTGTCCATTTTACTGTACCAGTTGATGAGCCAGTAACATCATTTCCACCTTCAGCGAATGTTGAAGCATCAGCATAAAGATTAATAGCGTTCATTGTTCCAAATTCTGAACTAGCAGCAGTACCTGTACTAACTGTAACATTACCAGTTGTTCCTGTTCCACCTGCAGCAGAAAAGTATGCGAATGTTGCACCTACTACAGCAACTAATAATGTTGCAACTGCAATTACTGTTAAAAGAATGGTATTTTTTTTATTTTCCATCTTCTCGTTTCCTCCTCTATTCTAATAGTAACATTTTATAGATTAAAAATCAACCCTAAATTGATATTTTTTTAAATAATTTTTAACAAAAAAAAGGACCGAAGTCCAATTTTATTTTTAATTAAAATTAAGCACAACTTACCTTAGTGAAAGCGATTTGACCAGTAAGTTGTTTACCAGTATTTTCATTTTGGTTCATATCTAAGTTCTTTAATGTAACAGTAATAGTCCATTCATCAGTAAGACTAGCACCAGCATCAGCAATTAATTTATGAGTGTATTCACTTCCACCAGCAGTTGTAGGAATATTAATTGAGCCAGTTTTTCCAACTTTAGTATCTAAATCAACTAGAGATACTTTGTCAAGTAATACTGTACTACCTTTTTTAGCAGTAAATTCTAATTCATTTAATTTTTCAGTATTAGCAGCTGATACTGTAAATGTATTTGCTGTAATATTTAAGGCAGCAGTATAGCAGAAACTTCTTTCAGCTTCATCTGGAGTGTGTTCTTGAGTAGCTCCTGGAGCAGTCCATTTTACTGTACCAGTAGTTTCTCCAGTAACATCAGCTCCACCTTGAGCAAATGTTGAAGCATCAGCATAAAGATTAAGAGCTTTAATAACACCAAATTCTGAACTAGCAGCAGTACCTGTACTAACTGTAACATTTCCAGTTGTTCCTTGCGCTCCTGATGCTGTGAAATATGCGAATGTTGCACCTACTACAGCAACTAATAATGTTGCAACTGCGATAACTGTTAAAAGAATAGTATTTTTTTTATTTTCCATGCTTTTCTTATCTCCTCTCTATTTTAATATTACCATTTTATAGAACAAAAATCAACCCTAAATTGATAATTTTCAAAAAATTTTTTCACCTTTTTTTCACATACAATTTTATTACCAAAATGAGTAAGTAAAATTAAAATTTACTTACTCATTGTATATGTATTATTAGTGGTATTTAAAGATATTTTAATTCCACTAATTGAAGCTGAAGCAGCCCCAGTTAATTTATAAGTTGGATACAAACTTCCACTTGAAATACTTGCAGCACTACTATAGGTATCAATATTATTTTTAGATATAATCTTAGCTAAAGTAGTACCATAAGTATTTGCAACATTATAAATATTTGAACCACTAAAAGTAGAACCCATACTAGATAATGCCACACTCGTACCTTCAACTACTGTTAAATTACCTTTATAAGTAACATTATTATATGTTATATCAACATTATAAACTCCAGGATAAATACCTGATAAACTAAAAGCTCCACTTGAAGAAGTTGTACTAGTTAAAGAACCATTTTGTAAGCTTATTGTAGCACCGCTTAAATTATTAGTTCCATCAGTAATAGTACCACTTAAATTATAAGACATCTTAGCATTTACAACTTCAGCTACAATCTCCGTATTTATATAAAAATATGTATAACTAGCAGCAGGAATAGCTTTATCACTTAACCAAGTTTTAATCTTATATGTTTTAGTTGATGTAGAACTTGAAGTACTACCAACAGTATTAAATAAAATTGAATATCTATTATTTCTAGCATCACTACTATCTAATTTGTATATTGGAAGTTCAGCAACACTTATTGGTCCAGCCACTAAAGTATCAGCACTACCAGCACCATTATATTCATAAACAGCAACCATAACATAATCTAAAGGTGTTAATTCATC
>FR899770.1:21970-25239 GCA_000437355.1 Firmicutes bacterium CAG:460
ACCATTTCTTGCTTTAAAATTAGTCATATCATAACCAATATTCATAACATATGTTGAATTTAATGTTCCTGTATTTTGAACATATATTACACTAGCTTCACTTTGAGCAAGTCCCATTTCATCAGACATTGAACCCATTCCAGTTCTTTGTATTGAAGATGAATTACTCCCATAAGAAACTTGTAAAGTTCCTGTTGTTATACTTTGATTAGTGCTATTAGTTTTAACTGAAAAGAAAGATGCATAACTAAACCCAATTGATGCCATAGTTAAACCAAATACACAAAGTGCAATTATAAAATTTTTATTTTTAATAAACTTATTTACTTTTTCCCAATTAATCTTCTTCAAATTATATCACCTTAACAATATTCTATCACATTATTATTTCAAATAAAAGAAAAAATAATACGTTTTGACATATTATTTTTATTTAATAATCCCATTTTGGGTATATTTAGTATCATTTATAACAACAAACGCATCTTTATCATTAGTTCTTATTATATGAGTTAATGTTTTTAATTTAGATTTATTTAATTGTATCATTAACAATGTTTTATCTTCATTATCTTGAGGATTTTTCAAATCAATAACAGATACACCGAAACCAGCATCCCTTATTTCATCAATCATCTTGGTTACTCCTTTAGTTTTCGTAGTTACTTGAACACCAATTAAACCTTCTACAAAGTTATTTGAAATATAACCTCCAATAAATGTTCCTGTTGCATATCCAGCAGCATAACAAATTGGAATTAATATTGATTTTATATCAGTTGTTAATGCCTCTCTAGCTACTAAAAACCAAATAAGAACTTCAAAAAATGCTATAATTGCTGGTGTAAACTTCTTTCCGCGAACAACTAAAACAGTTCTCATTGTTCCCAAAGTTACATCAATAATTCTTGCAAAAAATATTTTAATACATAATAACAACATAATAATCACCTATCTATTTATTAGTATGGTTAAAACTATTAAAAATACAAGTACAATTATTATTATCGCGAGACCTAAAGTTTTATTTTCTTTAGTCTCACGATATTCAATTTTATTTTCATGTCCATACTTTTCACTTAAAAGAACAATTCTTTCACTATTTTTATCTTTCATTTTATTTTGATAAGCTATTTGTTTTTGATCCATTAAAGCTCCACAAAATTTACAAACAATTCCATCACTTGGAAGTGGACTACCACACCTACTACACTTCATTAACTAAGTACCTTTCCAATATAAGTTAAATAGGCATATCCATTTCCTGCGTGACCAGTTTCAGTAGCACCAGTTGGTGACGTTATTGATTCGTTTCCAGCTTTCAAAGTAGCACTTGTTAAATAATATGAGCTATTTAATAAACAACCTGATGGATAATTTGATGCAGTACTAGAAGTGTAAATATATCCTGAGCCTCCACCGCCACCACGGTCATCATCTCCGGAACCATCTGGTACATTACCTGAACCACCATACCAGCCACCACCGCCGGCACCACCATAACCACTACTTAGGTAAACACCTCCGCCACCAAAGCCAAAGCCTCCACCATAATTTGCCAATGTATTTGAATTTAAGCCAGTTGTTGCTTGAGTTGTTACAGTGTATGATGCTGAATAACCTGAGTATGTTTGAGTTCCACCTTTTCCACCATAATTACCAACGGAAGAATAGCTTTCTGTACTAGAACCACCAGTTGTACCACCACCGTACATACCTTTCTTACCAGTAGCACCATCTGAACCTCCTCCACCAGCAACGATTACTCGCGCAAGTAATGAGTCAGAATTAATACGGATATCGGTTCCACCTCCACCGCCATAATATTTATAACGATAGCCTCCACCATTATATCCACCAGCACAAATAGTTGAACCACAACCAGATGAACCGTTGCCGCCGGCACCACCTGTATGAACATAAATAACATCGCCAGCATTTAAATATACAGTACCTTCAGCATAACCACCACGGCCGGAATTTCCTCCAGTAGTTCTATAACCGCCTTGAGCACCCCATACTCTCATTTTATAATAACCAGAAACAATTACATTAAATTGTTGTGTCGAATTTTGATATTCAAAAGGCTTGTCTA
This sequence comes from Firmicutes bacterium CAG:460, assembly GCA_000437355.1. GTDB lineage: Bacteria > Bacillota_I > Bacilli_A > RF39 > UBA660 > Onthocola_B. Next base: position 24,066 of record FR899770.1, read on the forward strand.
ATACATAATCTGTTGTTGCTGTAGTTGTCAAAATCCCAGAGGTATTTCCCGCTGCATCCACCGAATATGCTTTAAAAACAAATTCTGTTAATGGTGTTAATCCTGTAAAAGTATAAGTATTTGATGTACTCGATACATATGTTGCACCATTATCACTTGAATAATAATATGTTGTCGGTGTTGTTCCTAAATTGCTATTTCCAAAAGTTATTGTTACATTTTGACCATTTACTGTATTTTGCATACTTTCAGGTATTGGTCCACTTGACACATCTAAATATGCTACACAATTTGTTCTTCCTGTTGCTGATACTACTACTTTTTGATTTTTTATTGACATTGTTGATGTACCTGTACATGCTGATTTTGTTCCTAATGCATAGAAATTATTTGTTGGTATACTCTTTGCTTCATAATATAATGTTGAATTCTTCTTTGCTTGTACATATATCTTTAATGCTATATCCACATCCATTGCATCCATATATATATCACAAACATCTTTTTCACTTGATTCTACTGAAAATAAATTTTCACTTGCTATATATGATACTGTTGAACCCTTTTTACATGAACTCCTTGTTGTATTTAATTCATATCCAACCGTTGGTAATGCTGTTGTTTCTAGTTTTGTATATTCTCCATTTCCATTACCATCAGAATCTACATTTTCTGCATAAACGTTTAATGTTATATCAAGTTGTGCAGTAGAATCAAAATACAAATAACATACATCATGTCCATATGCTGTTATATCTGCATCATAATTATTGGCATCATAATTTATTACTGAACCATTTGTACAATAACTTTTTGTAGAATTATATTTATAACCAGCCTTAGGAATATATGGATAAAGTCCATAACTACCTAAACCATTACCATTTACATCTCGTTCTTCAGCCATTATTCTTACATCTAAGTCTGATATTTCTGTTGTAGATCCTCCAATAATTGGTTTAGTATCTACCACTTGATAAAAAGCATATGTCACAATTAATCCAATACATGCCAAAACTACCACTACTGCAATACTAACTAGTGGAATTTTATATTTATTTAAAAGAGACGTTACGTCCTTATTTAGGATTTTTTTCAATTTTACGCGTAATCTATCCATATGCCTCTTACCTATCCTAATTTATATTTTAAAATAAAATTATAATAAAGTCAA
>FR899770.1:25346-26150 GCA_000437355.1 Firmicutes bacterium CAG:460
ATTATTTAGAAAAACAAACAATTTATACTTATATAATTATTATCACAAAATATTTACAATCAATTTTCAAAAACTAAGTCTTTTACCTATCCCACATTTTAGGCAAAACATACTATAAATTAGGGAGGAAAAAAATATGTTATTTGATGACAATCTAGGATTTTTCGGATTTACTATACCTAGTAATATGAAACTTGAAACAAATTCAAATTTAGCTAGTGTTAAAGATGGTTTTGCTAAAGGAAATATGTTCAATGATTTATATGACCCATACAAAAACTATCGTTATCAAGAGTTAACAGCTAACAATAAACAAGAAGAATTATTACTAGAAATTATGGTATTATCTTTTGCAATAAATGATTTAAATCTTTATTTAGATTTACATCCAACTGATGAAAGTATGCTAAGAAAATTCAAAGATTTAACTGAAAAAGCATATTCTAAAGAAATGGAATATGTAAAATGCTATGGTCCACTTGAAGTAATGGATAGTGAATCATTATCCAAATTTGAATGGATAAATAACCCATGGCCTTGGGAAAATACTGGAGGTACAAAATATGTTTAAATATGTAAAACATTTATCTTATCCAGTTAGTGTAACTAAAAAAGATTTAAAGATGGCTAAACTAATTATTACACAAGTTGGTGGCTATGCTGGAGAACTTGGAGCAGCTTTAAGATATTTTCATCAAAAGTTTACAATGCCAGATGAAAAAGGAAAAGCATTACTTAATGATATAGCAACTGAAGAATTGACACAATAAGTTTATCATAAATAAAAGCCACAAGTAAAATATA
>FR899771.1:0-1179 GCA_000437355.1 Firmicutes bacterium CAG:460
ATTGGAATAAAGATAAATTAAATGCTGTAGGAACACAAATTACAAATGGGTTTAATTGGAATAAAGATAAATTAAATGCTGTAGGAACACAAATTACAGATGGATTTAATTGGAATAAAGCTAAATTAAATGCTGTTGGAACACAAATTACAGATGGATTTAATTGGAACCAAGCTAAATTAAATGCCCTTGATACAAAATTAACAGACGAATTCAAAGGACTAAATAGTGCTTTAACAAAAGAATCTGAAGGTATTAAAAGTGTAGTAAATAAGGCTTATAATGGATTAAATACTAATTTAACAAATGGATTTGCTAAAGTAAAAGAACAACAAGTAAGTGATTTCACTTCATTAAATAATGGAATTGGAAGTATTGCTTCAAAACAAGGTACAGAATTTACACAAATTAAAGCATCTATTAATGCAAACGCAACTTTAGTAAATGATAAATACTTAGCATTAAATGGAAGTTTAAATGGAGTTAGTCAAACAGTTAATGAAAATAAATTAGCATTAGAATCTATTGGAAGTAAAATAGATGATATAACTAGTAAATTAAATAGTATGGATGCCAAAATAGATATTTTAGTAAGAAATATGAAAGTATCTAGTATTGATAGTTTAGATATTCGAGCATTAGCTGAATACTATGAAACATATTATACAAACTTTAAAAGAGAAAATGGAAGAGATGCAACTCTAGAAGAAAAAATGGAATCTGTAATTACTTATTTAAAAAATCATGGTTATGTAAGAAGTAATTAATAAAATGGATATAGATTTTGAAAGATTAAGAATGGATTTAATTAATTATTTCGAGGGAGCTTATTTTGCAGGTGGTATTGGGTATGCAATACTTGATGCAGATAGAGCAAGGTATGCAACAGAAGATGAATTAATTAGATTAGCTCAATTTGTTGGATTAGATTTAACAAATTATGAAAATGTGGGAAAGAGTAGATAAATTAATCTATTCTTTTTTTTGTTAATATAACATATATTTTTCTGAGGGATAATTATGTTTTATAATAATATACATACAAGAATTAGATATATATTTTTAGTAGTTATTTTAGTTTTAGTTATAGCTATTATTAGGGTTTTTTATATCCAAGTTTTTTCATATAAAAAATTAAATAATTTAGCAGAAGCTTTATGGAGTAGAAAATTACCGATA
>FR899771.1:1245-9620 GCA_000437355.1 Firmicutes bacterium CAG:460
GGAAAGGAAGAGTTTTAGCAGATAATATTACAACAACATCTTTAGTAGTTATTCCTAATCAAATTAAAGATAAAGAAGATGCTGCCAAAAAACTAAGTGATATTTTAAAAAGTGATTATAAAGATATGTTAGCTCATGTAAGTAAAAAAACATCAATTGAAAGAGTTCATCCGGAAGGAAGAGGTTTAAGTTATGATATTGCTGAAAAAATAGATGCCTTAAAAATAGATGGTGTATATTTAGTAAAGGAAAGTAAAAGATATTATCTGTATGATACAGTTTTAAGTCATGTTTTAGGTTATGTTGGAATTGATAATCAAGGGCTTTCTGGATTAGAACTTTATTATGATGATTATCTAACCGGAGAAGATGGTTCAATTAAATATTTTTCTGATGGAAAAGGCCATAAGTTAGAATTATCAGAAATCTATGAAGCTCCAACATCAGGTGTAACATTGCAACTTACCATTGATTTAGATTTACAACTTGCTATGGAAAATGAACTTGATAATGCTGTTGCTAAATATAATCCTGATAGTGTAATAGCAATTGCTATGAACCCTAAAAATGGGGAAGTTTTAGCAATGTCTTCAAGACCAAACTTCAATAGTAATGAATATAAAAATTATAGTACTGAGGTAATAAATAGAAATTTACCGATATGGATGACATTTGAACCGGGGTCAACTATGAAAATTACAACATATACCGCTGCTATAAATGAGGGATTAATAAATATTTTTGAAGATAGATTTACAGACACTGGGGCTATAACTGTCGATGGAGCTACACTTCATTGTTGGAAACATGGTGGACATGGTAATCAAACATACTTAGAAGTAATTGAAAACAGTTGCAACCCGGGATTTGTTAATCTAGGTTTAATGCTTCAAAAAGAAAAACTAATGAGTTATATAAAGAAGTTTGGTTTTGGTACCAAAACAGGTATTGATTTAAATGGTGAAGGAAATGGAATTCTTTTTAGTTTAGATAAAATGGGGAATGTTGAACTAGCAACAACAGCTTTTGGTCAAGGAATAAGTGTAACCCCAATTCAACAAGTTGGGGCAGTATCTGCCATAGTAAATGGTGGAACATTATATTCACCATTTCTAGTAAAAAATTATTTGGAACCTGAAACTAACACCATTATTAAAAGTGTTACTGTCCAAAACAAAGGCACAATTATAAAAAAAGAAACATCGGACCTAGTTAAATACGCTTTAGAAAGTGTTGTTGCTAAAGGCTCTGGTCACAATGCTTATATTGAGAACTATCGTATCGGAGGAAAAACTGGGACAGCCCAGACAGTTGAAAATGGCAGATATTCATCAAGTAAATATATTTTATCATTTATTGGTTTTATGCCTGCAGATGACCCAGAAATTGTCGTCTATGTGGCAGTTCAAAATGCTAAAGGTGTTGTTCAATATGGTGGAACTGTGGCTGCCCCGATTGCTAGAAACATCTTCTTAAGTGCTATTGATATACTTGATATTAAACCAGATAGTGAAGGAATTCCTAAAGAATACACCTGGCTTGACCAAAAATACGTTGTTGTTCCCGATGTTGTAGGAATGAATATCGATGATGCCAAAAAAGCTCTAAAAGGATTTAATATCGAATATAGTGGAGAAGGTGAAACTGTAATCTATGAGTCTCCAAAAGGTGGAATGTATGCCAAAGAAAACGGTACAATAGTATTAATGTTAAATTAAAAATGTAAAATCATGTAAAATTTTTATTTAAAAATAAAAAAGCATATTAAAAGTAGTGTATAATAAAGTTGCGAGGTGGAAATATGTTAATATTAGCAAAAGCATCAATGGCAATGATGTTAGGATTTGTTTTATCATTAATAACAGGTTTATTTGTTGTTCCATTATTTAGAAAATTACATTTTGGTCAATCAGTAAGTAAATTAATCAATGAAAGACATCTAAAAAAAGAAGGAACTCCAACTATGGGAGGAATTATCTTTATAGTACCAGTTATTATTTCCCTTATATTATTGTATATAAAAGGAAGTATTGAAATAAGTTATAACCTTATTATAGTGGTATTTGTTTTTTTAGCGTATGGATTACTAGGATTTATAGATGATTATTTAAAAGTAAAATATCACAATAACAATGGTATAAGTTTAGTTACAAAATTTTTAATTCAAATGTGTATAGCTTTAGTTTTCTTTTATCTATTTATGAAAGGTGGAGGAGAACCAGCTTTAAGCATAAGTTTCTTAAATATTTACATTGATTTAGGATGGATGTTTGGTTTATTTATATTATTCTTACTTGTTGGAACCACGAATGCTGTAAATATTACTGATGGCCTAGATGGTTTAGCTGGAGGCTTATCAGCAATTGCTTTCTTTGCATATGGTGTTATAAGTTGGAATGCTGGCTGGCTAGAAGGTTATCAAGAAATTGCTATATTTTGTTTCCTATTAGTAGGTGCTTTAGTAGGTTTCTTAGTATTTAATACTCATCCTGCCAGAATATTTATGGGTGACTTAGGTTCTCTAGCTTTAGGTGGTGCCTTAGCATCGGTTGCTATTGTATCAAGACATGAAATATCACTAGCTATAATCGGTGGAGTATTTGTAATAGAAACATTAAGTAGTTTAATTCAAATAATATCAATTAGATATTTTAATAAAAAAGTATTTTTAAAAGCACCGCTTCATCACCATTTTGAAGAAATAGGATGGAGAGAAACAGACATAATTAAGTTATTCTGGGTTGTAGGTTTTATCCTAGCAATGGCAGCAATAACTTATGGAGTATGGTTATAAACGTAACAAAAAAGCGTCAAATTACACAAATGCGTTAATTTGATGCTTTTTTCGGTTATTCGAAAAGTAGTGGGGAACTAAAATCAAATCCAATTCGTATTGAAGTTTAACCCAAACTTAACAATCCATAGTTTTCTAGAGTTTTCTAATACTTAAAAAGTAATAGAAAACTCTTTTTTAAAATATAATTATACGAGGGATAAATATGCCAAAGAAATATGATAAATGGTTACTAATTGCAGTTATTATAATAGCTATATTTGGTATAGTAATGATTTATTCTGCTAGTTCTATCTGGGCTGAATATAAATTTAATGACCCATTTAAATTTGTAAAAGCCCAAAGTGCATTTTTTATCATGAGCTTAGTAATTGTATTTGTTTTAAAAAAAATAAATCCTGATATATATTATAAAAAAGCTAATAAAATATTGTTAATTTGTTTTATTTTATTAGTTTTAGTATTAATTCCTGGTTTAGGAAAAATTAGAAATGGTAGTAGAAGTTGGTTTGGTATTGGTGGTTTTGGTATCCAACCTAGTGAATTTGCTAAAATAGGTTTAATTATTTATGTTTCAAAATATTTAGCTAATAATCAAAAAGAAATATTTGATATCAAAAAAGGAGTATTACCAATACTTTTAGTTATTGGTGTTTTCTTCTTACTTATAATGCTTGAACCAGACTTTGGAACAGCTATGGTTATTGTTTTAACTTTAACATCAATTCTTTTTATCTCCGGAGTTAAATTATCTTTTTTTGTTAAAATAGGTATCGTTGGGCTTCTTGGTATAGTAGGTTTAATTGTGGTAGCTCCATATCGAATGCTTAGAATAGTTTCATTTTTAAATCCATGGGTTGACCCTTTAGGTAGTGGATATCAAATAATTCAAAGTTTGTATGCTATCGGTCCCGGTGGTTTACTTGGACAAGGATTTTTAAATAGTCGTCAAAAACAATTTTATTTGCCAGAACCTCAAACAGATTTCATATTTTCTATTATTTCTGAAGAGTTTGGTTTTCTAGGAATATTAATTGTTACAGCTTTCTTTGGTTTTATCTTTTATCGCATTGTTAAAATAGCCTTAAATTGTGATAATTTATTTTATAAATATTTATCTTTTGGTTTAGGTTTTGGAATAATCATTCAAGCTTTACTAAATATTTGTGTTGTTATAGGTCTTATTCCTGTTACTGGTGTAACTTTACCATTTTTTTCTTATGGTGGTTCAAGTCTTCTTGTAAGTATGATTAGTATTGGTATAATTTTAAGTATTAGCAAAAAATAAATATTGTTAAAAAAATAAAAATAGTTTATAATATTTTTAAGGTGATAAAAGTGAAAAATGTAACAATATTAGGTGGAGGAGTTCTAGGAAGTCAAATAGCATTCCAAACAAGTTACTCTGGATATAATGTAACAATATATTTAAGAAGTAAAGATAGTATAAAAAGGTGTAAGAAAAAACTTGAAGAAGTAAAAAAGTCTTATATTGATGCTATAAATGTTATGAAAAATAATAAAAATATTAATAGTTGGTCACTTGGTATTGCTGATTTTGATAAGTTTAATGCCAGCAAATGCCTTAAAAAAGTCGAAGAAGTTATAGATAATATAAAGTTAGAATTAGATATTGATAAATCATTAAAAGATGCTGATTTAGTCATTGAGTCTATGAGTGAAGATTTTAATGCTAAAAAAGAAATATATGAACTAATAAAAGATAAGTTAGATGATAAGACAATTGTTGTTACAAATTCATCAACTATGTTACCAAGTGCACTTGCAAAATATATAGGTCGAAGCGATAAATTTTTAGCTCTTCATTTTGCAAATTCCATATGGAAAAACAATATTGTTGAAGTAATGAGACATTCTAAAACAAGAGATGAAGTATTTGATAAAGTAATAGATTTTGCAAAAAGTATAAGAATGATGCCTTTGCCCCTTAATAAAGAAAAATCTGGTTATTTATTAAATTCAATGTTAATACCACTTTTATTTTCTAGTTTGGATTTACTAGTTAATGGTATTAGTGATGTAAAAAGTATAGATACAGCTTGGAAAGTAGGTACAGGGTCTCCAAAAGGACCATTTGAAATTCTTGATACAGTTGGACTTAAGACTGCTTATGACATTGTAAATATGTATGTAAAAATTCCTAAAATATTTGCCCCATATAATTTTAAAGGTATGGCTAAGTTACTTAAAAGTTATATAGATGAAGGAATGCTTGGTAAATCTAGTGGAGAAGGATTTTACAAATACGATGTATAAACAGATTTATAAAACACCAGAAGGGCTAGATGATATTATTTTAGAGTCTGATGGCAAGTATCTTTAAGTGACTTTACTATGGAAGTAATTAAATATATTAAAGAAATTCCTTATGGTAAAACAATAACTTATGATGATATTGCAAGAAAAATTGCTAAAAATAAAAATATAAAAAGAATGTCTGTTCAAGCTGTCGGTGGTGCTTTTGGTAGATTTTTGAAATTGTACCTCAAGAAAAATATATTAGTGAAGATTTAGATTATAATGATGAAAACTACCGTGTTTCAATTGAACATAAAGATTATCTAAAGACATGTATTATTAGAACAAACAGTTCCTGATCAATTTCTAGTGGTGGAACCTGGTTTGATGGATACCGTTTTTCTTCAAATGCTAGTGATAAAGACATAGATAATTAGCTTAAAACAATTAGAAAATAAAAAACTAATTGTTTTTCTTTATAAAATTGTGTAAAAAAATAAATATTTTTATTGTTTGACATAGGTTAAAGTGATAAAATAAGAACATGGGAGGATATTAATATGGAAAAATATGTTTATTTGTTTCAAGAAGGAAACAAAGATATGAGAAATCTTCTTGGGGGTAAAGGTGCTAATTTAGCAGAAATGACTAATATTGGACTACCTGTTCCAAGTGGATTTACAGTTACAACAGAAGCTTGTAACAAATATTATGAAGATGGAAAGAAATTATCTAGTGAAGTAATTGACCAAATTAAAGAAGCTTTGGTTAAACTAGAAGAAAAAAGTGGTAAAAAATTTGGTGATTTAGAAAATCCATTACTAGTAAGTGTAAGAAGTGGTGCTAGAGCTAGTATGCCAGGTATGATGGATACTGTACTTAATCTAGGTTTAAATGATGAAATAGCAGCATCTTTTGCAGAAAAAATTGGTAATAAAAGATTTGTTTATGATTCTTATAGAAGATTTATTCAAATGTTTGCAGATGTCGTAAAAGGATATGCAAAAAGTAAATTTGAAACTATTATAGATGAAGTTAAAGCTAAAAAAGGTGTTAAAAATGACATTGATTTAGATGAAAATGATATGTTTGAATTAACAAATCTATTTAAGAGTGCTTATAAAGAATTTGCCGGAGAAGATTTTCCACAAGAACCATTTACACAATTAATTGAAGCTGTTAAAGCTGTATTTAGAAGTTGGAATAATGAAAGAGCTATTTATTATAGAAGAATAAATGATATTCCATCAAGTTGGGGAACTGCCGTTAATGTTCAAGAAATGGTTTATGGAAATAGTGGAGAAAATTCCGGAACTGGTGTTGCATTTACAAGAAATCCAGCAACTGGAGAAAAAGCATTATTCGGTGAATATTTAATTAATGCTCAAGGTGAAGATGTTGTTGCAGGTATTCGTACACCTAGTCCAATTGCAACATTAAAAACTGAAATGCCTGAAGTTTATGAAGAATTTGCTAGTATTGCTCAAGAGTTAGAAAATCATTATAAAGACATGCAAGATATGGAATTTACTATTGAAAATGGCAAGCTATTCATTCTTCAAACAAGAAATGGTAAAAGAACAGCAAGTGCTGCTGTTAAAGTTGCTGTTGATTTAGTAAGTGAAGGAATGATTACTAAAGAAGATGCAATTCTTATGGTTGATCCAAAGCAACTTGATGCCTTATTACATCCAACATTTACTGGTGAATCACTAAAAAGTGGTAAAGTAGTTGCTGAAGGTCTAGCTGCATCTCCAGGAGCAGGAACTGGAAGAATTTATTTCAATGCAGCAGATGTAATTGAAAATAAGAAAAAAGGTATTGATAGTATTTTAGTTAGACTTGAAACATCACCAGAAGACATTGAAGGAATGAATTCAAGTAAAGGTGTTTTAACTATTCGTGGTGGTATGACTAGCCATGCAGCCGTAGTTGCTCGTGGTATGGGTATTTGCTGTGTAAGTGGAGCATCAACTATCGTTTTAAATGAAGAAGAAAAAACTTTAAAAACACCAGATGGAAGCATCTTTAAAGAAGGAGAATACTTATCAATTGATGGTTCAACTGGTAAAGTATATGCTGGAAAACTAGAAATGCAAGAAGCATCTATTAGTGGAGACTTTGAAACATTTATGTCTTGGGCAGATGAAGCTAGAGATTTAAAGGTAAGAACAAATGCTGATACCCCAAAAGATGCAATGCAAGCAAGAAAATTTGGAGCTGAAGGAATTGGTCTTTGTCGTACAGAACACATGTTCTTTGAGCGTGACAGAATATTCAACTTTAGAAAAATGATTTGTGCAACAACTCTAGAAGAAAGAGAAAAAGCTTTAGAAAATATTTTACCATATCAAAGAAAAGACTTTGAAGGCTTATTTGAAGCTATGGCACCATTCAGTGTTGTTATAAGATATTTAGACCCACCTCTACATGAATTCTTACCAAAAACGGAAAAGGAAATTAAAGAACTTGCAGATGATTTAGGTAAAACTGTTGAAGAATTACACGAAGTAATTGCATCACTAAAAGAATTCAATCCAATGATGGGACACAGAGGATGTCGTTTAGCAATAACTTATCCAGAAATTGCTAAGATGCAAACAAGAGCTGTTATTGAAGCAGCAATTAATGTAACTAAGAAAGGTACTCCAGTTACACCTGAAATTATGATACCTTTAGTTGGTGAAGTTAAAGAATTAAAATATGTTAAAGATATCGTAGTTAAGACTGCAGATGAAATTATTGCAGCATCTAAAATAGATTTAAAATATGAAGTTGGAACAATGATTGAAATTCCAAGAGCTGCCCTTTTAGCAGACCAAATTGCTACAGAAGCTGAATTCTTTAGTTTTGGTACAAATGACTTAACACAAATGACATATGGATTTTCTAGAGATGATGCTGGTAAATTCTTAAATTCATATTATGAAAAAGGAATTTTTGAATTTGACCCATTTGCTCGTATTGACTTTGATGGTGTTGGACTACTTATGGAAATGGGAGCAACAAAAGGTAGAAGTGTTAATCCAAAATTATCTTTAGGTATTTGTGGAGAACATGGTGGAGACCCAGCAAGTGTTGCTTTCTGTGATAAACTAGGATTTAATTATGTATCTTGTTCACCATATAGAGTACCAATTGCTAGACTAGCAGCAGCTAAAGCAGCAATCCTTAGAAAACATGGTAAATAAAAATATAGAAAGAGCGATTAAAAAATTTCGCTCTTTTTCGTATTTATGTAAAACTTTATTTAAAAAAGCGTCAAATTACACAAATGTGTTAATTTGATGCTTTTTTTTTTTTTTTTTTTTTTTTTTTTTAA
>FR899771.1:9653-22303 GCA_000437355.1 Firmicutes bacterium CAG:460
TTTTTTCGATAAAATACGTATATAATGAAAAATATCTGTGCACGATATTGTTAAGAGGAGTAGATAAAAATATGGAAAATAAAAAAGTAAAAATTGTTTCAATAATATCAATTATAGCATTAGCATTAACTTTAGTTACTGCTACTTTTGCGTATTTCGTGGCACAGACAGGAGAGGGAAAATCAACAGACATTAAAATTAATGCAAATACTGTAGATACCTTTACATTTGAGACTGGTTCAGCAATAAGTTTAAATTTAACACAACAAAACTTTGCAAGTGGTTCAGGTAACCAAACAGGTACAACTTATGCTAAAGCAATGTTAACAGCAAATAATAAAACAAATACTGCAACAGAACATTATTATGTTTATTTAAATATTTCTGAAAATACATTTACATATACACAAGATACAAATACACCAGAAATATTACTTACAATAAAAGATGCTAGTGGTAATGCAGTTACAAGTATTTCGGGATTAGAATACAAAACAGTAACAGATGGCAAAGGTGCAAGTATATCAGGTTTTGATATCACATCAAAAAAAGATACAATAACAATATTTGATAATAGAGAAATAACGACTACAAGTACAAAAACAGAAACATGGAATATAACAATTACTTTTGTAAATTATAATGCAAACCAAACAGCAAATGCCGGAAAAAGTTTTAATGCTAAAGTACTTATTCAAAAAGATAATTTTAAATTATCATTATCTGATTACATAATATCAATGTATACAGGAGCACAAGGAGAAAATGGAATATATTATCATAATAGTAGTTTAGCAAATGGAGCAGGAGATAATTCATATAGATTTGCTGGAGGAGATTATCAAGTAACAAGTAAAGCAACCTCAGTAGGATTAAATTATATAATGGCAAGTGGTGCAGTAGCGACAGATGGTGTAGTAAATATGCATTGTGGTAGAGATAATCAAGTCGTTGGTAGTTATTGTAGTTCAACAAAATATTATACACTACAATATGATACAACAAATACACAATATTCAACGTTTGTAGAAGCATTAGAAAAAGCAACTACAGATGGGTATTTAACAAAAGATAATATTAAAAATTTTGTGTGTTTTGGTTCTTCTTCAAGTTCATGCCCAGAAGATAATTTATATAGAATAATTGGAGTATTTGATAATCAAGTAAAATTGATAAAAAATACTGTAGCTACAAGTAGTTTACTTGGAACTAATGGAACGTATTCTTCTGATACAATATATAATTGGACCAATTTAACATCTTGTCCAAGTAACACAACTGCATATGTGCAAAATGAAAATATGGTTATGCTTGCTAATAAAAATATTCTGGGTGTTGATTCTGTGGATGGTAGTTGTAATATTTGGAAATATTCTGATTTTAATACTATTAATTTAAATGTAAATTTTTTAAATAAATTTAGTAGTGAATGGACCAATTTGATTTCTGATACTACATGGAGCGTTAGTGGTCTTGCAGATCTTAATGTAGTTGCAAAATCTGTTTTTAGCGGAGAAGTAACAAACGCTACTTTAAAATATGGACCAAGTGATGGGACATCAAAAGTAGGGTTAATGTATGTAAGTGATTATGGATTTGCAGCAGCTTCAAGTGCATGGACAAGATCGATGGAGTTATATTATAGTGCAACAATAAAATCAGTTAACTGGTTATATTCAGGACATGCTGATGCAATAAAATCTGAATGGACAATTATGCCTTATTCTTTAGGTGATACTCATGCAGTTATTGTTAATGACATTGGCGGTGTTGGAAGTACTTCTGCTTATGTGAGTAATAACGGTACTAATGCCCGTCCGGTTATATATTTGAAATCTTCAGCATCATATGTTTCAGGTTCTGGTACTATGAGTGATCCAATTATGATAAATTAAATGCTTTTTGCTTTGCTTTATACCTTGGCAGTTTATTTCTTGTATGCTGTTGATGGTAGCTTAGAAAATCCTTATATTATAGGAATGTAATTAGATAAAAGAGTGAAAACTCTTTTATTTTGGATTAAAATAGTGTAATATATAGGTGGTGATTTTTTATGACTGTTTTAATAACTGGTGGAGCTCGTTCTTTAGGGGCATGTATTGCAGAATTATTTGCTAGTAAAGGTTTTGATGTAATAATTAATTATAATAATAGTTATGTTGATGCAAATAATTTAAAGAATAAATTAGAAAAAGAATATGATGTAAGATGCATAGTTTGTAAAGCTGATGTAAGTAATGAAGCTGAAGTAAGAAAGATGTTTGATGTAATAAAGAATACATTTGGTAATATTGATTGCGTTATAAATAATGCTGGTATATGTAAAGATAATAGTTTAGATAGTAAAACTAGTGAAGAATTTATGGATGTAATTAAAGTTAATTTGGTTGGGACATATTTAGTAAGTAAGTATAGTTTAGATGTAATGAAAAAAGGATGTATAATAAATGTTGCAAGTAATAATGGATTTAAGGGTAGTTATATAGAAAGCATAGATTATGATGCTTCAAAAGCTGGTATTATAAATATGACCCATAATTTTGCTAAATATTTAAGTCCAGATATAAGAGTTAATGTAATATGCCCAGGTTGGATAGAAAGTGATATGACAAGTAATATAGATAATTATTTTAAAAAAAGTGAGATAGATAAAATTATGTTAGGTAGATTTGCTAAAAAAGAAGAGATTGCTGATGCAATATATTTTATGGTTAGTAATGAATATGTAAATGATTGTGTGTTAAAAATAGATGGGGGGATTAAGTAATGTTAGAAGATGTTTTTAAAAATATTGATGATATATGTATGTTTAATAGTAAAAAAGTTTTAGAAGCTTTTTGGAAGTGTCATGTAAGTGAGGCACATTTTACATCTACATCTGGTTATGGTTATGGAGATATTGGAAGAGATACAGTTGAAGAGGTTTATAAAACAATATTTAAAGCTGAAGATGCTTTAGTTAGAAATCAATTTATTTCTGGTACTCATGCTTTATCTACAGCATTTTTTGGATTACTTAGACCAGGGGATTTATTATTATCAATTTGTGGTAAACCCTATGATACATTAGATAGTGTAATTGGTTTTAATAAAAATTTAAGTAGTTTAAAATCATTTGGGATAAATTATGACCAAATAGAGTTAGTAGATAATGATTTTAATTATGATGTAATAAGTAAATATTTAAGAGAAAATAAAGTTAAAGTAATAGAAATACAACGTTCAATTGGTTATAGTGATAGAAAATGTATAAGCATAGAACAATTAGAAAAAGTTATTAAATTAATTAAAAGTATTGATAAAGATATTATTGTAATGGTTGATAATTGTTATTGTGAATTTGTTGGAAAAAAGGAACCAATTGAAGTTGGTGCTGATATATGTGTTGGTTCTCTAATTAAGAATTTAGGGGGAGGAATTGCTAGTAATGGGGCTTATATAGTTGGTAGAAGTGACTTAATTCATTTATGTAGTGAAAGATTAAATGTGGCTGGAGAAGCTAAGGAAGTTGGTCCTAGTCTAGGGGCTAATAAAATGTTTTTACAAGGACTTTATTTTGCGCCTTCAGTTGTTGCAAGTGCCTTAAAAACTAATGTATATGCTGCATACTTATTGGAAGATTTAGGTTATGAAGTAAGTCCAAAGTGGAATGAAGAAAAATCTGATATTGTTTTAGCAATTAAATTTAATGATAGAAATAAATTAATTAAGTTTGTGGAAGGTATTCAAAGTGCCTCAGCGATAGATGCAAGTTGTGTGCCAATTCCTACAAAAATGCCTGGTTATGATGATGAAATAATTATGGCATCTGGTTCATTTACACAAGGTTCATCAATTGAAATTTCTTGTGATGGACCATTAAGAAGTCCTTATATAGCTTATTTGCAAGGTGGACTTACATTTGAATATGGTAAAATTGCTGTATTAAAAGCTATTGAAAATATTAAGTAATTTATGATAAAATTATGAGGAGGTGTTTATTATGTTTGTTGATGAACTAACAATTAAACTATTAGCAGGTTCTGGTGGAGATGGATGTACTTCATTTAGAAGAGAAAAATTTGTGCCAATGGGAGGTCCTGATGGTGGAAATGGTGGCAAGGGTGCTAGCATTATTTTTGAAGTAGATAAAAATTTAAAAACGTTGGTTGATTTAAGTTATCGTAAGATTATAAAAGCTCCGAAAGGAGAAAATGGCAAGGGTTCTAATAAATATGGAAAGAATGCTGAAGATATAATTATTGCTGTACCTGAAGGAACTACTGTTATTAATACCGAAACTAATGAAGTAATGGCTGATTTAATTAATGATAAAGAAAGATTTGTAGTTGCTCATGGTGGTAGAGGTGGTAAAGGAAATAAATCATTTGCAACTCATGATGTTCCAGCTCCAAAATTTAGTGAAAAAGGTGAACCTGGTGAAGAAGTAATTGTTAAACTTGAATTAAAAGTTTTAGCAGATGTTGGACTAATTGGAATGCCTAGTGTTGGAAAATCAACTTTATTATCTGTTATTAGTGCATCAAAACCAAAGATTGCTGCTTATCACTTTACAACATTAAATCCTAATCTTGGTGTTGTAAAACTTAAAAATGGTGATAGTTTTGTGATGGCTGATTTACCTGGTTTAATTGAAGGAGCATCGAATGGTGTTGGTCTTGGAATAGAATTTTTAAAACATGCCATGCGTACAAGAATAATTGCTCATGTTGTAGATATGGGTAGTAGTGAAGGAAGAAATCCTTCAGAAGACTATAGGGTAATAAGAGAAGAAATAGAAAAATATAGTGAAATACTAAAAAATAAAAAAGAAGTTGTTATTGCAAGTAAGATGGATTTAGCTGATGGTAGTAAGAATTTAGAAGAATTTAAGAAAAACTATCCAAATGTTGAAGTAATACCAATTAGTGCTTTTAATATGGAAGGCATTGATGAAATGATTGAAAGACTTATGGAAATATTAAAAGAAACTCCTAAAGAAGAGTTGTATCCACAAGAATCATTTAAAGTATATAAATATGAAGATAATGTTCCGTATAAGATTAAGAAAGATGGTAATATCTGGGTAGTAAGTGGTAAAGAAATAGAAACATTATTATTAATGACTAAGTTTAATGAAGATGAAGGAGTTTTAAGATTTGCTCGTAAGTTTAAAGGTATGGGTATTGAAGATGAATTAGAAAAAATGGGTGCTAAAGTAGGAGATGAAGTCCAAATCCTAGATTATATGTTTACCTTCAAGGGTTAAGACATCACCGATTTTTAAACCATAACTAGTATTTTTAGGAATAATTAAAATACTAGTTTTTTTCTTGTCATTATCAGTTTGTAAATACTTAAATCTTGGCATATTTAAGTATTTAGATAAAATAGTATGTCTATCATTAATAATAAGACAGTCATATTCTTTTTTAGAAAATTTAAAATATTTGTTTTTGTTTTTTATTATTTTAATTATTGGTATATTCATACTTAATTATATGAAATATTATTGATAAAATTCTTATATTTTGATATTATATAGATGGTGATAAGTAAAAATGTATAGTTATATAAAAGGGTATGTTACAGAAATAAATAGTAATAATATTACAGTAGAAGCAAATGGAGTAGGTTTTTTAATATATGTTCCAAATCCTTTTTGTTATGAAATAGATAAAGAATATAAAGTATATGTTTATAATAAAATTGGAGAAGATGAGTATAGTTTATATGGTTTTAAAGAAAAAGATGAGTATGAATTATTTTTAAAACTTATTAGTGTTAAAGGTTTGGGGGCTAAACTAGCTTTACCTATACTTGCAACTGGTTCAATTAATGGTATTGTGGATGCTATAAATAGAGAAAATATTTTGTATTTAACTAAGTTTCCTAAGATTGGAGAAAAATTAGCTCGTCAAATTGTGCTTGATTTAAAAGGTAAGATTAATATTGAAGTAAGCAAAGTAGAAGATGATAGTACAGAAGATTTAATGGAAACTTTAAGTGCCCTAGGATATAAAACTTCTGAAATTAAGAAAGTTATTGGTCAAATAAATAAATCTAGTACTTTAGAAGAACAAGTAAAAGAAGCTTTAAGGCTTTTACTAAAGTAGGTGATTAAATGAAGAAAAATGGGTTTACTTTAGTGGAATTACTTGCTGTTGTGGTTATTCTTGCTTTAATTACTTTAATGGGTACAGTGGGAGTAAGTTCTTTAAAAGATGGTATTAATAAAAGTATGTGGAATAGTACAGTTGAATTAATTGAAACAGCTGCTAAAAGATATGGAGAAGATAAGAAAAATATTATTATAAATAAAAATGAAAGTTGTACAATCAATGGAGTTAGTCATAACCCTGGATATGAAGTAACTGTGGAAGATTTAATAAGTAAGAAATATATTGCTACAAAAGAATATGCAATTAAAAATGGACAAGAAGTAAAGGTACTGGTTAATAATACAATTGAAAAAAGTAAGAATGAAAATGAGAATTTTACTAATGGTTATTATGTAAATAATGGTAAGGTATGTATTTATATTGAAGATAATTTAAGTTATGCAAAATACATTGGATAAAAAAAGCCTCGCAATAAAGCGAGGTTTTATAATGTTTCTATTACTTCAGTTGGTGTTTTTCCAATAAAGGCATTTTTAAGTTCTATTTCATCTTCACCGATATCATCATCAACATCAATAACACGAAGTATTTCATCAACACTAGTTAAGCCAGCAACAACTTTTTCAAGACCATCTTCAAGTAAGCTTGTTACATCTGATTTTTTATATACTAAATGTCTTAATTCACTTTTCTTAACATTATTAGTAATAGCATCTCTGATATTTTGATTTATTTCTAGAACTTCATGTAAAGCAATACGTCCAGAATAACCATTAATACATTCACTACATCCACAAGGAGTGTATACTTCATTAATTTCTTTATGTAATACTTTTTCAAATAATACCTTTTCATAATGAGTAGTAGGTCTACTTTGACGACATTTTGGACATAATCTTTTAACAAGTCTTTGAGAAATAATACCTGATAAAGCACTTCCTAATAAGTAACGTTCAACTTCCATATCTAGTAATCTTTCAATTGTATTTAAAGAATTATTGGTGTGGATTGTTGATAGTACTAAGTGACCAGTGATTGATGCACGAACTGCAATACGAGCTGTTTCACTATCACGAATTTCCCCAATCATTATGATATCTGGGTCTTGACGAAGAATACTTCTTAAGGTTGTTCCGAATGTTAAACCAATATCACTCATTACTTGAACTTGATTTATTCCTTCAATTTTCATTTCCACCGGGTCTTCAACAGTTATTATATTTTTAGATACAGTATTAAGTATTTGTAACATACTATATACAGTTGTTGATTTACCTGAACCAGTTGCTCCAGCTACTAAGATAATACCATTTGGAACTTTTATTAATTTATTTATTTTAGCTAGATTTTTTTCAGATAAGCCAAGATTTTCTAAGCCAGCTGATGACATTGTATAATTAAGAATACGAATAACTATTTTTTCCCCATCAACAATAGGTAGAGAAGATACACGTAAGTCCAAATCAATTTGGTCAGATAAGTTTTTAATAGCTCCATCTTGAGGAAGTCGTGACTCTGTAATATTCATACCACTAATAATTTTTATTCTTGTTAAAAGGTTTTTCTTTACAAATGCCGGTACTTTGGCGTATTCTAATAATTCCCCATCAATTCTAATGCGGACATTAAGGTAATCTTCAGTTGGGTCAAAATGAATATCTGATGCTTTTTTATTTATAGCATCAATAATCATTTCATTGACGATATCAACAACAGGTTTATTTTCATAGTCAAAATCTCTAAACATCTGTATCACACAATTCCTTTATTCTTTTAATATTATAACACGTATTAATTAATTCTACAATTAAATTTTTAAATATTTTAAAAAATTTTTAGGTGATGTTTGACATAACAATTAAATATATGGTAAAATAGTATCTTCTTTTAGGAAGAGAAAGTTTTGTGATTTTATGAAAAAACAAGAAGAACAAAAACATTTTTTAAGTTTAATGGCTAGAATTGGTGATTATATATTTATAGATATATCTAAACTTGATATTGCAAATGGTTATAATCCAACAACATTATCAGATATAGATTCTTTTACAATGCATTTTTCTACTTATGAAATTATAAATTCTATTAAAAGAGCTAATTTAGCTATTGATAGATATATAAATGGTTCTTTAGTAATTGAAGATAATCAAAAACATAACCCTATTAAAGTAATTGATAAAGATTTTTATAATGGATTTAGAATAGATTTATATTTAAGTGAAAAAATGAAAAATAAAATGGAAATAAATAATATTTTAAATAAATTTAGAAGTATATGTAAAGATGAAGTAATTGAAGAGTCTTTTATAAAAAGTATTAAAAGTAATAATTTAGATTTAGCTGTTGATATTTTATTTAATTTACCATACTTAACTTTAAGAAAATTTATTGTTTATTTAATAGAAAATCGTAATAAAGAATTAGAAATACAAAAAATACAAGAAAGAATTAGAGATAAAACAACATAAAAAAGTTGTTTTTTTTGACTATTTTGTATTATAATATTATTAGGGATGTGGTAATCATGTTTAAAAAGAAGAATGAAATAGATACTGGTGGCTTAAATGAAATAATTTATTTAAGTAAGAATATTTTAAAATTACTATTTATTATTTTAATAATAGGTATTGTTTTAGCTGGTACAATTCTTTTGAAAGAACTTGGTGCTTTTAAATTTATTGGAGGGGTTTTAAGTGTTTTAGCACCACTTTTTATTGGATTTGTTGTAGCATGGTTATTTGCACCATTAGTAGATAAACTTACTAAAAAAGGTATGTCAAGAATACTTGCATCAATGATTGTTTATGTAGTATTTATTGCATTTTTATTAGTGTTCTTTAGAATATTTATTCCGATTATTTATAATGAATTAAATGAATTAATTAAAACATTACCTAGTATATTAAGTAAGATAACTGATTTTATAAATAATATATTTGATAAATTAGATACTGATGCCTTTGATATGGAAGCTGTTAAAACTAATATTTTAGATGCAATTACAATGTATGGAACTAATATTTCAAGTAATTTACCAACTACAATTGTTAGTATTATGTCAAATTTAGTTAGTGGTTTAGGTACAATTTTCTTTGGTTTAATTATTGGTTTATACATGTTATTTGATTTTGATAATGTTACAAATTTACTTCTTAAGGTTATACCTACAAAACATCAAGTTGAAGTGGCATCATTAGTGGAAAAGATTGGTTTTGAAGTTAGAAAATGTGTTAATGGAACTTTGTTAGTTGCTTGTATGGTATTTGTTTGTGATACAATTGGTTTTAGTATTATTGGTTTAAAATCAGCTTTATTATTTGGTTTGTTCTGTGGTATTACTGATTTAATTCCATATATTGGTCCATATTTAGGTACTGCAGTGGCAACAGTTGTTGGTCTTACCCAAAGTCCTTTAATAGGTCTTGGTGTATTTATCATAGCTTGCGTTGTTCAACTTGTTGAGTCTTATGTGTTACAACCAATTGTAATGAGTAAAGCTACTAATTTACATCCAGTTATAATTATTTGTGGTCTACTTATTTTTGGGCACTTCTTTGGTATAGTAGGTATGATTTTAGCAACACCGATTATGTCTGTTATTAAAGTTATATTTGAATTTATTATAGAAAAATTTAAGTTATTTGAAAGAAATATTGATGAAGAAAAAGCGCTGTGATAACATATTGCTTTTAATGTTTTCTTACTATAAAGGGTTTTACCAAACATAAGTAAAATTGATGGTCAAATACACTTGACAAGAGGTAAAATTATGTGTATATTAATAAATGTAATCGTTGATGTGAGATGTTATTTGAAAAGTTCTTATAGAAAGTTAGTGGTTGATGGAAACTAATAGAAAGTTTAAATAATTGCTACTTACAGAGATTAATCGGGTTATTCCGTTATCAAAATTAAGTTAATTAAAGGATGGTACCGTCTTAAAAGACTCCTTTTGGACCATTCTTTTTTGTTTTAGAAAGGATTTGATTTTATGAAAATATTTGTTATTGGGGGAAAAAGTGGTAGCGGTAAAAATGAAGTTGCCAAAATGGTTAATGAGTTTTATATTTATAAATTAAAAAAATGTGTTACAACAGAATTTAGTAAATATATTAAATTATTTGCAAAAGAACTTACTGACTGGGATGGAATAAGTCAAAATAAACCTAGAAGATTTTTACAAGAATTTGGGGCGAAAGTTAGAAGTTATGATGAAAGATTTTTAACTAAGAGAATGATTGAAGACATTTCACTTTATGAAGGTTTTGCTGATGTAGTAATAATTAGTGATGCAAGAATGCCTTTGGAATTCGAAGATATGAAAGAGAATTTCGATGATGTAACAAGTATTTTAGTGATAAATAATTTTGCCCCGAGTAAACTTTCTATTGAAGAACAAAGTGATATTACAGAACGAGCACTAGAAAATTATGATGAATTTGATTATATTATTGCAAATGATGATTTAGCTAAAACCAAAGAAAAAGTATTTAAAATATTGGAGGAATTAGAATGAATATAAAAGATTTATTTATTAACTTTTTTATAAGTAAAGGACATAAACAAATACCTAGTGCACCGGTGGTTCCTGAGAATGACCCATCTGTATTATTTAATACTGCTGGTATGCAACCTTTAATACCATATTTAATGGGAGAACCCCATCCTTATGGAACAAGATTATGTGATTATCAAAAATGTATAAGAACTAATGACTTAGATGCTATCGGAGATACAACCCATCATACTTTTTTTGAAATGTTAGGTAATTGGTCTTTAGGGGATTATTTCAAAGATGAAAGTATTTCTTGGAGTTTTGAATTTTTAACAGAACATTTAAACATACCGGTGGAAAGACTTGCTGTGACAGTTTTTGCTGGTAATGATTTAATTCCATTTGATGAAGTAAGTTATAATAAATGGCTTAGTTTAGGAATAAAAAAAGAAAGAATTGCAAAGACTGTGGAAGATAATTTCTGGATAGCTGGAGCATCTGGTCCTTGTGGTCCTGATACAGAAATATTTTACTTTAGAAGTAATGATGAAATACCAGAAAACTTTGACCCAGAAGATGAACGTTGGGTGGAAATTTGGAATAATGTATTTATGCAATATTTTAAAGATGAAGCTGGTAATGTAACAGAACTTCCTAAGAAAAATGTTGATACAGGAATGGGTGTTGAAAGAGTTACTGCAATCCTTGAAAGTGTAAATGATAATTATAAATCAAGTATATGGAGTGATGTAATTGATTTAATAAGTAATATTTCTAATTTACCATATGAAGGTAATGAAGAAAGTATGAGAATTATTGCTGACCACATTAGAACTGCTGTATTTATTAGTGCAGACCCAGCAGGTATAAAACCAAGTAATACTGACCAAGGGTATATTTTAAGAAGATTAATAAGAAGAGCAATAAGACACGCTAAGAAATTAAATATTGATATAAATAGTAATTGGGAAGAACAAATAGCTAGATTACTTATTTCTAAATATAAAAAGTATTATAGTGAACTTGATAGTAATGAAGTTGTTGTCTTAGAAGTTTTGAAAAATGAAAAAGAAAAATTTAATAGAACTTTAGAAAAAGGTTTAAGAGAATTTGCTAAAGTAAGTAATAAAGATATTGATGGAGATGTAGCATTTCATTTATATGATACTTATGGTTTTCCAATTGAGTTAACTGAAGAACTTGCTCATGATGCTGGAATAAATGTTGATGTTAAAGGCTTTGAAGAAAAATTTAAGGCTCATCAAGAGTTGTCAAGAACTGCATCTGCTGGAAAATTTAAAGGTGGTCTTGCTGGAAATAGTGAGATAGAAACTAAATATCATACTGCAACTCATTTACTAAATGCTGCTTTAAAAGTTGTTGTTGGACCAGATGTTCACCAAAAAGGAAGTAATATTACTGATGAGAGAATGCGTTTTGACTTTAGCTGTGACCATAAACTAAGTGATGAAGAAAAACAAAAAACTGAAGATTTAGTAAATTTATGGATTAGTGAAGGTTTAGATGTTCGTGCTCAGGAAATGGCTAAAGAAGATGCTATTAAAAGTGGGGCAGAATGTATGTTTATTGAAAAATATCCAGATATAGTTACTGTTTATTCTATTGGTGATGTTTCTAAAGAGTTATGTGGTGGCCCACATGTTAAAAATACTAGTGAACTAGGACATTTTAAGATAAAAAAAGAAGAAGCTTCTAGTGCTGGTGTTAGAAGAATTAAAGCAATTTTAGAATAAAGTATTGATATTTATATAAAATTTGCTTATAATATAAATGTAAGGTTACCCAGGAAATGGGTAGTGCCCACAAAAATATGACTTTTGAAAATGACACTACGCTCAAATAATGACTAGTGTCTTTTTTCCTATATTAGTTTTAACATTACAATTATTAATAGGATTATAATTAATAAAAGAGTATTTTTATTTTCGTTCATAACTTTACCCCCTAGCCCTTTCTCCCCCTGAGTTTAACCTCGGAAAAGTACCGAACTAAATAGAAAGTAGGCACCACCACTTTTGGGTAACGGTGAACTA
>FR899771.1:22427-22980 GCA_000437355.1 Firmicutes bacterium CAG:460
TTTTTTGGCTAAATACAACATAAAAGTGTTGTGTTTTTTTTAGGTTATGATATAATTTGGGTAAATATGGAGGCTTTATGGAATATTTGAGTGTGTATAATGAAAGAAGAGAAAAACTAAATAAAAAAGTTGCTCGAGGAGAAAAATTACTTGATGGTGAACATATTTTAATATCAATTATATTTATTGAAAATAATGAAGGCAAGTTTTTAATGCAAAAAACATCAAAAGAAAAAGGAAGTAATTATAGTTCAACTGGTGGTCATGTTTTAGAAAATGAAAATTCAAAAGATGCAATTATAAGGGAAGTAAAAGAAGAATTAGGAATTGATATTTCTAAAGATTCTCTTGTTGTTCTTGGGGGTATAACTTTAGGAATACCTATATTTGATGTATATTATTTAAAAAAAGATATTGATGTAAATAAATTAAGTTTACAAAAAGATGAAGTAGAAAGTGTGAGTTATTTAAGTAAGAAAGAAATAAGTAAATTAATTAGAGAAGAAAATATAACTAAATCACACGGAATAATATTTGATAAGTTTATAAAGTA
>FR899772.1:0-148 GCA_000437355.1 Firmicutes bacterium CAG:460
TATAAGAACTTAAATTTGTTGTTCTTGCACAACTACTTGATAATACACTATATCCATAATCACTTGGATACATTAGTCCTATATATCCTGTTGTACTTGTTGGCTTTCCACTAGGCACAGTAGTTCCTCTTTCATATCCATAAAATTC
>FR899772.1:262-2455 GCA_000437355.1 Firmicutes bacterium CAG:460
ATTGAATGCCTCTTTTTGTATAATTACAATTGGATGTTGCTATTGTACTATATCCATAACAATATCCTGAACTTGTCCCATCTTGAGCATTATAATATGCTCCATTTAAAAGTGATTTTAAACTTGACGTATTCCAATTATTTGTATTTGATTTATCCCATGCTAGTACCATTTGCCCAATTTCCAGATGATGATACATTCCATGAAATCCCGCCCATTGTTTCATCTCTAATTATTTTTACTAAATTCCTTTCACTTTGACCATGTGATGCACTATCAAATACTCCGATTATTCTCCAATATTCATTATTAAACCATATATAGTTATTTGGATTCTTTCCCTCATATCTATACCCATTTTCATTTACTACTTGTCCTGTTCCTTGTGTTGTTCCTGCAAGGCCCGTAATATAAGTAGCTAAGTTAACTTTTGATGTACTATCCGTATAATTTAATGTACAAGAAGTATATTTCTTATCTATTGATGATATTTCAACTCTATTATATTGTTGATTATATGTTGCGCTACTTCCTGTACAATTAATACTTCCTAATTTACCATATGTTGTTGGTCTATTAGTTATAGCTAGTGTAACATCTGGTGGTATAACATCAAAATAAGCATAACACTTATCACTTATATTTGTTTTAACTATTACTTTTTTTGTAGTTTCATTATATGAAAGAGTACCACCATTTTCACAACCAGATTTTTCAGTATTAAGCTCATATCCATTAGTTGGCCAAGTTTTACTTGTTGATGCTTTATATTCTCCAGAACCAGCTTTTGTCTCTAACATTAAACTAACCATACCAGGTATTTTATTAATTTTTTCATTATTTTTAACATTTTCATCATTTTTTTCAGTATAAATTTCATTTTTATAACTATTTTTATATACTATTAATATAAAAACTAGTATAATAATAATGAAACCTGAAAAAAACAACAATTTTTTCTTATTCAATATAACACTCCTTCCCTATTTTTATTAATTATATCACAAATGCCACCCCTAGGCTATATAAAATTACAAATTTTTTATAGAAAATATTTATAGAGGCTGGTGATCCCCTATGATAGAGACAGTTTATATACATACTGACGAGTATTATTACGATATAATTAGAGATAATATTAAAAAGTATAGAAAAGAAAAAAATCTTACTCAACAAGACCTTGCAGACCTTGCTGGAATATCTCGTCAGTATGTAACTGATATAGAAAATGAAAATAGAAACAAACATATTACTATAGCTATTCTTGGAAGAATAGCAGATGCAATGAATGTTAATATAGAATTATTTTTTAGAAAATAATTCTATATTTATATAATAACAAATAAAAGATAAAAAAATTGTCAAAATAAATACCCAAATGTGAATTTTGGATATTTTTTATTTATTTATACAAATTCGGAATTGAATTCCGAATTTGTATAAGTTTCATTATTTTGATTTTAAAATATATTCATTAGAATTAACTTTTTCAATTAATCCTCTTTCAATCATACTATTAATAAATTCATTTGTTTTATTAACACTTCTATCAATAATACGTTTAATATCTTCGAAAGATAATTTACCTTTCTCTTTCATTTTATTTGATATAACAAATTCTGTTCTTGCTGACATACTTAGCCACACCTTTCTTCATTATTGTAACAAAAATTAATTATCATGTAAATAGAAAAACAATAATCTTATAAAAAAGATGTAAATTAGAGCAATAAATTATAATTAACTAATTAAATAAATGTGACCGCACTGGTAATTCAGCACGATCACATTTATTAATAATATTATAGTTCAAAAACTATAATGTGTCAAATAAGTTACATTTCGTTTTAATTTAACGTTGTCAACATTTATATAGGTAATTATATATTAATATATTCTACTCTAAAAAAGTACAAAAAGTGCTAATAATATTGTAAAGTTTTAAATATTATGTTATAGTCTATGTATACAGTATTTTAGAAACACTTTACAGTATTATGAAGACACTAAGGGTGCCTTAATTATATAATGCTTAGAAAGTGTTTTTTATGTTAAAAAAAATATATTTTTCTTTAAATATTCAAATGTTTGCAAATATAAAAAAGAAATTGGTAAACAAAAAAATAATTTAGTATCAGAAGTTATAATATTGCAATATGAAGATATCACAGAAATTGCAATAGAAAATAAAGA
>FR899773.1:0-13408 GCA_000437355.1 Firmicutes bacterium CAG:460
TCGAAATTGATGAAACAACTTCATTTGCAAATGAAGTTATACAAGTTGCAAGATTATTACCACTATCACAGGCATCGGCTAAATTTGATGGAGGCATATATTTATCAAAATATACATAACATTTATCTGACAAATTACCTGATACAATAACTGCTTTTTTTGTATCATCCCAACTTAAGGTTGAACCATTTTCACATCTTGATAATTCTGCAGGTTCCTGTATATTGAGATTTTATATATTCAGCTAATGTTGGTTGATAAATGTCAAAATAAACATAACACTTATCTGACAAATTACCTGAAACTATCACTGCTTTCTTTGTATCATCCCAACTTAAGGTTGAACCATTTTCACATCTTGATAATTCTGCATTAAACTTATATCCTTCTGTTGGCCATCCACTCTGTGTTACTGTTTTATAATCACCAGCACCTGCTGTTTGTTCTAAATTCATAGAAATACCTTTTGTTATTTTTGTTTGATTATTTTCAATGTTTTCTTTATAAATATTGTTTTGTTTTAAAGTATTAAAATATGTAAAAGTTGTTACAAGTAATATAAATATTATTACTGTAAATATAGCGTACTTTTTCTTCATTCTAAATTCATTGATATTCCTTTAGTTATCTTAGTTTGATTATTAACACTATCATCAATATAAGTATTTGTAGTTTTAAAATAATTAAAACTTGTAATAAGGGCAACCAATAAAACTAAAGTAACTAAAGAAAATATAATATATTTTTTCTTCATTTTTATCCATCTCCACAACAATATCACGCACGGATATTTTATTTTACATACCCATTTTAACTGAAAAAAAAAAAAAAAAAAAGCCCTATATTCACACAAATGTGCAATTTAGGGCTTTTCCTCCACTGAAAAAGTAAATTATGCATTTGCGTAATTTGACGCTTTTTTGTGTTGGAAACTCTATTTTGTTGAAACGATAAATTCATTATCTTTTATATCTACTATTAGAGTTGTACCAACTTTCATATTTTCATCAATTAATTTATGAGCTATTAAATTTTCAATATTTTTAGTAATATATCTTTTTATTGGACGAGCTCCATATCTTGGGTCGTATGCTTCTTCAATAATTTTTTCTCTAACAGTATTTGTTATTTCTACACGAATGTAATTTTGTTGCAATCTATCATTTAATTCTTTAATAACTTTATCAACTATTTCCCCAATTACATCTTGTTTTAGAGAATTAAAGACAATTATTTCATCAATTCTGTTTATAAGCTCTGGTCTGAATGTATTTTTAAGTTCATTCATAACAAGTTCGTTAGCATTATCTTCATTATCTAGAATATATTCACTACCTAGATTACTTGTCATGATTATAATTGTATTTTTAAAATCTACTAAACGTCCTTGACTATCGGTAAGTCTTCCATCATCTAGTATTTGAAGTAAAATATTAAATACATCTTTGTGAGCTTTTTCTATTTCATCAAATAAGACAATACTATATGGATTTCTTCTTACAGCTTCAGTTAATTCTCCACCTTCATCATATCCAACGTATCCTGGAGGAGCTCCGACTAGACGTGAAACATTAAACGATTCCATATATTCTGAACAGTCAATTCTTATCATGTGTCTTTCATCATCAAATAGTTCATAAGCTAGAGATTTAGCAACTTCAGTTTTACCTACCCCGGTTGGTCCTAGGAATATGAATGAACCAATTGGTTTATTTGGGTCTTTAATGCCGCTTCTGGCTCTGATAATTGCTTCACTAACAAGTTTTAAGGCATTATCTTGACCTATAACACGTGTTTTTAATCTATCAAATAAGTGTAATAATTTATCTTTTTCACTACTTACTAGTTTTGATACCGGAATATGTGTCCATCTAGAAATAATACCAGCAATACTTTCTTCATCTACAACATCTGATAAAATATTACTCTTGTTTTCTTCTTGAAGTTTCTTTAAATCTTGTTCCAAAGCAGGAATTTTACCATGGCGTAGCATTGCACTTTTTTCAAGGTCATAATTGTTTTCAGCTTGTGCTAAAGCAAATTTAGCTTGTTCAAGTTCTTCCTTTTTCTTATTTATTTCTGTTTTTGCTTCTTTTTCGCTTTCCCACTTGCTTCTTAAATCAGCTTCTTGTTCTTTCATACTAACAAGTTTTTCGTCGATTTCATCAATTCTTTTCTTGCTTATATCATCTTTTTCTTTCTTTAATGCTTGCCTTTCTATTTCTAGGCTCATTATTTTTCTAGTAAGTTCATCAAGTTCAACAGGCATACTTTCTAGTTGCATCTTGATTGTAGCACAAGCTTCATCTACTAAATCTATGGCTTTATCTGGTAAAAATCTATCTGTTATATATCTATCGGATAAAGTTGCTGCAGAAACTAAAGCACTATCTTTTATTGTAACTCCATGAAATATTTCAAATCTTTCTTTTAATCCACGAAGAATAGTTATTGTATCTGTAACATTTGGTTCACTTACTAAAACTTTTTGAAATCTTCTTTCTAGAGCTCCATCTTTTTCAATATACTTACGATATTCATTTAGGGTTGTTGCTCCGATTACATGAATTTCTCCACGGGCTAGCATTGGTTTTAACATATTAGAAACATCCATAGCACCATCTGTACCAGAACCTACAATCATGTGAATTTCATCAATAAACATAATGATATTTCCATCTGAATCTTTAATTTCTTTTAAGACAGCTTTTAATCTTTCTTCAAATTCTCCACGGTATTTAGCACCCGCTACTAAGGCACCTAAGTCAAGTTCCCAAATTGTCTTATTTTTTAAAGAACTTGGAATGTCCCCTTTTATAATTCTTTGAGCAAGGCCTTCCACTATGGCAGTTTTACCTACCCCAGGTTCCCCGATTAAAACGGGATTATTTTTACTTTTACGAGATAATATTCTAACAACATTTCTGATTTCTTCATCTCTACCTATAACTGGATCAACTTTGTTATCTAAAACATTTTTAGTTATATCTCGCCCATATTTATTTAAAACATCTTTTAATTCATCATTGTTTTCAAAGTTCATATTAATCACCCTTTCTTAACTTGAACAAATATATTATAAACCTAAAATTAGCACTTGTCAAGCATAAGTGCTAATTAATTATATTTTATATAAAAATATTCTTAAACTATTTAAAATAGATAACAATGTTACTCCAACATCTGCAAAAACAGCAAGCCAAATCGGGGTTATACCAAATATTGCAAGTATTAACATTATTACTTTAAAAAAAATTGCAAATGTAATATTAGTAATTACTGTTTTTCTAGTTATCTTACTTATTTTCAAGGCTTTAGAAATACATTCTAAATTGTCTTCCATTAAAACTATATCACTAGCTTCAATTGTTGCATCACTACCTAGACCACCCATCGCAATACCTACATCGGCAAGTCTTATAACAGGTACATCATTAATACCATCACCTACAAAAGCAACATTATTATTTTCCTTATATTCTTCTAGTATTTTTACTTTATCTTCTGGTAGTAAATTTCCAAAACTTTCATCAATTTTAAGTTTTTTAGATATTTCGCTTACTACACTTGCATCATCACCAGATAACATGATTATATTTTTTATACTATTTTCTTTTAACTCTTGTAGTGATTTTTTTGCATTATTTTTAATTTTGTCACTAATTACAATATAACCTAAATATTCTTTATTTTTAGCTATATGAATTATTGTACCTAATTCATAAGTTTTTTCAGATGCTATTTTATTATCTTCTAATAATGTTCTAGAACCCACTAAAATTTTATCTTTATTAATTTTACATTCTATACCTTTTCCACTTATTTCTTTATAATTTGTTACTTTAGCAAGTTCTTTATTATAAGTTTTTTTTATTGATTTAGCTATTGGATGATTAGAATGTGCTTCAGCTGATGCTACTAGATATAATAATTCTTCTTTAGAATAATTTATATTTTTTATCTTAACAACTTCAAATACACCTTCTGTAATTGTACCTGTTTTATCAAATATTATTGTATCAATTTTATTTAAGTTATCTATTACATCACTACCTTTTACAAGTATTTTTTCTTTACTGGATTTACCAATTGATGTAAAGTAAGTAAGAGGCACTGAAATAACTAAAGCACATGGACATGATATTACAAGCATTTCTAAAGCTCTATAAACCCATGTAGTAAAATTTTTTTCAAGTGATACGGGTATTACTACGACAAGAATGGCAAGAATAACCACAATCGGAGTATAAATTTTTGAGAATCTAGTAATAAATTTTTCTGTTTTTGTTTTCTTTTCTTCACTATTTTCAATTATTTCAATTATTTTACTTGCGGTACTAGTTTTAAATGTTTTCGTTGCTTTTATTTCTAAAACACTATCTAAATTAATTGTTCCACTTAAGACTTTATCATTTAAATTAACTTTTCGTGGGACTGACTCACCAGTTAAACTTTTTGTATCAATATGACTTGTGCCATTTACAATAATTCCATCTAAAGGTATTTTTTCTCCAGGTGCAACTATAAAAATGTCACCAACTTTAGATTCTTTTACATCTATATAACCTTTATCTTTTATATTTACTTTATCGCTTCTTAAATCCATTAATTCAACGATAGCTTTTTTAGAATTATCTACCGCTAAATCTGATAAATATTCTCCGATAGAAAATAGCAACATTACTAAAACTGCTTCGGGATACTCTTTAATGTAAAATGCTCCGAGTGTTGCAATAATCATTAAGAAATTTTCATCAAATATTTTACCATTTTTAATGTTTTTAAGAGCATTAAAATATACTTCTTTAGAAACAAAAACATAACTAATTACTAAAAGATAAATGTTTTCATTAAAAATCATTCCTAATACAAGAAATACAATACTAGCTATTATTCTTATTAAATCTTCATTAAATTTTATCTTTTTCATAACTTTATTCCTTCTTTAATATGTTCTAGTCCATATTCAATTATTACTTTAATATGATTATCTGCAATACTATAATATATTACTTGTCCTTCTTTTCTTGTTTTAACTAAGTTTGTACTTCTTAAATAACTTAGTTGATGTGACACTGCTGAATTACTTACATTTATTTTATTTGCTATAACACCAACGGATGTTTCTTCATTTAATAATACTTCAAGTATTCTAAGTCTTGTGGTATCACTAAATACTTTAAAAAATTCACTTAGTTCATTTATTATTTCTACTTTTTCCATTTTATCTCCTTATTTGAATATTTGTTCATATATTCATTATACTATTATTATTTGTGTAAATGGTGCTTTTTATGTAGTTTTTTCTAATTCAACTGTTAATATCATGTTTTCTAAATCTAGTACCGCTCCGGCTTCAATACTTTGAGTTTTTACATAACCATATCCAGAATATTCTAGTTTTAATCCTAGGATATCACAGTATGTTTTTACTTCACCGATACTCCATCCAGTTAAGTTTTCCATTTTATATTCTGTAGCATTTGTTAAAATAAATAACTTCTCTCCAGATAAAAGAGTTTTATTTTTTAATGGATATTGATTTATTATATATTTTCCATTACCAATTGTAATAATATTTATCTTTTTGCTTTTTAATTCTTCTAGAGTAGTCTCTAAATTTGTGCTTATGTAGTTATCTAATTTAATGATTTTTGTTAAGTCTGCATCACTTTTACTTTCTGTAAGTTTAGCATAACTTGCTATTTCTTCTACTGCTGTTGTTATTACTTTTGCCCACGAACCTAGAGATGATTCTGGCTTTTTACCTGCAACATAGACAATGTATTTAGGATTATCTGTTGGAAATATTCCAGCGAATGATTTGATGTAATCATAAGTACCAGTTAAGTAACCACCTTTTGGTGATGCTATTTGAGCTGTACCAGTTTTACCCATTAAACTCACATTATCTACTTGCCAATATTTATTTATTTCTACTACTTTCTTCATTATTTCATGCATTTTAGAAACAGTTTTATTAGAATAAACTTTTTTTACGACTTGTCTTTCTCCTTGATATGTAATAGTTCCATTTTCATCAACTATTTTATCAACTATATAAGGTTTTATAACTGTTCCATCATTAGTCATGGCACTTAGGGCTTGAAGCATTTGAATGGCTGTAACACTTACCCCTTGGCCAAAAGATGCTGTTGCAAGTTCTGATTGATAAACCATTTCAATATCGCCGATGGCTTCATTGGAAAGTTCAATTCCTGTTTTTTTACCAAAACCTAAGTTATTGTAATATTCTGATAATGTATCAACTCCGAGGCGTAAAGCTAGTGTTGTTGCTGCAACATTTGATGACCTTGCAAAACCTTCATCGAATGAAATTGTTCCCCAGCCTTTTCTTTCTGAGTCTCTGATAACTGTTCCATCATCTAGAGTATAAGAACCAGATTTAAATGTTTCTTCACCATTATATTTTCCTTCTTCAATTGCTGATGCAAAAGAAAATACTTTCATAACTGAACCTGGTTCATATTGATAACTTATAAGTGGGTTCATATATTCTTTTATTGTATTTGTATCATTTGGATTGAAATTTGGACTTGTAGCACTAGCAACAATTGCTCCAGTTTTGGCATCCATTACTGTAAATACTGCCCAATCTGTATTAAATCTATCCTTCATGCTTGATACAGCTTTTTCAGCTATAAGTTGAATACTACTATCAATAGTTAGATAAATATCTGATCCATTCTTAGCTTTTTTAGTATCTTCATTTGTATTGGGAATTTTATAATTACTTGAAGTATATTTTAAATATTTAGTATAACCATTAGTTCCCGATAAAATATCATCATAATATCCTTCAATACCTAATTCTCCAGAAATTTTACCATCATCTAAAGTTTTAGCATAACCAATTAAATAAGATGCAAATGTTGATTTATTATAATATCTTTTTTTAGAATTTTTTATAAAATCTATTCCTGGTAACTCTAGTTTTTCTATTTTAGCTTTTATTACTTCAGAAATACCATAACCTCCAGGTCTTAGTTCTACTTGATAAAGGTCTTTACTTAATAATTCCATTAGCTTTTCTTTACTCATATTTAAAATTGGTGATAAAGCTTCTGCAGTCATTTCTTTATCTGTGACATTTGTTTTATTAGAATTTATATAAGCTATAACAGTGTAAGAATTAATAGTACTTGCAAGTTCTTCACCATTTACATCATAAATACTTCCTCGGTCGGCATATAATGTCTTTTTTACTGTAGCTATACTTGCAGCTTTTTCTTGTAAATTAATACCATCAACTTTATTACTTAATACAACATAAGAAAGTTTAGCAATTATAGCAAAAAATAAAAGAACAACAATTAAAATAATAAATTTTGATATCTTAACTGTTGCTCTTTTTTTCATATTACTATCTCCTTATTCTCCAACTGTTTTAATATTACTATTATTATACGACAAACCATGATTTTCTGCAATAGTTTGAATGTTTTCTAAACTTGCAAGTTCATCGATTTGCATTGAAAGTCCTTGATTAGTAAGTTCTTGGCGTTCAATATTTTTAGTTATTTTTTCAACTTCATTATTTGTTTCAGATAACATTGAAGATGTAAAAACATTAAATACTGGTATTGTTATTAGTAAGAAAAGTAACAATACATACATTGCTTTTTCTCCTTTTAATAATTTAACCTTTTTACTCTTTTTTTTCATTATAATCAAATCCTTTCAATTACTCTTAATTTAGCACTTCTACTTCTGGAATTTTCTTCTAATTCTTTTTTAGTTGGAAGTATTGGCTTTTTATTAACTAACTTTATTAAAGGCTTATACGCATCAGGTATTTCTTTTAAACCTTTAACAAGGGGGTCAATATCACTATATTTTTTAAAAACATTTTTAACAATTCTATCTTCTAAAGAATGAAATGTTATAACACACATCCTTCCTCCAACTTTTAGTCTTTTTATAGCATCAGGAAGAACTTTTTCTAAAACTGTTAATTCTTCATTTACTTCAATTCTTAATGCTTGGAATATTTTTCTTTCAGGATGTTGTTTGTAAAAGTAGTTAGCTCCGGTGGCTTCTTTTATTACTTCAACAAGTTCTAATGTTGTTTTGATACTTTCGTTTTTACTTTTAATTTTCTTAGCTATTACTTTACTTAGTTTTTCTTCACCATATTTAAAGAAAATTTCTGCTAATTCATTTTCACTATAAGTATCAATGATATCTTTAGCACTTTTCCCTTCACTAGACATTCTCATATCTAAGGGACCATCATGCATAAAAGAAAATCCTCTGGTCTCATCATCTATTTGAGGAGATGAAAAACCTAAGTCAAATATAATTCCATCTACATTAGTAATGTTTTCTTCATCTAATACTTCTTTCATATTAACAAAATTAGTATTAAATATCTTAAAATTATCGCCGATTTCTTTTAGGGTTTTTGTGGAATACTCTACCGCTTTTTTATCAGCATCAAAACCATAAAGGGCTCCATTTGGTATTTTTTTTAATATTTCTTTGGAATCTCCGGCATAACCAATTGTGCCATCTATGTATATTCCGCCATCTTTGATATCTAGATTTTCAAGCAATTCATTTTTTAGTACACTATAATGCATTTTTATCACCATCAAATAAATTTTCTGCAATATCTTCAATAATATCGCTGTTGTCGTTCATAAATTCTTCGAATGCTTTACTATCCCAGATTTCCAAATGGTCATTAACGCCGATTATAATACATTCTTTATCTAAACCGGCGTAGCTAACCAATGGGGAGGTAATACTCATTCGACCACTTTTGTCGAACTCGCAGGCAGTAGCCCCCGAATAGAAGAAACGTGTGAAAGTCCGGGTTACTTTTTTAGTGAAAGGTAGAGTATTTAGTTTACCTACTAGCTTTTCCCATTCCGTTTTTGAGTAGACATATAAGCATTTTTCAATGCCTCGGGTAAGAATAAATTCTTGACCTAAGTCTTCCCTAAACTTCGTTGGAATAACAAGTCGGCCTTTATCATCAATGTTATGATGAAATTCACCCAGCAACATATTATCCCCCACTTTCTCCCACAGTTTACCACTGTCCTACATATATACTACCAAAAGACACAAAAAAAGTAAATATTAAATATTCACTTTTAAAAAATTTTTTCGATGATTTACATTTTTTTACATTAAAATTTTAAACGAATTGGATTATCAGAAGTTCCAGTTCCTTTGTCATATAGAATATTTTGATTTAAATAAAATACTGGTCTAGATATTTTAGCAATATTAGTAGAGTCTGCTCTAGAAAAAGAGCTACCATCATCTATATATATTTTACCGCCATCGGAAACACTCAGCATCGTCCACTCTTCTCCTACAAACATCCAAGGAAATTTAGATGCGGATATGTTATCTGCCCAACGTTCTTTGGATGCAGAATACGCATAGTCACTTACGTACATCATCCCAATTTTAGCATTATATAAATTATTTTCATTAGTATTTAAAATTTCATTGGTAAAGGCTTCACTAGCATTAAAATACCAAAAAATATCAGAATAAGCATTCCATTTTACAACCCAATCTGTATTTATAATTAATGACTGCCATTTGCTAGATAATTGATTAATAAAATTTGTATTTAAGTTTATAGTATTTAGTTCTGAATATTTCCAATCAAAACAACCTGTTGTCGTTATTGGCGTTGGTGCTGCTATAATATTTTTATTAGCTAGAAAAGTTAAGTTATTGTAATTCAATGCTACCCCACTCGGACAGCTTGTTAAAATTGACCATTTATAAGTAGTATCAGTTTCATAAGCACCATCAGTTCCTAATATGTCGGCATTGCCAGCTGTTGCTTTTATTAATTTAACATGATTGTTAAAAACCCCTATTATTCTATATAAATTGTTTTCTGGACATGTTTCATTATCACTTCCAAAACAAATATAATTTTTAACTTCATCATTTGTACCTGCATATCTATACGAATTGTCATTAGCA
Source organism: Firmicutes bacterium CAG:460 (assembly GCA_000437355.1). GTDB lineage: Bacteria > Bacillota_I > Bacilli_A > RF39 > UBA660 > Onthocola_B. The sequence goes on from FR899773.1 coordinate 9,979, forward strand.
TCTATAATTGTACCATCATCACTTGTTATTGTACCATTGTGAAAATATATATTATTATTTCCTTGTACATTACCATATTGAGAAATAACATATTCTGCTAATGTTGGCATGTATATATCAAAATAAATGTAACATTTATCTGAAATATTTCCTAATACAATAACTGTTTTTTTTGTATCATCCCAGCTTAGTTCACTACCATTTTCACATTTAGATAATTCACTATTAAAAACATATCCTTCTGTTGGCCAACTACTTTGAGTAACTGTTTTATAATCTCCTGCACCTGCTGTCTGTTCTAAATTCATGGATATTAATTTTTCTGTTTTGGTACTTTTTTCTTCTTCTTTTAACACTTCTTTTGGTTTTGGAAAAAAGTTCAATATTACTAAAAATATTATAGTTATAAGTAAAAAACATATTTTTTTATTTCTCATATTATCAACTCCATATGTCTTATATAAAGACTATTGTTAATACAATTATATGTCTTTATTACAGACAAGTCAAGCAATTTCATCTAGATAATGGGATAATTTACATGAGGTGTAAGAAATGATAGGAAAAATATTAAAAACTATGCGTAAATCAAGTAAATTAAGTCAAGAACAAGTAAGTACACTAGTTGGTTATGCTAGAAATACTATTTCACAATATGAAACAGGAGCCATTGAACCAGATTTCAAAACCATTGAAAAAATAGCTAATATATGTGGATATGAAATAAATTTTATAAATAAAGAATTAGATATGACTTTAAATAGTAAAAATATAGAAAGAAATGAATTGTAATTTTTTTGACAACAGCTGAAATTTGTGGTAATATGTATATAGCAAAAGAAATTTGCATAAATTAAAAATGGAACATCCAGCTTAGCGAGATTGGATGCTACCAATAAATTGGTTTTGCATCTAAATCAACCTCGTTGATTTAGATGCTTTTTCATTTTACTTTAAAAGCAATATAGCGATTTGCCATATTGCTTTTTGTTATTTCTTTTTATCTTCTTTTATTACTTCTTTTAGAGTTGTTCCAAATGTAGCAACGCCTTGAAGTTCTGCAGGAACAATTATTTTTGTTGACTTACCATTTGCAACATTTTCTAATGCTTCAAATGATTTTAAACGAATCACAGCTTCATCTGCTCCAGCATCTTTTAGAAGTTTAATACCTTTTGCTTCAGCTTCTTTGATTTTAATCATTGCTTCAGCTTTACCTTCAGCTATTTTAATTTGGCTCATCATTTGGGCTTCTGCTCTTAGAATTGCACTTTCTTTTTCACCTTCAGCAATTAAGATACTTGATTTCTTTTCACCTTCAGCTTGAAGAATTTTTTCTCTTCTTTCACGTTCAGCACGCATTTGTTTTTCCATTGCTTCTTGAATATCTCTAGGTGGTAAAATATTTTTAACTTCTACTCTATTTACCTTTATACCCCATGGGTCTGTTGCTTCATCTAAGATTGCTCTCATTTTTGTATTAATAATATCCCTACTTGTAAGAGTTTGGTCAAGTTCTAGTTCTCCGATGATATTTCTAAGTGTAGTTGCTGTTAATGACTCAATGGCACTGACTGGATAATCAACTCCATAAGTATAAAGTTTTGCATCAGTTATTTGAAAATACACAACAGTATCAATTTGCATTGTAACATTATCTTTAGTTATAACTGGTTGTGGGGCAAAGTCTTTAACTATTTCTTTTAATGTAACCTTGTTAGATATTGAATCTATAAAAGGTATTTTAAAATGTGGTCCATGTTGCCATGTTGTATGATATGACCCAAGTCTTTCAATTACATAACATTTTGATTGAGGTACAATCTTAATATTAGGTATAATGATGATTATAATAACTACTAATATTGCAATTAGAATTTCTGGCATAATTATTCACTCTCCTTTTTTACAATTAACTTAACGCCATCAATTTTTAAAATTTTTACAGTATCTCCTTTGGCACACTTATCTTTTGATATAGCACTCCATCTTTTGCCATCTACTTTTACTTCACCAACTTCATTTTTAGTGATTTCTTCAGTTACAATGGCATCCTCACCAATAATACGGTCTAAATTTGTTTTTTCATTATCTTTACTTCTTAATTTATTTACAATTGGTCTTGATATAACAAGTAAAAGCATTCCTAATAAAATAAATATCGTTGTAATAATTGCTGTATCTTCAATAAAGAAAGATAAAATCATGGCAACTATTCCACTTGCTACAAACCAAATTGAAACTAAATTAACGGTTGCAATTTCCACAAAGCTTAAGACAATCACTAAAATAAGCCAAAATATCCAATTCATATAAACTTCCTTTCTTATTTATATTATACTATAAAATTATGCAGAAAAAAAGAAACATTTTCAGTTTCTTTTCGAATTATGACTAAAATTCATCTGGTAGGCTTTCAACTAGTTTACCTACTTCATTTGTAAATAATTTGATAAGTTCAGTTTGAAGGTTGGCATCTGCAACAGCTTCAACATAGTTTTCATTATCTTCAATTATTTCTTTAAAGATTACATATTCATCACTTGGTTCTTCGTCTTCATTAAGTACTACTGATAAAAAGTAGTTTTCATTTTCATGAGTTACTTTTTCAAGTAATAAACAATTTACATCATTATCAAGAGTAATCACACTATCAACTGTCATATTATCTTCCTCCCTTGCTTTCTTCTGGGTTTAAAATATATTCTTCACCTTCATACATATAATGGTCTTCAGATTTTTCATCTTTATTTTCAGGTTGTATATCTAAACCTTCGATTTCTTCATCAACATTTTTATTGAATAATTTTTTGAAGTTATCCATTAAATTTGGTTTTTCTTCTTTTGGTTCGCTTTTCTTTCTTTCACGAGCTAGTTTTAAGCTTTCAAACATTTTTTTAGATTTTAAAACAAGAGCATCAATTGCTGCAAGTCCCCAGACATCCTCTTCAAAGTTTTCATCATTTGTTCTTTCCGGTTCACTTTCTTTATCAACTATTCCATCCTTAGCCATTTTGTTATAAATAGCTTGACCTATAGCTCCAATTCCAGCAGCGATTGCTGTAACTGGTAATATTGGTGCAAGTCCCGCTCCAGCACAAATAGCTAAAACGCTTCCTAAAGCTCCAAAGCATAAAACAGATTTAACATATGGTGCTACAACAGCACGACGTACTTTTTTAACTCTATATTTCTTGCCAGGTTCTACTTTTCTAGAATTAGTTTTTTCTTTTACTGGTTCTGTAGTTTCTGCAACTTGTTCAACGATTGGTTCAGCAGCTGGCGCTTCTTTAGTTTCAACTTTTTTCTTAACTTCAACTGGAAGACAAATATATGGAGTTTTATCATCAACTTTATTATTTATTCCAATTACTTTATCATAACTAAATCCATGAGGTAAAACTAATTTACTTTCACCATCATATATAAT
>FR899773.1:13467-22242 GCA_000437355.1 Firmicutes bacterium CAG:460
TTTTCATCTGTAGAAATTTCAATATGTGGATTTAATCTTTTAACTTCATATGCTAATTCTTCATAATTTTTAATTTCGTTTTTTTCTTCTTTTACTGGTTCAGTTACTTCTGGAACTACTTTTTCTTCCTTATTTTCAATTTGTTCTACAGGTTCTGTAGTTTCAACTGGTTTCAAAGTATTTTCTACTACTTCTTCTTTAATTTCTATTTTAGCATTAGTTTTTTCTAAACCATATCTTTTACAAAGTTCAGCAAATTCTTTTTGGCTCTTTTGAGCTTCAAAACCAAATACAACAATTTTATCTCTAGTATCTCTAATAACTTTAGCTAATTTTTCCATAGCACTTGGTTCTAATGATAACTTACGATATGAAGTATCAATTGCATTTATAGCACTTAGTAAATCATTTTTGTAAGTAACAACATCAAATGTTTTTAAAGATTCATCATATAAGGCTTTTTGTTCTTTATAAAATTCTTCTGCTTCACTCTTAGCTTTTTTAGCATGATTTAGAGCGTAAGATAATTTAATAGTTTCACTAGTTCTTGTTACATCATCTAAACTATCATTTCTCTTGAGTTCTAATATTCTTCTTTCTACATCTTTTAGATTTTCTTTTCTTCCATTCAAAACTTCTTCAGCTTTTAACATGTTTTGAGACAAAGTAAATTTACCTCTCATATTTGTAAGAAGATTTTGGAAATCATTAGCACCGATACTACTTCTAAAATAAGAATCATTATTTACTAATTCTTCAATACTATTTAAACTTTTAGTTACATCTTCAACAAAAGCACTGATGTTTACACCTTCATTGGCTGTTTTTTCTAAAGCATTTAATTTATTTATAATATCGTTTAAATCAGTGTTTCCTATTTCACGAATGAAATTATCAGTATTTTTAATTACCAAACCATTTTCAACAAGTAATGCTGTGGTTTGTTCAATATTTTTTAATTCTTCTTCTGTCATAATTCATTTTCCCTTCTACTATTAGATTATCACAAAATTGGATAAATTGCAAGAAAAAAACGCAAGTGATACTCCACTTACATTAGTTTTCTTATTCTTCTTCTTTTGCAACGTTAATTACAGTTTTACCATTGTAATTTCCACATTTAGTACATGCTCTATGAGGTCTTAATGTTGCACCACATTTTTCACATTTAGTTAATGCTCCAACTTCTTTTTTTAAATGAGTTCTACGCATTCTTTTTTTTGTTTTACTTGTTCTTCTAAAAGGAACTGCCATTTTTATTCACCACCTTTAAATAATTCGTTTAATTTTTCGAATCTTGGATCAAGCCCATCATCTTCATTTTTACTATTTAATTCCCAACCTTGGCCACTTAAATGTGTCCCAGAGGCATTTGTATAACTAATAGGAACTTCCAATACAATATTTTCCCATAAAAATTCAATTATATCAAGTATATTTTGATTTTTTTCAAAATATTTTGCATAATTTTCGTCATTTTCTTCTAAAATTTCATCAATTTGGATAGAAAATGGATATTTAACTTGCTCATTTGTTATAGCATCAGTTAAAAACATATTACCTTTTACATCTAAAATTATTGCTATTTCATCCGCAGCATTATATTTAATAATACCATCAACTTTTACTTTATCTAATTTTTTTATACTTGTATTTTTATAAAAATCTTCAGGTATTACAAATTCTTCATTTATCTTAACTGGTAATAAATTTAAATTAATTTTCATACATTCCTCCATATATAAAGATAATTTTCTTTAAATTCTTTAATTATCTTTTTTGAAGACATATCTATTATAATATGTTTTTTATTATTATTTAACTCTAAATTCATGTAATATAAATCATTTCCTAAATATAATGAATATGTATTATTATATCCTTCTAAATCAAAGGTATCATTAAGTATTTTATTTGTTATAAATGAAAATATTTTAAGTTGTCCATCTTGTTTTATAACTATTCCAGCATCTGTTAAATTAACAATACTATATTCTTCTTTAATATAATTACTTAAAACTATTTTTAAAGCACTACTTATTTTATAGATGAGTTCTTTCCCATCTTTATTTATATAAATGTAATCCCCTAAGACATTTATTATACTTATATCACCTTCACCATTTATAATACATTTATTTTCTTTAGTATCTAAATTATATTCATAAATGCCATCATTTTTTAAATAATATACCTTATTATCACGAACTAAGACATTTTCATTTTTTAATTCATCCGTTATTAAAACAGTTTCTTCTTCATTAAACTTTTTATAACTTACTTTATTTAAAGCATTTATTATTATGTAGTTATCACTTAAAGAGTAAATTTCTTTATTACTATAACTGCTATCTAATTCATAAAAGTAAAATTCATCTTTTTTACTATCATATCTAAGTTCATTAGTAGCATCAGAAAATAATACTAATTTGTTATCTTTTGTTATATAATCTTGAATATTATAAAAAGTTCTAACATTTAAATATTCTTCAGTTTCACCGATACCATATATTTTATAAATACCATCTTCATCTTTTAAAATGCCATAATAATCATACTTATCTGGATAATCATCATTTCTTCTTTCTTTAGTTACATTATTATCATTCTTACTTTTTATGTAGCTAGATAATTTTCCTAATAAAAATACTGTATTTATTATTAATACTAAAGCAATACCTGCAATTATAAGTCTTTTTTTCTTTTCTGGTAACATTATAATACCCTCCTAAACATTTTTTCTAATTCATAATTACTAAATTTCATAATTGATGGTCTGCCATGACAACAATTATATGGGTTATCACATTTTACTAAATCATTAAGTAGTTTTTCTATTTCCATCATACTTAAGTGTTCGTTTGCTTTAACGCTCATTTTACAACTGACCATTTTTGCTAAGCTATCTAAAAATTTATCTTTGTTAAAGTTTTTACTAGAATCTATTACTAAATCAATAATATATTTTAAATTATCTCCTTCATAGTTACTTTTTAACCATGTGGGATGACTTTTTATAAGTACTGTATTTATACCGAACTCTTCAATTTTAAAACCAAGACTTTCTAATACTTCTTTTCTATCCATGAAAGCCATAAAATCACTGGTTGAAAGTTCAAATTTCATTGGCACAATCATGTCTGTAACACTAACACTTTCTTCTTGAAACTTTTTCGTAATCATTTCATAATTTACTCTTTCATGGGCAGCATGTTGGTCTAAAATAAACATTCCATCTTCATTTTCAGCAATTATATAAGTACCATGTACTTGACCAACTGGATAAAGTTTTAAACTTTTAAATTCTTCATTTTTTATAATCTCAGTATTATCACTACCAATATCTAGAGATGTTTGAATGATCTCGGGAGCATCAACTTGAGTGGCAACAGCAGTATCACTAGAAGTATCAGGAATTCTTACATCAATAAAATTATCTTTAATATTGTTTTTTTCTTCATCCATTATGGCATCTGGTATAAGTAAATTATTATATAAAACTTTTTTAATATTTTGATAAATTAAATCTGTTAAAATATCCATCTTACTCATTTTAATATCTTGTTTGGTAGGATGAATATTTACATCAACTAAAGTTGGGTCTGTTTCAATATTTATAACTACAATTGGATAAAAACCTTCATGTTTATATGTGTTATAAGCATTATTTATAGCTCTATTTATTTCAATATTTTTAATAATTCTACCATTTACAAAAGTATTAAAATGATTTCTATTTTTCTTTAATATACTTGGTTTAGAAACAAATCCTGAAACTACAAAATCATCAGATGCACATTTTAACTCTAACATGTTGCTTGAGACATTAAGACCATATATTTCATGAATTGTTTTAAGTAAATTATTACTTCCACTAGTTTTTACAATCACACGGTCATTGTTACTTAAACTAAAAGCAATATTAGGTTTAGATAATGCTAGCTTTTCTATAAAAGCTGTACAATTATTTAGTTCCGTCACTTCACTTTTTAAATATTTAAGACGTGCGGGAGTATTGTAAAAAAGATTAGTTACATGGATTTCAGTTCCTTTTCGCACCATTCCATCCCCAATACTTAGGGTTTCTCCTCCTTTTATATGGACATGAGTACTACTTGTTCCATTACAAGTAATTAACTCAACTTCAGAAACACTGGCAATACTAGCTAAGGCTTCACCTCTAAACCCTAGAGTTTCAATAAAATATAAGTCATCATCTTTATATATTTTACTTGTGGCATGTCTATAAAATGCAAGTGTTGCATCTTCTTTATCCATACCTATTCCATTATCTATAACAGATATTTCTTTTAAGCCCCCATCTTTTAGAATAACTTTGATATTTGTGCTTTCAGCATCAATAGCATTTTCAACTAATTCTTTTAAAACTGATGCACATTTTTCTACTACTTCACCAGCTGCTATTTTATTAGCAAGATTTTCACTCATTACTCGTATTTTAGTCATTGTAATCACCTACTATCGAAGCCCTTATTTCATAATCTTTAGTATTTAAATTAATTACACTAGTTTTCTTAAAGTTTATAAACATAAGACCTTTTATAATAACATCACTATTACTTTCTACAATTATATTGCAAGAAACATTTTCTTGTTCTTTTCTTCTTTCTATTTTAGCATCACTACCAACATAAATAGTAAAATTAGTATCTTCTAAAATATTTAATTTTACATCATTAATCATTAAATAATGCTTACTTGGAAATTGATATGTAATTGGTTTTATAATACTTTTAGGAATATTTTCACGATTTATTTTACTCATAAAACCTGGAGCATCATAAATAACTGTATCTAAATATTCAATCTTCATTATCTCTTGAGTAGTATTTTCTCTTTTACTTACCGTTATACTACTTCCAGTTAGGGCATTTATTAAGCTACTTTTTCCGGCATTAGTAAACCCAACCATACAGACCTTTTTATTTAATAAACAAATATTTTTTATAATATTCATATTTAATTTAGTTTTACTACTGCAAATTATTATATCTTCTTTTATTTCATAAACATCTTTAATATTTTTAATTAATTTTTGATATTTTATATTTTTAGGAATAATATCTGATTTTGTTAACACTAATACCTTTTGACATTTTATTTTTTTATAAGCCTTAATTACTTCTTTATCTAAATTAATAAAATCTATTAAAAACAATACATAACATTTAAGTTTATTTATTTTTTCAATCAAAGCATCATTATCAATAGATACCCCTTTGTTGGTTAGGATGTTATAGTTTTTTAATTTAAAACATCTTTCACATAACTTATTTTTAATATCGGGAGTATACCCAACAGCATCTTTGTTTTTATCTTGAAGAGTAATTCCACAACCAATACATTTAGTCATAGTACTCACCACTTTTTAAGATGTTTTTCTTAGCTAATCTTTTTAAAACTATTTTTTCAAAAAAACGATTTATTCTAGTTGGTAATATTTCATTTTTAGCAACACGATTAACTAAGATACTAGTAAATCCCATTCTGTTAGCTCCGAGAATATCTGTAAATAATTGGTCACCGATACATGCTACTTCATCAATCTTAAATTTGTATAAAGTAAGTATCTTTTTATATTTCTTTTTAAATGGTTTTCTGCTACTAAAAGCAACATCAACATTTAGTTTTTCTTTAAATGGGCGAAGTCTATTTTTACCACTGTTAGATACAATTATTACTTTAAAATCTTCTTCAAGGCGTGCAAATAATTCTTTCACCTTTTGGTCTGGAACATTTACTTTATAGGGAGCAATCGTATTATCTAAATCAAATAATAAACATTTAATGCCATTTTTCTTTAATTTTTTGTAATTTATAGTATAAATACTTTGGTCATATATATCAGGTATTAATAAATCAAACATATAATCATTCCTTTTCTTTAAAAATTATATCATAAAATGAAAAGAAAATTAAGCCTAAATTAAAAGAAAAAGCAACAAGAAAGAAAACGACTTTGGCAAGCGCATTCTTGTTGCTATATACATCATAACATATAAGTTTAACTTATGCAAGTATTTGTTGCCAACTTTTAGCAATTTTTCCGAACTTAGTAAAAACTTAAAATATGGCTATAATTTTGTATATTTTTTGATATTTAAATGGAATATTTTGATTTTCTATTGTCTTTCAAAAATAGAATTTTTTTAATAATTTTATATTTTTTTCGATTTTTAATCCACTTTATAAACTAGTTCAAATTCTTCACAAACAATTAAATCATCTGAAGTTATTTTTTCATTGTAAGAAGTTAAACATTCATTAAAGAAACGTTCATGAATGTTTTTCCAATAAGATAGTGATTTATCACCTTCACCCTCTTTATAAGCATGAGCATCTGTTATATCACTAAACTTAGTTAGATACACTTTTGTTGTTTTCGTTATGCATTCCGCTTCCCCTTTACTATTTAAAATAATGTTGTATTCGCCTGCTTTAGATAATTCTTCATCACTATTGTACAACTTATATAATGATGATGTTGCAGTTTTCTCACCTGTTTTTACCAGTTTTAAAAGTAAATCTGGATTATCACCGAAAGCCCAGATAGAATAATTATCACCATCTATACTATTTTTATTTTTAAATTCATTCCATAATTTTTCTGCATCCATAAATTCTCCTCCTTATATAGTTAAAACCCCGCTTTAACGAGGTTTAATACAATCTGGTGTCCTTGATGAGAATTGAACTCATGACCCTATGCGTCGGAGGCATATGCTCTATCCAACTGAGCTACAAGGACCCATAAACATTTTAACATTATTTTTTTAAAATAGCAAAGTTATTTTCTATAAAGAGGAAGAATATTTCTTGTTCTTTTCATATCTTTTTTTACAGTCATTCTAATTGGTCCATAAAACACAAGACTTTCTTTATTTAAATTTTCTACTTCTATAAAGAAATTTCTGACATCATCTTCAATTAAAGGCACTAAATTTATAGTTATATTTTTTAAACTTTGATTAGATTTTATATTCATTTTGAAAAATCCATCACTCACCACAAAAGTAAAAACAATTGATTTTCTTTCATTATTCCTTTCACTTATATTTAAGGATAAAACATTTTTATTCTTAACCTTTTTAAAAGACATAGTTCTTCCTAAAGGATTTATGCCAATACTTTTTAAAGCTATATATATTTTTTCTCTTAAATCATCAACTAAACTAAAATAATCTTTATTCATATTTATTTTCCCCCGATGCCTAAATAATAGCAAAATAAATTACTTTTGTCAAAAAAAATCCCACATTTGTGAGATTTTTATCATTAATTTTTAGAAACAGCTATTAATACTCTTTCATTATCTATAAAGAATTCTTCATTGGCATTTTCGCTAAATTCTAATTTAGTTGCTAATGTTTCTTTCTTAATATAATCACTGAACTCTTCAATAGCAGTTTTAACTTTATCACTAGCATTGTAAGTAACACTTATTCTATCTGTTAGTTCATAATTATTATTTTTTCTCATTGTTTGAACTTTAGATACAATTTCACGAGCAATACCTTCATTGATTAAATCATCAGTTAATGTAGCATTTAAAATAACAAAGTTATTGTTTTCCATTCCTACATCAAAGCCTTCTTTAGCATTTATTCTAATATCAACCATGTCACTATAGATGTCATGTTCTCTACCCGCTACAGTCATTTTTATAGATTCATTATTTTGAAGTTTTTTAATATCACTTAGAGATAATTCTAGTAACTTATCTTGGAATTCTTTTAAGTTGCTTCCAAATACTTTACCAACATTTCTAAAGTTTGGTTTAACAGTAAAGTTCATATATTCAGATGTATCTTTTACATATGTTACTTTTTTAACATTTAATTCTTCTTTAATAAGTTCAGTAAGTTCTCCGATTACCATACTATTTTTGCCATCGATTAAAATTTCACTTAGAGGTTGACGAACTCTTAGTTTTTGTTCTTCACGAATGTTTCTTCCAATACTTATTAATTCACGAACTAAATCCATCTTTTCTTCTAATAATTCTTCAATTTTTGTTTCATCATATTTTGGATAGTCTGCTAGATGAACAGATTCTTTTCCAGTTAGATTAGTATACATTTCTTCAGAAAGATAAGGTACAATCGGAGCCATCATTTCTGATAAACCTACTAATACTTCATATGTAGTTATATATACTGATTTTTTAGAATCATCTAAAGTACTTCCCCAGAATCTATTTCTATTTCTTCTGATATACCAATTTGATAAATCATCTGATACAAAGTCTGTTAGGGCTCTAACTACTTTATTTAAATCATATTCATCATAAGATTCTGTTACATATTTTAATAATTTATTATATTTACTTATTAACCATCTATCAATATCTTCTCTTTTTTCTAATGGAATATTGCAATTCTTTATATCAATATCATCAATATTAGCATACATTGAGAAGAAATTATATGTATTTTTAAGAGGATTAAAGAATTTAGAATGAACTTCTTTTAAACCATTAATATCAAATTTAAGAGGAACCCAGACTGGTGAAACATATGGAAGATAAAATCTAACTGTGTCTGCTCCATATTCTTTCATTGTTGAAAATGGTTCAACAATATTTCCCATTGTTTTACTCATTTTCTTACCATGAGCATCTAGTAATAAGTCATTTACTAAAACATTTTTAAATGGACTTACTCCTTTTACAAATGTAGAAATAACAAGTAATGTATAGAACCATCCACGAGTTTGGTCAATTCCTTCACAGATAAAGTCTGCTGGGAATTGGGT
>FR899773.1:22274-32594 GCA_000437355.1 Firmicutes bacterium CAG:460
TGGGTTTCAAATAAATCATTATTTTCAAATGGATAGTGATATTGTGCAAATGGCATAGCACCAGAGTCAAACCAACAGTCAATTACATCTTTACACCTAGTCATAGCTTTGCCACATTCAGGACATTTTAGATGTACTTCATCAATAAATGGTCTATGTAGTTCGATAGACTCATCGATATCTTCGATTGCCTTTTCAACTAGTTCTTTACGAGAACCAATCATTTCAGTGTGTCCACATGAACAAATCCAATATGGAAGTGGTGTTCCCCAGTATCTTGAACGAGATATTGCCCAGTCATTTAGATTTTCTAGCCAATTACCAAAACGTTTTTCACCAACATATGATGGATACCAATTAACTGTTTTATTATTAGCAACAATCTTATCTTTAATTTTAGTTACTTCTAAGTAATAGCTTGGCTTAGAATAATAAATTAATGGTGTATGACATCTCCAACAATGTGGATAGTTATGAACTATTCTTTGCTTTCTAAATAATTTATCATTTTCTTTTAAGTAATTTATTACTAATTCATCAGCAGCAAAGACATTAGTACCTTTCCATGGCCCTTCTGTATATTTTCCATCTTCACCAACGGGATTTAAGTATGGTAAATTATATTTTCTACCTACATTTGCATCATCTGCTCCGAATGCTGGGGCTAAGTGAACTACTCCAGTACCATCTTCGGCAGTAACATAAGAGTCACAACATACAAAGAAACCTTTTTTATTTACAGATAATTCTGGTATTAGTTGTTCATATTCTGTATATTCTAAAGTACTTCCTTTAAATGTATCAAGAATTTCTACATCATCCCCTAGAACTTTACTTACTAGGGATGTTGCTAAAATAAACTTATTACCTTTACTTAAAACAAGTGAATAATCATAATCTGGATTTACACATAAGGCAACATTTGCAAGTAATGTCCATGGTGTAGTTGTCCAAACTAGAAAATAAACATCTTCATCTTTTTTCTTCATTGGTACAATTACTGTATCAACACTAGTTTCTTCATAACCTTGTGCTACTTCATGAGATGCAAGTCCTGTTCCACATCTTGGACAATATGGAAGGATTTTAACACCTTCATAAAATAATCCTTCATCAAAGAATTTTTTTAAAATCCACCATTCTGTTTCAATGTAATTATTATCATATGTTACATATGGATGTTTAATATCAATAAATTGTCCCATTTTTTCAGTAAGGTCTGTAAATGATTTTTCATTTTTCCAAACACTTTCACGACATTTTTGATTAAATTCTTTGATACCATATTTTTCAATATCTTTTTTACCTGAGAAACCTAATTCCTTTTCTACTTGTAATTCAACAGGTAATCCATGTGTATCCCAACCTACTTTACGTAATACTTTGTATCCTTGCATTGTTTTATATTTACAAATTGTATCTTTTAAAAACTTTGCAACCATATGATGTAAGCCAGGATGTCCATTTGCTGTAGCTGGTCCATCATAGAATACGAAATATGGGTCATTTTCTCTATTTTCAATACATTTATTTAATATATCTTCACTTTTCCATTTTTCAAGTATTCTACCTTCAGTTACATCAACAGCATCTTTACTTAAACTTTTAAATCTTTCCATTTTCTTTCTTCCTTCCTTCAATTAAAAAAGGATGGTACCAAAGGAGTGCATATGCACGGTACCATCCTTATTATTTACTTAATTATCTTAACGCGATTAACGTAGTAATTTACTAAATTTTCAATTACTCAACTCCTGGGTGATATATAAAAATTTTTAAATATCTTTCTCGCACCATCTAAAAGACTCTCTTTATAATCCAATTTTTACACTTGTCCCATTCCTGGTCTTTCCAAGTGACTTAATTATAATACACTATATTTACATAAGTCAAGGGGTAAATCACCATGTTGATAACTTTTTTTCTGCCCGCTCTTCCGCCTCGCACAAACCGCGAGCCACGACAGACATTTTTCTAGCATAATTTACTGCTGTCCTTCTTGCCACTGCATAATTTTTTACCCCGTTTGCCTAGCACCTTCGTCGCTAGACAAACAAATGTCCTGACTTAGTTTACTCGCACAGGGTCACTCATACTTCCTGACCCTGATACATATTTTACCGAAGACTCAAGATTGAAGGACGGGCGAACAGCATAGCTAATAATCACATTACGGTTAAGCACATACCCAGAAAACACATCGAACGCATTACTCGCAGTGCCGGAATTGCGCGAAATAGTCCATTCATTAGAACCTAAATATAACCAATTTTTTGAATTATTACTATTATAAGAACTTAATTTTGTTGTCCATCCACTTGAGTCTGCTGCAAATCCATAATCACTTACATACATTAATCCTATTTTTGCATCATTTGTCGTTGTTAATGCACTACTTCCTACTTCATATTGATATGCTATCTTAGGTGCATCATATAAGTATGTAGAACTTCCGCCTCTAACTTTCCATGTTGTTGTTGCTATTTTTTCTGCTAATGTTCCTAAACTGGTCAAATATGTTCCATTTAAATATGTATTTAAACTTGAACTTGACCATGTATTGTCAGCTGATGTATTCCATTCTTTGTCACCAACTGATTTTGCTCTTATTACTTTTGTTTTGTCTCCAAATACTCCTATTATTCTAAACAAGTTTGCATCTGGACAAGTTGCTTCATCTGAACCTAAGCAAATATAATTATTTACACTACCGCTTGCTCCAGCATATCTGTAGCTATTATCTCCTGCTCCATTTGCTAACGAGCTTGTATGATGATATATATTTACAATCGATGGTTCACTTTTATTTGATAATGTTGTTATACAAGTTGCTAGATTATTCCCACTTGTACATACATCAGACAAAACTGTAGGGATTTTTTCCTTTTGTATCATTAACTTAGCACTAAAATTTTTTCCTGCATTTCCTGCTTGATTAGAATTATAATTTACAAATGTTACCGTTACATTCCACTCTTCTGTTTTAGAACTTGTAGTTGTTATTTCTCTATTATTTAATATTGTTATTAATCCTGATTTTTTTGTTATATCAAATCCTTTTATTGATGCACCTTTTCCATCAGTAACCGTTTTATAAGTTAAACCTGTTAAAGTAATTATTTCATTATTACTACCATCTTTAATAGATAATAAAATTTCTGGTGTATTTGCATCTTGTGTATATGTAAATGTATTTTCAGATATATTTAAATACATATAGTAATGATCTGTGGCTGTATTTGTTTTATTATTTGCACTTAACATTGCTTTTGCAAACGTTGTACCTGTTTGATTTCCTTTTCCACTTGCAAAATTTTCTTGATTAAGTGATAGATTTAATGCTGAACCAGCTTCAAATGTAAAAGTATCAACTGTACTTGCATTAATCTTTATGTCGGTTGATTTTCCTTCTCCAGTCTGTGCCATGAAGTATGCAAATGTTGCAGTAACAAGTGTTAATGCTAATGCAATTATACTTGCTATACTTATTATTTTTGTTTTTTGATTTTCCATAAAACTCTACTCCTTCATAACAATATCACGCACGGATATTTTATTTTACATATCCATTTTAACCGAAAAAAAAAAAAAAAAGCATCACATTTGCACATTCGCGTAATTTGACGCTTTTTTCTTTTAATTTTATTTTATTTTTTCAACTATTTCTTTGAAATTTAATGAGTTACTTGCTTTAACTAAAATATTATCATCTTTATACTTAATGAAGAAAGTATTCTTTCCATTTTATCATTTATTTCTTCCATAGTCATTGTACTACCTTCATTAATCATACGTACTTTAAATGTAACAGATTTTTTACCTTCAGGAATTTGATTTCCACGATATTCATCCACAAATTCAACTTCTTTAACTTTTCCTTTTACAGTTTGTTCAATTATTGCCCAACTTACAGATTCATCAACTAAGATTGACAAGTCTTTTTCAACTAAAGGTAGTTCAGGTAAATGTTCAAACTTATTATCTCTAGAAGCAAATGGAATTAATTCTTCCATATTTAATTCAAATATAGCTACATTAGTTCTTTTGATTTTTACATCATTCATAGCTTTAATTGATAATAACCCTAGAGAACCAATTACATTACCATTTAATGTTATATTTAAATTTGCATTAACATCAGCCCAGCTTGGTTTATCTCCAGATTCTAGTTTTAATGCATCCATATGAGCATATCTAGACATTTCTTCTAAAACACCTTTTAATTCAAAGAATATTTCTTTAGCATTTTTACCGATGATTGCACCAGCTAGATGTTTGTTTTGAACTGGTAATATTTCATCATCACTTGATGGTCTATAATCACCTTTTTTAAAAGTTTCGGCACATTCAAAGATTTTAAATGAGTCATAATATCTTAGGTTTTTAACAGTTGCCTCAAGTAATCCCGGGATAAGGGATGTTCTTAAATTTGCAAGCTCAGGTGCCGGAGGTGTTGCAAGTCTAATTGCATCATCAGTTGAAATCCCTGCTGCAATAATATATTTTTCATCTATCCAAGGATATGTAAATATTTCATAAAATCCACATCTATTAGCTAAATATTCCATTATTCTTTTTTCTAATAATACTTTTCTTTGATTAATAGAGTGTTCAATGGTTATATCAATAGGTTTTGCTTCGAATGAATCAAAGCTTAATATTCTAGCAATATCTCCCATTACATCATCTTTTAAAGATACATCTCCGGTTGACCTAAATGTTGGTACTACTACATGGTATACACCATCATTTAAAGAAACCTCATAGCCTAAAGCAGTAAGAATTCTTTTAATAACTGCATCATCTATTTTCTTACCTAATCTAGTAGTTAAGAAATTCTTACTTACATCTATTTCTTCTTTTTTAGTTTCTACTGGGTAAACATCAGCAAATTTAACAATTTTACTTTCAGGAAATATTTCCTTAATTAAAGATAAAGCTAAATTTAGTCCTTCATCAACTCTATTCGTATCTATTCCCTTTTCATATCTAATAGATGCATCAGTTTTTTCTGCAAATCTTTTGCCTGTTTTTCTAATTGATGCAGCTGGAAAATTTGCAACTTCTAAAACAATTCCTTTAGTATCTGGTAATATTGAGTCTTTACTACCACCTCGAATACCTGCTAGAGCCATTGCATTTTCAGTATCACAAATAACTAAATCATCAGTAGTTAACTTAATAGAATTATGGTCAAGTAACAATAATTCTTCACCAACTTTGGCATTTCTAACAACTATTTTTTCTCCACTAACATGAGTTTTATCAAAAGCATGAAGAGGTTGTCCAACAGCAAACATAACATAATTTGTAATATCTACGATTGCATTAATTGGTCTGCCACCACATTTAACAAGCAAAGATTGCATCCACATTGGTGATTTTTTTTCATAAATTCCATCAATTTCAACTGCTGCATATCTATAACATTTTGATGGTTCTTTTATTTCTACATCATATTTTGGTAAATTTTTATCAATTTCATATGTTTCTTGTGCTTTTAATGGAACATCATATATTGCTGATAATTCACGAGCAATTCCATAATGTCCCCATAAATCTGGTCTATTTGATAATGATTTATTATCTATTTCTAATACTGTATCGTTCATATCAACAACATCAGCAATATTATCTCCAGGTTTACAATCAATTCCACTTAAATCGATTATTTCAGTTTCATCTTTCGCTGGAAAGAAATCACTTAGGAAAACTTCTTCGGATGCACAAATCATACCATAAGAAGATACTCCACGCATTTTAGTTTCTTTAATTACTACTGGGTCACCTACACCATGCCAAATAACTTCAGCTCCAGGTTTACAAACAACCACTAATTCATCTTTGTAAAGGTTAGAGCCTCCACATACAATTTGAACATTTTTATCTTCACCAATATCAACCATACATACTTTTAATTTATCAGCATCTGGATGATTATTTACTTCAACTATTTTACCTACAATAATATCATGAAACTTTTTAGCAGTTTCTTCAACACTTTCAACTTCAACAGTTCTAAGAGTTAAATCATATGCTATTTGTTCATTGGTTAAATGTTCTGGTAAATCTATATATTTTTTTACTAAATTTAATGATACTCTCATTTTATCCTCCTTATTTAAATTGTTTTAAGAAACGTAAATCACTACTATGGAAAAGTCTTACATCATCTACTCCATAACGCATCATTACTAATCTATCTAAACCAATATTAATATAAAATCCTGTCCATTCATCTGGGTCAAGTTTGGCAGATTTAAGGACATTGGGATGAATTACTCCACCAGGCATAACTTCTATCCAACCATTATGATTACATACTTTACAGCCTACACCCCCACAAACAAGACATTCCATATCAATTTCATAACCAGGTTCTGTAAATGGGAAGAAACCTTCTCTCATTCTAGTATTTATTTTTCTTCCAAAAACTTTTTCTAAAATAGTTTGTATCATTACCATACCAGATGAAAATGATATATCTTTATCCACAATTAAGGCTTCATATTGATAGAAAGCTCTTTCATGTCTAGCATCAGTTGTTTCATTTCTAAAAACTTTACCAGGATACACAAATCTAGCTGGTGCTCCATGCTTTAGTAAATATCTTACTGAACCACCCGTTAAATGAGGTTTTAAACAAAGTCTTTGTGCACCCTCTTTATCTTCAGTTCCTTCAATCCAATATGTATCCATAGATTGACGAGCTGGATGATCCTTAGCAAAGTTTAAATTATCAAATGCATATTCTTCACTACTTATATCATCTTCAGTATAAACTTCAAAACCAAGTGATAAAAAAGCTTCATTTAAATCATTACGCATTTGTGTAATTGGATGTAGAGCCCCAGCACTAACTTTTTTTCCAGGTACTGTTAAATCAATTGGTTCATCTAAAACACTCATTGATGCAATAATTTCTTCTTCCTTATTTGCTAATTTTTCTTGAAATACATTTTTAATTTCTGTAGTCATCATTCCTACACTTTTTTTGTCTTCTGGAGCTAGACTTCCCATGTTTTTTAAGACTTCAGCAAGTTCACTTTTCTTACCCATCAAATCTTTTCTAACATCTTCAAGTTCTTGAATAGTTTTAGTAGCATCAATTTTTTCTAAACCTAACTCTCTTATTTTTTCTAACTTTTCCTTCATATTATCCTTCCTTTTCATCGGTACAAAAATATAAAAACGAGCAAACATCCTAAAAGGACGAATTGCTCGTGGTACCACCTTTTTTTATAGTATTTCTACTACCTCAAATAGATTAACGCTCTTACACGATTTGACTCCATTATTGAAATTCATTAATTCATCTTTTTGTTGTAGCTCTCAGTCAATGACTACAATTTCCTGTACAAAGGCTTAAACTAACTACTTAGATAACTTCTTCGTCAATTACTCCTTGATTATATTACTTTTTTTGATGTTTGTCAAATTATTTTTAATCAAAAAATGTTTACTTGTGATAGTAACTATCTAGGTAAACATCCAAATAAACAAAAGGTAACATTCAACGTCCAAATCAAATGTTTCCTTTTTTAATATATGAAGAATTGCCTCATATATACTTATAATATCATAATTTTAAAACGATTTTCAAGTACGCGATGTTTTTATTTTAATTCGTACATTTTTTCTTTTGTTAAGGCTCCAGTTGATTTAGAAACATGATATCTATATACATATGTTTTACCTTCAGCATCTGGTGTCCCATATACATCTTCTACTCTTGAAGTATATTCATTTCCATTATCAACAGTATCATAAATGTAGGCCATTTCTCTTTTGGTAACCCCTAAATCTTTCATGATTATACATTGATGTTCTCCCTCAGTTATATTTTTATGAGTACAATTACTACTTAGTACTTCACCATTTTCCATAGAAATATAATAAACACATTTATTTGTCATATATTCAAATGAAACTTTATAAGCACAAGTGCCATTTGATGATAATGCCAAGACTGATTCTGGAGGTAAAATATCACAATAACTACCTGTTCCAACTGTTGCACCTTGAAGGCTTGCAGCTTTTTTACCAGCTTCTTCATTATTTAAGGCTTTTGCTTTTTTTTCACATTTTTGTAATGAATTTCCTCCACTTGGTTTATTATTATTATTATTATTATTATTTGTTGTTGTATTATTTGTTGCATCTTCATTTTTATCTGTGTTTTCTTTTGTTACTTCTTCTATTTCTCTAACACTTTTATCTTTTATATCTCCAATTTTTACATCTGGATTTTTACTTATTACCTCTTCTAAATAAGACGCTTTTGCAGGAGTAATTCCTAAATCTTCTGCTATTTTTTTCAAATTAAATCACCTTCTTTTTCTTAAAAAACAAATACACTCAACATGATACGTATAAGAAAACAAATCACAAATATATGAATCAATTATCTCATAACTATCTAGTAATTTCAAATCTCTTGCTTGTGTATGATAATCACATGAAATATACATTATTTCATCTGGCAACTTAAACTTAATAAAATCTATTACTTCCCTACTTAAACCAGCTCGTGGTGGGTCAACAATTAATTTATTAAATGCTACATCAATATTTTTGATATTACTTGCATCACTATATATAAATTTAGCATTATTTAAATTATTTATTAAAGCATTTTGATTGGCATTATCTACAGCATCTTTATTTATTTCAACACCTAAAACCTTTTTAGCTTTTTGGGATGCACTTAAACCTAAGGTGCCCACTCCAGAATACAAATCTAAAACACAATCATTATTATTAGTAAAATCTTCAACTAACTTAAACATTTTACTGGCAACATTTCCATTAACTTGAAAAAACGCTTTATATGATACTTTATATTTAATATTATTTATTTCTTCATAAAAATAATCATTTCCATATATTACTTTATCATTTATTATAATACCTTTTATGTTTTCATTTATATTTGGAATATTTATTTTATCTTTACTATTTATTATAATTAGTATTTCACTTTTATAATTACATCTAATTATTACTTCTCCATTTATAATTTTCATGTTAGAAATAATATTAATTACATCATTTATACAATCTTCGGCGAGTATACACTTTTTTATTTCTACAACACTATGACTATTTAATTTAAAATAACCAATTACTCCATTTACAACTTTTAAGGTAATTTTATTTCTATAATTATATGGCGTGTCATTTGTGATAAGGCTTGGATTTATAATTAACCCCATTTTCTTAAAATAATTAATTACTTTTTCCTTTTTATAATCAATACCTTTTTCATAGGATAAAGTTTGTAAAGTACAGCCACCGCAGATACCAAAATAAGGACATAAGGCATCTTTTCTATTACTTGATGGGTTAACTAAATCCACCAAAATTGCTTCATTATATTTTTTATGTTCCTTTATAATCTTGATATTGGCAATATCACCGGGGACTGTATTTGGTACAAAAGTAACTTTATCATTTACAAAACAAATACCACGACCAAAGTCATCTAATTTAACAATTTCAACTTTCATAAACATCACTATCAATATTTTAGCATAAATACCATTATTTGGTAAATATTAATAATGGTGATTCTATGAACAAAATAGTAAAAAGATTAGAAACTGAATTTAGTAAAAGTCCTGATTTTGTGATAAAAGAAATAAATTTATCTATTTTTAAAACTATGTATTTAGTATACCTCGAAACAGTTTCAAGTAGTGATAAAGTAAATGATTATATATTAAAAAATATTATTTTAAAAAAAGATGAAATTAATAAAAATAATGTTTCTTCATTTCTAGCAGCTCCGAATACGTTAGAAATTAAAAATGTTGATGAGTGTGAATTTTACTTAACAAATGGTTTTTCTTTAGTAATTATTCAAGATAAAATTTATGCTATAGAAACTAGAGCAGATATTTCTAGAGCAGTTTCAAACAGTGAGGTTGAGTCATCAATTAATGGACCTAAAGATGCGTTTACGGAAAATATTCAAATAAATATTGGATTAATTAAAAGAAGAATTAAATCCAGTACGTTAAAAACAGAAAGTAGAACTATTGGCAGAAAAACACTTACAAATATTAGCATTCTTTATTTTGAAGATATTGCTGATGATAACCTTGTAAATAATCTACTAAAAAAACTCGATACTATAGATATTGATGGAATTGTGGACTCATCGTCTTTAGGTTTTCTTTTAGGTGATGAAGAAAATAGTGTTTATCCAACATTCATTGAAACAGAGAGACCAGATAATGTTGCTACATTCCTAATGGAAGGAAAAATAGCTATTGTTGTAGATACCTCACCTTTTGTTTTAATAATACCGGCCTTTTT
>FR899773.1:32631-67580 GCA_000437355.1 Firmicutes bacterium CAG:460
CCTTTTTTATCGACTTTGTAAATCCTGTTATTGATAATTACAATAAAAGTAAAAATGTTAATTTTATAAAAATTTTAAGAATAAGTGCCTTTTTAATATCAATGATGGCTCCGGCGATATACATTGCAATCATGAATTATAATCAAGAGACCATACCTACAAATCTTCTTCTTAACTTTGCTATTCAGCGAGGTGGTGTTCCATTTCCCACAATTATTGAGACGATACTTATGCTAATTGTCTGTGAAATTCTAAGAGAAAGTGATTTAAGGTTTCCTTTAAGTTATGGTTCAGCCATTTCCATACTAGGTGCCATAGTTTTAGGTGAAGCATCTGTTTCTGCAGGTATAGCATCTCCGATTACAATTATTGTAATAGCTATAACATTTATATCTAGTCTTACATTTACAACCATCGAAATAAATAATGCTTTAAGATTTTTTAGATTTGTCTTCATCCTTTTAAGTGGCTTATTTGGTTTATATGGCATTACTCTTGGATTATTTTACTTTTTAATTTATACAACAACTACAAACTCCTTTGGTAAACCTTACTTTGCTCCGATATCACCATTTAACAAAGAATATTTTAATAATACAGTTTTGAAAAAAACACTCAGAAAAGATACCAGAAGAAGTACATTATTTACTCATAAAAATATTGTCAAACAAAAGGAGGACTTATGAAAAAAATATTAATTATTATACTTACACTACTTCTTTGTACAGGTTGTTTTGATTATAAAGAAATAAATGACTTAGCCATAATTAATGCAATCGGAGTTGATTATGAAAATGATGAATACGTTATTACTTTAGAAATATTAAATGACCAAATAGATAAAGATTCTTCTAAAATAACCTCATATACAAAAGTTGGGCACGGTAAAAATTTAACTTCAGCAATTGAAAATGCAGCCGATAAGTTATCAAAACAACTAATATTTAATCATATAAAGTTAATGATTTTAAGTAAAAGTGTTGTTGAAAATAAATTTGATAATATTATTGATTTATTTTTAAGAAATACATATTTTAGAGAAAACTTTTATGTTATATCCTCAACAGATACTAGACCAGAAGATTTACTTAATCATACAACTAATGAGTCTCCGATTGCAAGTACAGCTATTATAGATACATTAGAAAGTATTAGCTATTCATCAAATACAAATATATTAAAAATGTTTGATGAAATAATTGAAGAAGTCATAACTTATGGAATTGATACATGTTTTTCAAATATTACTCTAAAAGATGATGAATTTATAATTGATGGTATGTCTATTTTTAATAACTATAATTATAAAGGTAATTTAAATAGTGAATATGTAAAAATTTATAAGTTATTAACTGATAATTTTGATAGGCCATCATATACAATTAACTATGATAATTTAAGTTTTACTGTTGCTATAAATAATGGTAAATTAAATACAGAAATAAATAATGGTAGTATAAATGTAAATGGAAATTTAATGGGAAGAATATTAGATAATGACCCAGCATTTAATATTAGAGACCCTAAAAACTTAGAAAGAATAGATAATGATTTTACTAATCTTTTAAATAAAAAAATTTCTGAATTTATTAAAGTATTACAAGATAATAATAGTGATATTTTAGGTATAACTAAAAATTATTATAAAAAAACTAGAACTAAAGATAAAGATTATTGGTTAAAACTAGATATTAAATCAAATATTAAATTTAATATTAATAAAAAAGGTTTAATATATGATGTGGAGCGTGAATCATGAAAAAGAATAATTGTTTATTTATATATTTCTTATCACACTTTCTTTTTCTAGGCGGTGGTTTTGCAAGAATTTGTGAGCTAAGTAATACTGATACTTGTATAGCTTTTATTCTTGGAACATTACTAGGAATAATTATAATTTACTTAATAAATAAAGTGTCTTGTAATATACCTTTAAAAGAATATATAAAGAAAAATACTTTTTTAAATATTTTATTTAAACTAGTTTATTTTCTTTACATATCATTTAATTTACTTATTTTATTTGTAATATTATCTGGATTTTTATATTCTTACTTTTTACCTTTTACACCTTCAATTATCTCTTGCTTACCATTTGTTATTATAGCAACTTACTTAAGCAGTAAAAAATTAACAGCCATTTATAACGTTGCATTTGTTTTACTTTTCTTAAGTTTATTTATAATTATTCTTAAAACTACTCTTCTTACTAATGAATTTCATTATTCAAACCTTTTTCCTATTTTATCTGTAAAAACTACAAGTGTTTTTAAAGCATCACTTATTTATGCTGTTATTTCTACTAGTCCATTACTAATTTTACTAAATGAAAATATTGAATTTAAAGCATCACTAAAATATTATTTACTTGCTGCACTTACTAATATTATAGTTGGTCTTACAATTACTTTAATATTGGGAGAATTGATTAATGTATATAGTTATCCCGAATATACTATTTTAAGAAGAATTAAATTTTTTAAATTTATTGAAAACATAGAAAATTTTATTTGCATTAATTGGTTCTTTGATTTATTTATCTCATTAACTCTATTTATAACAAAAATAAAAGATACTTTAAATATTAAAAATAATATTGTACCATTTTTAGTATCTCTTAGTATTCTTTATATTGTAAATAAATATTTTGCTAATAATTTTTATAATACAATGTTTCTTTATAAGTTTTTTCCATATATATGTGGTGGTTTTATAATTGTATTATTAGTACTTGCTTCAATTAAAAAGTTGTATAAATCAAAAGCTTAATTAATGATTTACACTAAAAATGACTGTCTAGAAGGATTTTGGGGGTAAAAAAGTTAAAAAAAAGGCACAATAAAAGTTGCAAAATCTGCAACTTTTATTGTGTTTATTTAACAACATCTAGGTCCAAAAACGTTTTCACAAACATTTTCTTCACAGCAAGTATATTCTGGTGTAAATGTATGTCTATAAACATGATGATTTATTATTCTTGTATTACAAGGCATAATGTGAGGTACTTCATGACAAATATATCTATGACATACTCTTTCTTGAGGACATTCATAAATTGGATTTTGAACACATCCAGGCATAGCGTTCATCATGCCATAATCTCCAGCTCCCCCAGCTACATATGCTTCAGTCCCCATTTTAGTTTTATCATAACTTTTTTTCATTTCTGTTTCTTCTTTGAAACTTTCATTAAAATAATTCATTTAAAACATTCCTTTCTAATGTATCTTATGAATTATCTTTCTTAATGGCTAGTCAAATACACAGATTATTTTTATAATATTTCAAGTAAATTTAGGATACTTGCAAATAACAACCATATTAAATATGGAATTTGTAAATATGCTGCAAGTTTATTAACTTTGAAAAATTTATATATCATATAAATCACAATTACAATTAATAATAAAATCCATAAAAATGCTAAAATCTTCATATTAAATGTAAAAAATATAAATGTCCAAGCTAAGTTTACAACTAAATTTGTTTTATAAATATTTATGTCTTCTTCATTATCCCTAACTAAATAACTTGAAATTCCCATTAAAATATAAAGAATACTCCATACAACAGGAAATATCCAACCTGGAACAAATCCATTATAAGACTTCATGTCACCACTAGTTATAATTCCTACAACTGCTCCACTTATTAAAGGAATTAAAATATAAAATAATAATTTTTTAATATCTATCTTTTTCATATTATATTTGTATGTAGTTATTGAAATTTTATGCAAAATTCCAAAGAAAAAAGAGCTTATGCTCTTCCAGAATATTTTCCATCTTTAGTTGAAATAATAATTTTTTCTCCTTCATTAATAAATAACGGAACTTTTACTACATAACCAGTTTCAATTTTAGCATCTTTACTTGCATTAGTTGCAGTATTACCTTTAACTGCTGGTTCTGTTTCTATAACTTCATATTCAACTTTTTCAGGTAATGTAATACCAATTATTTCTCCATCATAATTGTCAATATCAATTTCTAATCCTTCTTTAATGAAATTAACATTGTCACCTAGAACTGATGCAGGAAGTTCAATTTGTTCATATGTAGAATTATTCATGAACACATAAGTGTCTCCCATTTGATATAAATAACCAGCTTTTACTTTTTCAATATGAGCTTTAGTTATTTTAATATTGGTATTAAATGTATCTTCAGTAACTGCTCCAGTTTTTAAATTTCTTCTTTTAATTCTAACAAAAGCAGGTCCTTTTCCAGGTTTTACGTGTTGAAATTCAACAATAGTATATAAATTACCATCCATGATAATTGTCATACCATTTTTGATATCATTAATATTAATATCCATATTTAATCCTCTTTTCTATTATTTTTTTTCTTTAGCAGTTACTGTCTTTCTACATTTTGGGCAGTATCTATTTAATTCAAGACGGTCTGGAGTATTCTTTTTATTTTTACTAACTGGGCGTAATTCAAAACCACAAACAGAACATCTCATAGTAACTTCACTACGATTTTCTTTTTTTGCCATAATTTTTCCTCCTCACTTAAATAATCTCTATTAATTATACCAAAATTCTAGCATTTTTCAACTAATTTAGATAATTTTTTAATTATTTGTTTAAAATTTCCTACTTTTATTACAATATTTATAAAACCTAGTAGTGTTTTTTTGACTACTAGGATAGTGTTTTTATTTTTAATCAATGATTATTGGGTCACTCATAGTACCAGAGCCAGAGACATAAGTTACAAATGAATTAAGGAAGAAAACAACATTTACACCGCTGCCACCATTGTTGTTCACAGGGATATCTGAAATATTACCATGTGTTCCTTCTGTTTTAAAGCCAATAGATTCCACATAGAATACTCTGTCTGAAATTTCCGCTATACGGGAAATAGTCCAAATATCACTACCAATAAACATCCAATTTGTATCCTTAATCGCAACATTATTATCATCATATCCATCATAATTATATAGCGTAGTTGTCCATGCACTTGATCTAGCTGCAAATCCATAGTCACTCACATACATCAAGCCTATTTTTGCTTCATATGTTGTTTCTCCTGTTGTTGAGTAACTTCCTGAGGTTGGATTTACTACCTCATTTTGATATGCGGTTGCTGGTACTACATCTTTTATATTTGCATATGTATTTCCTCCTACTTTCCATGTTGTTGTAGCTATCTTATTTGCCCATGCACTTCCTATATTATTTATGAAATTTGTATTTAAATTTATTTTATTTAAATCACTTTCACTCCACGTATTTGTGCCAGTATCATTATTCCAATAATAATGATCTAAGGTTGTCAAACTACCTCTGTACATTGGTTCTGTTCCGGTGTCTGCTAAAGTATACGTTTCGTTAAAAGCACCATCTTCACCGAGCAATGCACTTGTTGCATAATCATATTTTATTAATTTTACTTTGTTATCTATGACACCTATTACTCTGTATAGATTTTCCACTGGGCATGGACTTATATTACTTCCAAAACACACAAAATTCTTAACATTATCTTTAGTTAAATAACCATCTGATACCGCTTTTTCTAAGGCTTCATTATATGTTTGATATTGTGTATTAGATGTATCATATTGTAATGTAAAATAATATGTACTCGAATTAGTATCACAGTATTCGTATAAATTATAGTCGTGTAAATATAGTCTTTCTCCATCACAATAAAAATTTGTTATTCCATCTGTTGCTGTATTTGAACTAGATGTTAATGATTTCATTCCAACTGTTGTTGCTTTTTCTGTTAATACATAGTCTCCTCCGGCATATCTATAGCTATTATCTCCGGCTCCATTAGACAGACTTGAATTATGATAGTAAATATTGTTTGCGCCTTGTGTTCCTGTATATTGTGATATTACATAGCTAGCTAAAGTAAATACTTTATCAAAATAAACATAACATTTATCTGATAAATTACCTGATACAATAACTACTTTCTTCGTATCATCCCAATTTAATGTTGAACCATTTTCACATCTGGATAATTCTGTATTAAGAATGTAACCGTCCGTTGGCCATCCACTTTGTGTAACTAGTTTATAATCACCAGCTCCCGAATTTTGTTCAAGCATCATAGATATTCCTTTAGTTATTTTTGTTGATTTAATACTTTCTTCTTTATAAATATTATTTTGTTTTAAAGTACTAAAATATGTAAAAATTGTTACAAGTAATATAAATATTATTACTGTAAATATAGCGTACTTTTTCTTCATTTTTATCCATCTCCTTAACAATATCACGCACGGATATTTTATTTTACATATCCATTTTAACCGAAAAAAAAAAAAAAAAGCATCACATTTGCACATTCGCGTAATTTGACGCTTTTTTCTTTTAATTTTATTTTATTTTTTCAACTATTTCTTTGAAATTTAATGAGTTACTTGCTTTAACTAAAATATTATCATCTTTACATTTTATTTCATTTATGAAGTTTATAGCATCAGAATTATTGGTAAAATGATAACTATTATCTTTATTAAATCCTTCTTCGATAGCTCCATCATTTATGTAGTCTGAATCTTCTCCAACAGTTATAAGAATATTTATATCTTCATCACTAACTACCTTACCTATTTTTTTATGAAGACTTTTTGTATAATCCCCAAGTTCTCGCATTGTACCTAAAACGGCAATATTTCTTCCAGTTAGGGAACCTAAATATTTTATGGCATAACGCATAGAATCATAATTAGCATTATAAGAGTCATCAATAATAGTAATATCATTATTATTTATAATACTCATTCTATTACTACTAAGTTCAAAATTTAATATACCTTTACTTATTTCTTCATTTGTTTCTTTAAAATATTCACCAACGGCAATAGAAGCTAAAGCATTATATATAAAATGTTCTCCGCCAACTGGTACTTTATATGTAAAATTATTACATGTAAATGATGATGAAAATTCATTAGTTTCTAAAATACTAGCCATATAATTTGAATTATTATTAATACCAATAGTTATAATATTATATTTATCTTTATTATTTAAAAACCATTCATGCAATAAATCATTATCATTATTTATAATAATAACTCCATTGGGATTTAATCCTTCTAAAATTTCTAACTTAGCTTTTAAAATATTTTCTCTACTTCCTAAGTTACCTATATGAGCTGTACCTACATTAGTTATAACAGCAACATCAGGTTTAGCAATATTTGTTAAATATGAAATTTCTCCAAGATGGTTCATACCCATTTCAAGTACTAATACTTCATTATCTTCTTCTAGTGATAAAATAGTTAAAGGTAAACCTATATGATTATTTTGATTACCTATTGTTTTATGAGCTTTATATTTTTCTTTTAAAACACTATAAATCATATCTTTAGTACTAGTTTTTCCTGCAGAACCTGTAATAGCAACTACTGGGCTAAAAAACATACTTCTTTTATATTTAGCAAGTTCCCCTAAAGTTTTTTTAGTATTCCCCACTACTATAATACTTTTATTATTTTTAACTAAGTAATCATTTATTTCATCTGTTATAGTAAAATTTTCAAGTATTGCTATACTAGCTCCTTTATTAAAAGCTTCCATATATAATAAATTACCATCATTTTTATCACCTTTAATACCTATATAACAATCATTATTACTAATCTTTCTTGTATCAATAGTTACTTTATTTATAAAAACTTTTATTTCATTAAAAATAGATAGATACTTAATATTATTATAAATATCTAATGATTTCATTTTCCTCACATCCTTATTTTAATTATATCTTATTTAAACAGTTTTGTATATACCTCATTAAAATTACTAATAGGTATAACTTCTATATTATCTAGTATAACTTTAGGAATATTTACTAAATCTTCAACATTATCTTTAGGCATATACACAACTTTGATATTTTTATTATATGCAACAATTAACTTTTCCTTGAGTCCTCCGATTTTTAAAACACTACCATTTAATGTAAGTTCTCCAGTAAAAGCTATATCACTTGGTATTTTTTTATTTTCTTTTATACTTGCTAAAGCTACTCCAATAGCTAAACCTGCACTAGGTCCATCTTTTTTACTTGTAGCATCTATAAAATGTATATGAATATCTTCATTATGAAAACTATATTTATATTTACTTTTAAGCATAGTTAAAACAACTTTAACACTTTCTTTTAAAATATCTCCAGCATTACCTGTTATTGTTAAATCTCCACTACCTTTACATGTTACAACTTCTAATTTAGATAAAATACCTCCATTATTAGCAACTGCTAAGGTATTTGCAACACCTACTTCATCAATTGTTAATGTATCTTTATTATATTTTGGAGCACCAAGTAGC
Source organism: Firmicutes bacterium CAG:460 (assembly GCA_000437355.1). Lineage (GTDB taxonomy): Bacteria > Bacillota_I > Bacilli_A > RF39 > UBA660 > Onthocola_B. Next base: position 40,949 of record FR899773.1, read on the forward strand.
TTAATTACTCTTTCTTCATTTAATATTTTTACATTATTTATAGTAATCTTTCTAGCTAAAGAAGATAGAACTCTTTCTAAATCTCTAACACCAGCTTCTAAAGTATAGTTATTTATTATAAAATATAATAACTCATCACTAAATTTTATTTTATTATCATATACCATATTTTCATATAATATATTTGGTAATATATATTCTTTAGCAATATCTTTTTTTTCAAAAACAGTATAACTATTAAGTTCAATTAATTCTACTCTATCTAATATTGGAGTTGGAATATCATTAATATTGTTAGCTGTTAAAATAAATAGTACGCCACTTAAATCAAATGGTTCTTCAATATAATTATCTACAAAACATTTATTTTGATTAACATCTAATATTTCTAATAATGTTGCTGCTGGGTCTCCTTTATAATCTTTAACCATTTTATCTACTTCATCAATTAAAATTAAAGGATTATTACTGCCACATTTATAAAGTCCTTGAATGATTTTTCCTGGTGATGATGCAAGATATGTTCTTCTTGTACCCACAAGTTCAGTAGCATCATTTAAACCACCAACACTTATTTTATAAAAATCTCTATTTAAAGCATTAGCAATTGACATCGCTATAGTAGTTTTACCTACACCTGGAGGACCTACTAAACATATAATTGGACTTTTGATATTTCTATTTAAATTTTTTATTGCTACAAATTCACTAATACGTTCTTTTATTTTGTCCATACCAAAATGAGATTTATTAAGTTCTTTATAAACTAAATCAAAATTACTTGTTTCTTTTTTAGATTTATTCCATGGTAAATTAAGTACCCAATCTAAGTAATTATGCATAACACTTACTTCTGGTGATACCTCATTCATTATTTCATATTTATCTATTTCATGAGAAAAATGCATTTTAGTTTTCTTATCAATTTTTAACTTATCTAATGCTTCTCTAAAGTTATGTACTTCTTCATTTTTCCATGAATCTTCACCTAATTCATGTTTTATAGCTTTAACTTTTTCTTTTAAAATATATTCTCTTTGATCTTTTTGTAAAGATTCATCAACTAATTCTTCAATTTCATTATCTATTTCAACACTTTTTATCTCTTCATTCATGTCTTTAATTAAAGATTTAGCTCTTTTAATAGGATTAATTTCTTGCATATATTCTAGTTTCTTACTAGTATTAAATGGTAAAAATGATGTAATAGCATCAGTTATTTTATTTAAATCTTTATTATTACTAACAAAATTTAAGATATCATTAGAAATACTTTTAGATATATTTATATATTTTTTTAGAACTTCAACTAATTTTTTTAATATAGCATTTTCTTCTTCAGCATTTAATGATGGTAAGTCTATGTACATGACTTCACTATATAAAATATCATTATTTACCTCTTGGTAGTATTTATTTACTGCTACTCTTTTTAAACCTCTAAGTTTTACTTCAATAACTCCATCATTATCAATTTTATTTTTTATACGAGCAATAACACCGACTTTAGGTAAATCATCAACACTTGGGTCTTCTTCTAGGGCATCTATCGGAGCAATAACTAAAATTTCTCCTTTAAAATTATACTCGGCTTCATTAATCGCTTTGCCACTAATTACATTGTTTAGTTCAAGTTTAATTTCTTGATTAGGAAGGATAACTAAATTTTTAAGTAAAATAACTGGTATATTAAACATTTTTCAAGTACACCTCCCGAACTCAAAATTTATTATACATTCTAAAAACTAAATTGTAAAGTAAAATCACACTAATTCTTATTATTCATAAAATATATTGTGAATATAAAGGAGCGATTATGATTAATTGGTATATAAATTTAGCTTATCCAGTGCAAGCTTTAATAGCAACAATTTTTACCTGGGCTATAACTTCATCAGGGGCAGCGATTGTTTTTTTGTTTAAAAAAATAAATAAAACTACTATGGATGCCATGCTTGGTTTATCTGCAGGAGTTATGCTTGCTGCTACATTTTGGAGTTTATTATCTCCAGCTTTAGAAATGGCTGAAAATCTAAATCTAACCCCTTGGATAATAGTATCAGTTGGGGTTTTACTCGGAGGCCTTCTTCTATTTACTGGAGATAAAATATTTGATAAATTAACTAAAAAGAAAACTAATTCTCATAGTATAAAACGTAGTTTAATGTTGATTTTTTCAATTACTTTACATAATATTCCAGAAGGTATGGCTATCGGGGTGGCTTTTGGGTCAATTGCATATAACTTAAATGGTGCAACCCTTACTTCAGCAGTGATGTTGGCAATTGGTATTGGAATTCAAAATTTTCCAGAAGGCTCAGCAGTTTCTCTACCTTTAAGACGAGAAGGAATGAGTAGAACAAAATCATTTTTCTTTGGGGCATTAAGTGGTATTGTTGAACCGATATCCGCAATAATTGGAGCAATACTTGTATTAAAAGTTCAAATTCTATTACCTATACTACTTTCTTTTGCAGGTGGAGCAATGATTTATGTTGTAGTGCAAGAACTTATTCCTGAAAGTCAAACAAATAAGAAAAAAGATTTAATGGCATTATTTACCATCCTTGGTTTTCTAATTATGATGATATTTGACGTTGCTTTAGGATAACAAAAGAAGAACTTTATTTCAGTTCTTCTTTTGTTTTTTCAGGTATATCTTCTAAGGACGCTATTATACATATATTTTTACCCAACTGTCAACCATACACAAATTGACAGTTTGTAACGTTAATTTTTAGAAAAAATTTAGAAAAGACTTTATATTTTTTATTGTATTTTTTTTGAAATAATGAGATAATCTACTTGAGGTGGGTTTTTGTGATAGGTAAAGTTTTAAGAGAAATACGGGTTAAAAACAATTTGAAACAAACCGAGTTAGCAAAGAAAGTTGGTTTTGCTAAAAATACTATTTCTCAATATGAACTTGGTAAAAGAAAAGTTGAATTTGATAAGGTTGAAAAAATAGCTAGAGCTTGTGGGTATAGAATAATTTTTTTTAATGACACAACAGAAGAAGTTATACCTCTTGATATAAAATAAAGTATATTTTAATAAATTACTCATATATATTACTAGGTGATTTATTTTGAAAAGTTTATTAAAATATTTAGGTTATTATACAATTTTTTTAATACTACTTTTATTTATTACAAGTATTTTAAATTTAGTTGGAGTTAATTCAACAATTACTAATTTATTAATATTTTTATTTAATATTAGTTTATTCTTTATATTTGGCTTTAAAAATGGAAAAATTGCCACAAATAAAGGATATTTTGCCGGCTTAAAAGTTGGAGGATTATTTTTATTATTATTAATAATTATTAATTTATTTACTAATAAAAATATATTTAGAATAAGTACTTTAATTTATTATTTAGTTTTAGTTTTAGCTAGTGTTTTTGGTGGTATGTTAGGTATAAATAAAAAAGAAGAAAAATAGAAGGTTTAAAAAGGCCTTCTATTTTAAATCAATAAATACATATTTACCATCATCATATTTTACATAAGATTCTTCATTATAATATTCTTTAGTGACTTCATTTACTTGTTTATCTAAATAATTTAATTCATATAATTTTTTTAAAGTTATATTTTCATCTTTTTGACATTTTTTATCATTTATACATTTTTTAGCTTGTTCTATAATAGCTTTACTTTCTACAAGTAAAACTTTTTCATTATGATTACTTACTATTTTATATGTTGTAATTCCACAGATTAAACCTAGAGAGATTACAATCGAAGAAACTAAACAAATCTTACTAATCTTGTCCATAATAATCTTTTACAAATTCATCCCTATATTCTTGAATTGTTCCCTTCTTGATATTTTCTCTAATATTTTTCATGATTTGGTGTAAGAAATAAATATTATGGATTGATAAAAGTCTTGCTCCGAAAGTTTCATTAGCAGTAATTAAATGTCTTATGTATGCTTTTGTGTAGTTTCTACATGCATAACAATCACATTCATCAACTGGAGTAAAATCTTCTTTATACTTACTATTTTTGATATTTATCTTGCCGTGTTTAGTATAAGCGTGTCCATGTCTTGCCAGTCTTGTTGGGCTTACACAATCAAAAATATCTATTCCACGCATAGAGTTTTCAATTAAATCTATTGGGTCACCAACTCCCATTAAATAGCGAAGTTTATTATCAGGTAGATATGGAGTTGAATATTCAACCATTTTATACATGGTTGGTTTATCTTCACCGACTGATGTACCACCAACAGAATAGCCATCAAAATCCATTTTAACAAGTTCTTCAGCAGAGTGACGTCTTAAATCTGGATATTCTCCTCCTTGAACAATACCAAATAATAATTGGTCATTATCTTGTTTTACAGCTTTACCTCTTTTAGCCCATCTTAAAGTTCTTTCAACACTTTTTTCCATATATTCATGAGTACTTGGCCATTTAACACATTCATCAAAACTCATCATAATATCACTACCTAATTTTGTTTGAATTTCAATTGATTTTTCTGGAGTTAAGAATAGATTATCACCATTTAAATGATTTTTGAACTTAACACCTTCTTCAGTAATATCTTTGGGTTTAGCTAAAGAAAATACTTGGTATCCACCGGAATCAGTTAAAATTGGTCCATCATAATTCATGAATTTATGAAGATTTCCAGCATGAGCAACAATATCTTCCCCAGGTCTAAGCCATAAATGATAAGTATTTGCAAGAATAATTCCTGAACCTATTTCTTTTAACTCTTCTGGTGATAAAGTTTTAACAGTGGCATTTGTTCCAACTGGCATAAACATTGGAGTTTCATAGGTTTTACCATTATAAGTAATTTCACCAAGTCTTGCCATAGTTTTATCATCTTTATACTTTAATTCAAATAATAATTTCATTATTTCACTTCCGTTCATATCCATTTTACCAAAAATTTTATAAAAATAAAATATAATTCTAGACAAAAACGATAATTTATCGTAAAATACTATAAGGAGATAAAATATGGCTAAAGAAGAGACTTTATTATTTGTATTATTTTTATCAATTGCAGGAATTTGTTTTTATAAATGGTTATTACTTCATTTAAAAATTAAAATAATGGAATTAATATCAGCAAAATGTACTGATGTTATTACAAGGACAATGTATCATAAAACTACACATGAATATCACTATGATTACAAATATAATAATGAAGAATATAAAACTAGTGATAGATTAAAATATAAATTTATACTTTTTTCACCAAAGATAAATGATGAAATAAAAATGTATATAGATAAGAAAAATCCTAATATAACAGTTAGCCCTTGGAATACATTTCTTTATAAGTTTTATTTTAATTTAATAATTATTTGTATTTTAATACCATTTATAATTTATATTTTAAAGTAACTAATTTTAGTTATTTTTTTTAATGTTTAAACCATAATATACTTAGGTGATGCTATGGAAAAATTTGATAAGTTAATATATCATATGATTCTTCTTTTTATTATCGGAGGTTTCTTTGGTTTTATATTTGAAACTTTAGGTGAATTTTTTAAAACTGGAAAATTTGTAAGTCGCCAAGGGCTATGGTTTAGTTTATTTAAACCAATTTATGGCACTTGTTTAATATTACTTACTCTTTTATTATATAAATTAAAAGATAAAAATATTTTTATCATATTTATTGCTGGTATAATTATTGGAAGTGTTTTTGAATATGTTTCATCAATTTTTCAAGAATATGTATTTCATACTAAATCGTGGGACTATAGTAAAATGAGTGCAAATTTAGATGGAAGAATTAATCTTTTATATTCCATTGTCTGGGGTATTTTATCTCTATTTTGGATTAAATTAGGTATACCAATCTATCAAAAACTATTTAATTTTGTATATGGAAACTTATATACTAAAGTATTTTCTATTGTCATTTTAGCATTTTTAGTATATGATATAGCCTTTACTTGCATAATTACTAAGAGATATTCCGAAAGAAAAAGAGGTATTCCTGCTACTACAAATTTAGATAAATACTTAGATAAACAATATAAAAATAGTGTTTTTGAGAAAAAATTTCCGAATATGAAGGTAAAAACATAAGTTATATTTGACAAACATAAAATATATTGTTAAAATTAATAAGTAAACAAAAAAAGGAGTGAGAAAAATGGCTACAAAAGTAACTACAAAAAAACCTTTAACTGGTAATAGAAGATCACATGCTTTAAATGCAACTAAAATGAAACAAAAACCAAATTTACAAAAAAAGACAATTAATGGAGAACAAGTAATTATTAGTGCTAGAGAAGCTAGAACTTTAAATAAAAAAGCTGCATAATTTATAAAATTATGTAGTTTTTTTTAAACATTATAATCAAGTAATTTCTCACTTAAATTATTATATATATCTTGAAAATGTAATATTGTATCAATTAAATATTTTCTATCACGATTATATTCTTTTAAACCTCTCATGTAATAAGCTTTTTCTTCATCTAATACAATAAATGGAACTATATTATTTTTTAAACATTCTTTAAACATTATTATTCTTCCTACTCGACCATTTCCATCACTTAAAGGGTGAATTCTTTCAAATCTAACATGGAAATCTATAATATTTTTTAAAGTTACTTCTTTTAAAGATGAATAATCTTTAAGTAAATCATTTAAATTTTTTATAACATCTTCAGGTTTACTTGTTTCAATTACATTTGTAATACCAATTATATTAGGAACCTTTTTAAATCCACCGACATTATATAAAGGATTATCTTCATCACTTGTGCCTCTTTTTAAAATAGAATGCATTTTTATAATCATCTCTAAAGTTATTTCTTCATCAACCATATCTAACATATAATCAAATAATTTAAAATGATTTTTAACTTCTAATAAATCATCTAATTTTATTAAATCATCTGTTTTAGGAATAAAACTATGTGTATCAAATATTGCTTCGGTTTGGTCTTCAGTTAGTTTACTACCTTCAATTTTATTAGAATTGTATGCAAAATTAACTTGAGAGAAATGATATAAATTTCCTTTAAAATGACTCATTTTTTGACGAATTAATTCTGTTTTTATTTTTTTTGCATCCATGTAAACCATCTCCATACAGATATTTTAACAAAAATCACAATTAATGTAAATTATTATGTATGAAATAATTACTTTTACATATACTATTATTAGCAAGGATGATGTAAATTCTTGCTTGTATAAATAAAGACGGGATTATTTTTCTCCCGTCATTTTTTATTTTAAATTTTCTTCCATTAATGATTTAACTGTGTTATATAAAAGTTCATTAGCATTTTTTATATCCATATCAGTTACTTTAAAAGGTTTACCATATCTAATAACTAAATTTTTACTTCTAAAAGTATAATCTCCGGTAATACCAAAAGGCACAAGATAAGCATCAGTTTTCTTAGCCATTGAAACAGAACCAAATTTAAATGGTAATAAGAATTCTTTAGTTTTATTTCTAGTTCCCTCTGGAAATAATCCAATTGCTCCACCATCTTGTAAAGTTTTAATAGCTTCTTCTTTTGCTTTTCCATCATGATTTTGTCTATCTACACTTATACAACCAACAGATGAAAAGAACCATCTTGTTTTTTTATTATCAAAATATTCCTTTTTAGCCATGTATCTAATATATCTTTTAGTTGAAATTATTGATAAACATTGGTCATATAAATGTTTATGATTTCCTACTATTAATATTGCTCCAGATGCTGGAATATTTTCTTTTCCTATTATTGTTGGTTTATAATACCACTTAAATATTGGTCCTAGAATAAATCTACCTACTCTATATAAAATTGGCATTTTATTCATCATAATCACCTCTTGTATCTTCTTCTAAACTTTTAAAATCAACTTTACCTAATTTAGTTTTAGGTAGTCTTTTTCTAAATACAAATTCACTAGGTATCATGTATTTAGATAATTTTTTCTTACAATATGCTTTTATATCATCTTTAACAAACATACCAATATATCCTTCTTTTAGAACAATAAATGCTTTTGGAACTTCTTGTTTATATGGATGTGGAACTCCCACTACGGTACATTGAAGCACAGCAGGATGAGATTCAATCACTTCTTCTATATGAGATGGATATACGTTATAACCACTGGTTATAATCATTCTTTTAAGTCTTCCTTTATAGAAAATAAAACCATCACTATCCATATAACCTAAGTCTCCAGTATGAAGCCAAACATGTCCATCTTTATGAACTTGCAAAGCCGTATTTGTTTCAGACTCATTATTTAAATAACCTTGCATGAAAGCTTTAGAATGAACACATATTTCCCCCACTTCACCAAATGGCAAGGTAATACGACTTGCTGGATCAATTATTTTAACTTGATTTCCTGGTAAAGGTATACCAACAGAACCAGATTTATTTACATCATCACAAGCAAGACAAACTGCAGCTAAAGCTTCTGATAAGCCATACCCTTGTGTAATTTTTCCTGGAGAATTGTGTTCTTTTAAATACTTATTTACTCTATCTTCTAAAGATTTTGGTAAGATATCTCCCCCAGAAACAATATATTTTAAATTAGATAAATCTAATTTTTTTACATTATTATTACTAATTAAAGCTTCATATAAAGTTGGAACCCCTAAAACACAGGATGGTTTCTTTTTTTGAAACATAATATCAAATTTTTTAGCATCAAATTGAGGAATTAATATTGAATAACATCCTAGAGCTAAAGGTGTATGCATTAAAACACTTAAACCAAAGCCATGAAAATTTGGCATAATTGCTAAACAACAATCTCCAGCATGAAGATTTTTCATAAGTATATTTTCTTGTAAAGCGCCAAGAATAAAGGCTCTATTTTGAATTACAACATTCTTTGGAGTACCACTAGTTCCACCACTATGAATTATAACTGCTGGAGTATCTTTACAAAACTTCGGAAACTTAATGTGATTAGTAACATAATACTTTTTATAAAACTTTTTCCAACTATAATACATATTATTTTTAGGATATTTTTTATACTTACCAATTTGACTTAAGTTATAAAATAGTTTCATATAGATAGGCATATAATCTGCTGCACTAGCAAATATTACGGCATCAACACTAGACTTACCAATAACATTTTCTATTTTGTTATAAAAAGTATTAAGCATAACTAGATATTTACTTTTTGTTGAATTTAAACTAAATAATATTTCTTCTTCACTAGATAATGGATGAACCATATTAGCAATAGCACCCATCTTATTTAAAGCATATAAAACTACTAAAACATTTGGTATGTTTGGTAAACTAATTGTTACAATGTCACCATGTTTTACTCCAGAAGAATGAAAAACTTTAGCCCATTCATTTATTTCTTCAATAAAATCTTTATATAAACATTTCTTGCCCATGTATTCATAAGCAATATAATTTGGATATAAATGTGCACTTTTCTTTACTTGGTCATACATACTTATATCAGGTATTTTAATATTTAATTCTTCTTTAGTATAATATTTTGCCCATGGTTCGGGAATGGGTTTTCTTCTTCTTAAAAAAGAAAATATATTCATTACTCTTTACCTCTTTCCTTTTTAATTATATTCATTAACTTTTCAGTTTCTTCCTTTATATCATCATTACATTTAATTGGTTCTAAAAATTTAATTATTAAATCCTTAGAAAACAATCGATATTTACCAGTTATAACAAAAGGAACTATTGGACTATTTGTATCAACAGCCATTTTTACAGCACCTTTTTTAAATTTTAACATATGTCCTTCTTTTTCAGTAGTTCCTTCAGGAAATATACCAATTAACTTTTCTTTTTTTAAATATCTTTCTGCAGTTACTAAAGCATTTCCATCTCTAGATTTTCTATCAACTGGAATAAGCCCAAGGTGTCCAAAAATAATTCTCTTCGGCCATTTCCACAATTCCTTTTTAGCTAAAAAATGAACATTTCTTTTGGTTGAACTAATTAAAAGTGGAGCATCAAATATACTAGTGTGATTTCCTGCTAAAATAACTCTTCCCTTTTCAGGTATGTTTTCAAGTCCAATAAACTTTGGTCTTACAAATGTTTTAAAAACAAATGTAATTAATGGTCTTAATATTTTATATAATAAATTATCTTTCATATATCTTTCCTCATACAATATTTTAACAAATTTCTTCTAAAAAGTCTCTATTTATAATAAAGTTTTTAATTTTTTTGGAATTTTCTACTTTGACAAAAACAAACTAATATATTATTATGTATATAATAAAGCGATTTGCATAAATTAAAAATGAAACATCCAGCTTGAGGAGATTGAATGCAACCGTAGATGTTTTTTTAAAACCTTATCAATCACAATCAAAAAGCCATCAGATAATTTCTGATAGCATTTTGTTATTCATTTTTTAATTTTTCTAATTTTTCTTCTTCATCTTTTAAAGTATTTTTTTCCTTTTCTACAAGTTCCTTTGGAGCTTTATTTAAATAGTTTTCATTACTTAAAAGATTTTTTCTTCTAGCAATTGAGGCTTCTAAATCACTGATTTGTTTATTTTTTAACATAATATCTTCTTCAGTGATTTCTTTTTCATAATATAAATCAATATTATAATTTTTATAAATACAACTATATTTTGCACCAGATATTTTAGTATGTTCATCTGGCTTAATACGAAGTAATTTAAATATTAAGCTATAATCATCATCACTATTTATCTTTATACCAAAATCTTTACCAATTTTATTTTCTAGTTTTACATTTCTAAATACTTTAATAAATTCAATGATATTATCAAATTCTTCACATTCTTTTGTAAAAATTTCATCTTTATTATATTCTGGATATTTTGATAATATAATATTTTCTTCATAAATTGGTAAATTATTATAAAGTTCATCAGTTACATATGGCATAAATGGATGTAACATTTTTAAAATACATGATAATACTTTATATAGCACTGATTTTGTTGTTTTACTTTCTAAACTAAATTTAGCAAATTCAATGTAGTTATCACAAAAATCATTCCATACAAAACTATATATTTGGCTACCGACATTATTAAATTCATAATGTTCCATGTTTTTTGTTACACTTCTAATAGTGTTATTTAATTTTGTAAGTATCCATTTATCTTCAGTTTTTAAATCATCAAATTCAAGTTCTGTTAATTCTTCGATATTCATTAAAACAAATCTTGAGGCATTCCATAATTTATTAATGAAATTCCATGTTGATTTTACTTTTTCTTCATCATATCTAAGGTCTGTTCCTGCAGCTGCACTAGTTGTTAAGAAGAACCTTAAAGCATCTGCTCCATATGTATCAATTACATCCATTGGGTCAACACCATTACCTAAGGATTTACTCATTTTTCTTCCCTTTTTATCTCTGATAAGCCCATGAATTAAACAATCTTTAAATGGTCTTTCTCCCGTAAAATGTAAGCCTTGGAATGTCATTCTATTTACCCAGAATGGAATGATATCATAACCAGTTACTAAGACATTATTTGGATAGAATTTCTTAAAGTCTTCAGTATTATTTGGCCAACCTAAAGTTGAAAATGGCCATAAAGCACTTGAGAACCAAGTATCTAAAACATCAGTATCTTGCTCCCATCCTTCACCGGCAGGTGCAACCTCACCAACATAAACTTCATCACCTTTATACCAAGCAGGAATTCTATGTCCCCACCAAAGTTGACGTGATATACACCAGTCATATGTAATTTCCATCCAGTGGTTCATTATTTTTTCAAATCTAGTTGGAACAAAATTTACTTTTGTATCTTTATTCTTTTGATTTTCTAATACTCTATCTGCAAGAGGACGCATTTTAACAAACCATTGTTTTGATAAGTATGGTTCAATCATAACTCCACTTCTTTCACTGTGACCAACATTGTGAGTTATTTCTTCAATACTGATAAGTAAATCTTTTTCTTTTAAGGCTTCAACTAACTTTTCACGAGCTTCAAACCTATCTAAGCCTTTAAATTCTAAGGCATTTTCATTCATTGTGCCATCAGGATTAATACATACAATCCGCTCTAAGTTATGGCGATTACCAACTTCAAAGTCATTTGGATCATGAGCTGGAGTTATTTTTACAATACCTGTTCCAAATTCTGGGTCAGCATGTTCATCACCAATAATTGGAATAAGTTTATTAACTAAAGGTAAGATAACATTTTTACCAATTAAATCTTTGTATCGTTCATCATTTGGGTTAACTGCAACTGCTGTATCTCCAAATAATGTTTCTGGTCTAGTTGTTGCTACTTCTAAAAATTCGCTAGTTCCTTCGATAAAATATTTAATATGATAAAATGCACCTTTTACTTCTTTATAAATAACTTCTTCATTAGATAGTGCTGTCATAGCTTGTGGGTCCCAATTTATTATTCTTTCTCCACGATAAATTAAACCTTCATCATATAAAGTTTTAAATACATGATTTACAGCTTTATTTAATCCTTCATCTAATGTAAATCTTTCTTTAGAATAACATAAAGCAAGACCTAATTTTGCCCATTGTTCATGAATATTATTAGCATATTCATTTTTCCAATCCCAAGCATATTTTAACCATTCTTCACGAGTAATTCCACGAGGATTAATTCCCATATCTCTTAGCTTAGCATCAACTTTAGCTTGAGTTGCAATACCAGCATGGTCCATTCCTGGAACCCATACAGCATTAAATCCTTGCATTCTTTTAAAACGAATTAATATATCTTGAAGTGTTGTATCCCAGGCATGACCTAAATGTAATTTACCAGTAACATTTGGGGGAGGAATAACTATTGCATATGGTGGTAATCCATCTTTTTCTTCAAAATAATTATTTCGAACCCATTTAGCATATTTACCTTCTTCAACACTTAAATGATTATACTTTTTTTCTAACATAAATACCCTTCTTTCTAAAAATAAAAAGAGATGATACCAAAGGAGTGCTTTTGTGCACGGTACCATCCCTTTATTTAACTTAATTGATTTTATAGCATCTCTGCATTATTTCTCCTTAAGCAACCTTCATATATCTTCCTTATTAGCTTCCACCAAATGCTAACTCTCTTTAAATTCAGAATATACTACTCCTCAAAAATCATCAAAATATAAACATATTTTAGCACAAGATTTAAGATAGTTCAAGACTTTCTTGTAAGTTTTTATCAACCATTATATTAATATTTCCATCCCTTACATCAAAATATAAATCATTATAACTACTTAAACTTACTTGTTTTATCATTGGATTTAATAAATCTTCATAAATATATAAATCATTATTATTAACTATAAATATATTTTTATCTACTCCATATACTTTAGTTTTTGGTAAATCACTTAAATATTCTAAACCATTTTTATCAATTATATGATATGTACCATTTTCATATGTAATTATATACTTATCATTAAAATCTACTATTTCATTATTTATCGGTGTTATATCAGCAACTCCATTATTATTTAATATATACCACATTCCATCTTTTTTAACTATAAACTTTGATACATCTAATTTAGAATTAATTATATGTGCTGGAAGAGCTATATAATCATAAACTCTATCAATTGCTTTATTTGATAAATCAAAGAATATAACACCATATTTATTATCTTTTTTTACTATTCCAAACTCATTTGTAGCTGATACTCCGTAGTTTTTAACACTTTCATAGGTATCAACAATACTTCCCTTTATTAAATTAAATAGCACAACATTATCATTTTCTTTAAATATTCCATAATATTTATTAATAACACTATTTACATCCATTACATCACTTTTATAATAATTAGTATGATAATTTACATCATCTATTTCATTACTAGCATTATTACATGTACTACATTCATATGTTGTTAATAATTCATTTTCATAATAGAAGTATAATTTATTATTATAAATAAATTCTTTATTAGGATTATCATCTTTTGTTTCAGTTTTACCTGTATTAAAGTTTTTTATTGTTCCATATATACCCATTGGTAATATTATTACTAGTAACACTATAATAGTTATTAATGTCTTTTTATCCTTCATAATTCACCTTAACTTATGGTTACCTTTATTGTACTTCCAACATCTTCTGGATTAGTAATTATTAATAAATCATTTTTAATTTCATAATTTAAATCTTTATCTATATCTTTAATTTCTAGTTCTTCACTCATTAAATCATTTTTACTATCATATTTATATACATGTAAGAAATTACTTCCATCAATTGCTATATAGAAATTACTTTCCATAGCTATATATTTAAATTCATCACTAACTACTTTACCATTTAAATCATATATTAAATATTTATCATTATTCTTAACTTTTAAATGATTATTACTATATTCCACTATTTCATATTTAGTACTTACTTTACTAGCAAGTTCTACACCTTTTTTATTATATAAATGATATGTATCATCACTTCTTTTAATAAGGAAATTATCATTTAGTGATTTAAATGATACATTAGTAATTTTATTATCATTTTCACCCTTAAATGGAATTAAACCTTTAACATCTTTTGTTAAAATATTAATTAAACCATAAGAATCACTAGTGTTTTTTGCAACTACTAAAGTACCAGCAGTTGTAATAAAGTTTACTGTTTTTTCTGTATCATGAAAACCAGCATCAACACTTTTATATGTAGCAAGTTTTTTATTACTTTTTAAATCCCAAAGAATTATATTATCATTTGCATTCGGACTTTTTGTATCTGCAATAAATACATAAGTATTATTATAAATTGGTAAATAACCATTCTTGACATCTTTATTGTCACTTAAGAAGATATTACTTTCTTTAGCTATGAAACAATTTTCTAATTCTTTAGTTGCTTCATTTGTATCATTTGCATATTCACATTTATAAGTACCAATTAAATTAGTTTTTTCTTCATCACTATAGAAATATAATTTACCGCCAAAATAACTTATATAAGAAATATTCTTGCTTACTACACCATCACTTAAATTGATTTTTGTGTAATCTTCACCATATTCTATACGCATTGTATTATTTGTTACTACTACATTAAACGCTTCTTCTTTACCAGTTTGTCTTAAATTATCATTAAATACTAATTTAGTATTATAATCACTAGATGTTATTCTTATTCCATCTAAATTCATTGGATTACCATTTACATCATAAACAAATAATTTCTTTCCTTCTGCTGCTATAATATAATTATTTACAAATCTTATATAATTATATTCTTTATTTACTACTACTTCACCATTATAATTGTATACAAAATAGTTATTATTTACCTTAACGCTAATATTATTTGCATCAAAATTCATAATAGTACCAGGAACATTCTTACTTACACTATCCCCATCAAAATTAATTAACTTATAATTGTTATTTGTAGCAACTACTAAATTATTAGTATCTTCAATATATCCCATATAATCATATGAAGTATCAATAGCTTTACTTACCTTTTTATCTAGGTTTATTAAATTATAATTGCCATCTTTTTTTAAAATAACATATTTATCTTTTACTTTTTTTACTAAACTATATGTATCTATTATCTTTTTTTCTTTCATGTCATATAATGATACTTCACCTTTTTCTTTAGTTTCATCATCATATATAAATACATAATTATCTATTATATCAGTTCTAATATTTACTAATCCACCATTTTCATAAACTTTTTTATTTACATCAAATGTGTCTTCATTACTAAAATATGCAACATAACATAAATTTTCATTCTTGTTTGTACATTCATATTCACCGATTTCTTTTTTATCATTATCTATAAATATTAGTTTTCCATCTTCATATTTATAGTTATCTTTTTCTATTACTACAGTTGGTTCTTTGTAATCATCTTTATGATTATCTTTCTTAAACACTAAAAAGTATAGAAGGATACCGCCTATAACTAGTAATATTATTACTATACTTGCAATTATTATTATCTTTTTTTTCTTACTTAACTTGCTCCATCCACTTGGTTTTTTCTCTTTTTTTGATGGAGTTTCACTTACTTTTTCCATATCATATTGGGTATTTGTTATTTCTTCATTTTCATCAATTTCTACGATTTCATTCATTGGTTTACTTTCTAAAATTTCTATTTCTTTTGTATTTTCTTCTTCCATGGTTAACCTCCGTAATATAATTAAATTATACCACATAATAAAAGAGACTTACAAGTCCCTTTTATGCATTTTGTTTTTATCTTCGTAATATAAAAGAATTTCTACTCTATTTACATTTGTATTTGGTATATTAGGTATTTCAATGTAATCTTCTTTATCAATTAAACGTTCATTAGTTATTTCAATGTAATTTTCTTTATCTGAGATAATAATACTAATTTCTTCTTCATTTATATTATATCCATTACTAGCTTTTATTTCTTTAATCGTATATAAACCTAGAATTAAATTATCTATTTTTAAAATACCATCTTTATTAGTTATACCCTTATATATTATTGTATTATCTTTTAGAATTATAAACTCCGTGTTATATAAAGGTTTTTTGGTATTTCCATCAACTTTTTTAATAGTCAGATTTCCTTTTTTTAACTCATTTTTAATTATAATAACTTCGGTTTTGTTATTTTCTACTAAATGAATTTCATAAATATTATCATCTAATACATACCCATGTGGAGATTTAACTTCTTTGATATAATAGGTTCCTAATGCTAAATTTTTTAATTCAAGAATACCATTTTCTTTTGTAGGTCCATAATATATTATTTTATTATCATTAAACACTAAGAATTCTGCTTTACTTAATTCTTTTTCACTCGTTGCATCAATTTTCTTGATAATCAAATTTCCTTTTTGAAGTTCATTTTCAATTATAACTACTTTGGTTTTATTATTTTCTACTAAATGAATTTCATAAATATTATCATTTTTTACATAACCTTGTAAAGATTCAACTTCTCTTATAAAATAAGTTCCTAATGGTAAT
The DNA here is from genome assembly GCA_000437355.1 of Firmicutes bacterium CAG:460. Classification (GTDB taxonomy): domain Bacteria; phylum Bacillota_I; class Bacilli_A; order RF39; family UBA660; genus Onthocola_B. The sequence goes on from FR899773.1 coordinate 57,896, forward strand.
TTTTTTATTTTAAGTATACCATATAGATTTGTATATCCTTCATATATTGTTGTATTATCTTTTATTACTGCAAATTTTGCATTTTTTATAGGAAAATATGTATCTTTATCAACTTTTTTAATAACTAAATCGCCTTTTTGAAGTTCATTTGCAATTTCAACAATTTCTGTCTTTTTATGTTCAATTAATTCTACTTCGTATGTCTGATTATTTTTAACATACCCATCTGGAGCCTCAACTTCCTTAACAAAATATAATCCCAAAGGTATGTTTTTTACTTCAATAATTCCAAATTCGTTAGTATATCCTTCAAATATTGTTATATCATCCTTAAATATTGCCACCTTAGCATTTTTTATCGGTAAGTTACTATCATAATCAACCTTTTTAACGACCAAATTTCCATATTGAAGTTCATTTTTTATTTCTAAAATTTTACTGACATTGTCAATATTTACTTCTATTTTATCTTCTATCATAACATAGCCATCGGGGGCTTTTATTTCTTTAATAAAATATGTACCATACGTTAATCCTCTTACCTCAAGTATACCAGCTTCATTAGTAACACCTTCAAATATTGTCGCATCATCTTTTAGTAATGCAAACATAACATTTTTTATTGGCAATCCAGTTGAAGCATCAACTTTTTTAATAATTAGGTCTCCTCTTTTTAAATAATTGATAAATTCAATATTTATATCATTTATCTTATAATTATTTTCACGCAAAATTACTTGACGATATTGAGAATTTATTTCATAACCTTCCAAACTGCTAATTTCTTTTACATAATAAGTTCCTTTTGGCAACTCACTAAAAATAATATTGCCTTCAATATTTGTAAATGAAAGTTTTAATAATCTTTTATTTTCATCATATAGGCCAAACTTTACATTTTTTAATACTTCTTTTTCAAATACATTATTTTTATTATATGTTTCACCATATTTTTTTATAATAATATTGCCAGTTGGTTCTTTAGCTTTAATATTATAAGTCATTCTTACTGGGTAATCTACCCTTCCTTTCAGAATTGTTTGACTATTACTACTTGTGAAAAGATATGCTTTACTTGGTGACATTTTTCTTACAGGTATTAAATTATTTTTCTCATATAATTTAACTATTATTTTATTTTTTTCTTGCTTTTCGACACCAGTTACTGGATTAAATCGATATAATACGTCTTTTGTATCAATCGCTTCAATAGTTTCACCTACATTTGCTTTAGGATAAGAAAATAACGGTGTCTCTTCATGAGTATTAACTAAATACATTATTTCTTCTTTTTCTTTTTGAAAAAGACTAGTATTTATATTTCCATTAAAAGTATCAGTAAAATAAAAGTTAGAATTTGGACTTACTGATTCCCAGATTAACATCTGTGTTATGTAATACCACATCGGATGACTATGATCATGTTTTAAGTCTTTATACTCATAGCCATAATAAATAATCAAGTTAATCTTTTTCCATAATTCATCTGACATTCCTAAAACTTTCTCAAAATTATCTTCATGTATATCATAAGTTGAAGAATTATTTACCTTAACAAATGGATCTAAACAATAAACATAATTATTTAAATCATCTACAATAAATTGTCCTTTTTTATATTCTTTTTCACCATTTTCTTTTACTTTTAAAATAAATACATTATCTATTACATCTCCACCTTTAAAAGTTATTGCTTTAATATTTCCTAGAAAACTAAGGAATACTAAAAGTGTCCATATTATTTTCTTATTCATAAATATCACACTTTCTTAACGCTAAATAAATTGAATGAATAAAATAAATTATATCTTCATATTCAATAAAAACATTCTCACGCATTCTATAATTATTCCAACTTTCTTCATAAGCTTTGTTATTTTTTAATAGTTTAATTCTATTTTTCATAGAAGGAATTTTAATTGTATCATTTTTGTTTTCATACAATTTAACTATTTCATTAACAATTTTCTTTTTGTTGATTTTTCTATGGTAATAAAGATTATAATATTTTAATAATATATCATTATTAAATAAAATATTTTCCATTATTTTATAAAATGCATATGCTATTTTCTCTGATTCTTTTAATTCTAAAATATGAATGAAATCTTTAGAGTTAGGTAAATAAACTATTTCTTCTTCTCCTTCTGGAAAATCTTGAAAACCTCCGATTACTTTAATTGGTATTGTCCACTTTGCTCCTTTGTAATTGGTGCATACTTTTAAAAGGTATTCTTGATAATCATTTTTCTGATAATAAACTTTAATTTCTGATACAATGAATTCAATATCTTCATAATACCTAAATATTTCTTTAAATATTTTATTGACATTATATGCTGTTACACATAACCCCTTAATACAGATTGATAAATTATCTAAATCTTCATAGACAATTTTTTCTTTAAATCTACTTTTAGAAATACTTTCAATAAGATATTCTTTTAATATCCCTGGATAAAAACTTTTGCTACTACTACTTATTTTTTTCATAATAACCTCATCTTTCTTTTTCCCCATGTTTATTCTTTTTAAAATTTTAAATTTTACACATATATCACCTCACAAGTTACTATTTAAGCACATATAAAACGCGATACATGTTGGTTTTTGTCGAACACATCAAAAAAAGTAAAAAAACTTGCATCTTTTTACTTTTTCACCATTATTTTACGTCTTTTTTTATGAACATTGCATCTCCGAATGAGAAAAATCTAAAATTATTCATCTTTGCATATTCATAAGCATTTAATATATATTCTTTTTTAGATAAAGCTGATACTAACATTAATAAGGTACTTTTTGGTAAATGAAAATTAGTAATTAAACCATCAATTGCTTTAAATGTATATCCTGGATAAATAAAGATATTTGTATCTCCTGAACACTCTTTAAATTCACCATACTTACTTGCAACTGTTTCTAATACTCTGGTTGATGTAGTTCCAACAGCATAAATGTTGCGTCCTTCAGATTTTGCTTTATTTAATTTATTAGCAACATCCTTAGTCATTATATAATACTCACTATGCATATTATGTTTCGTTATATCTGTTACTTCAACTGGTCTAAATGTACCAAGACCAACATGAAGAGTTACATAAAGGATTTCAATCCCCTTATTTTTAATTTCTTCTAATAACTCTTTTGTAAAGTGAAGTCCCGCGGTTGGAGCTGCTGCACTACCTAAGTTTTTAGCATAAACAGTTTGATATCTTGATTGGTCACTTAGCTTTTCGTGAATATATGGTGGAAGAGGCATTGTTCCAAGTTTATCTAAAATTTCCATTAGTATTCCATCATAAATTAATTTTACATGCACAATTCCTTCATCTAATTTTTCTATTACTTCAGCTTTAAGTAAATCATTACCAAAAGTTATAATTGTTCCAACATGTAACCTTTTACCAGGTCTTGCTAAACATTCCCAGATATCTCCTTCAACATCTTTTAGTAAAAGTAGTTCAATTACAGCTTTTGTATCAATCTTCTCTCCGATAATTCTAGCAGGTATTACTTTAGTATCATTTAAAACTAAAACATCACCCTTTTCTAAATAATTAATAATATTTTTAAATATTTCTTCTTTTATATTACCATTTTCTTTATCTAGTAGTAAAAGTTTGGAGTCACTACGGTTTTTAAGAGGTACTTGAGCAATGAACTTTTCTGGTAAATCATAATTATATTCTTCGATATTCATTTAATAATTTCCTTTATTTTTTCAACTACTTCATCATTTATATCATCAATAGTTCTTATACAATCATCTTTAACACAAGTTATTTTAATATATCCATATTTTTCAGTTAATTCTAAGTATGCTTTTTCAGCTTGTTCCAAATGAGCTTTATTTGCTTCATGTTGGTCTGGAGTTTCTTCTCTATTTTTCTTTAATATTGCTGCATATTCAAAAGGCATATAAAGGAAAATTACGGCATCAGGTCTTGGAAGTTCCATAATACCAAATTCAAGTTCATCTAATTTTTGATACATTTTTTCTCTTTCTTCACGAGTTTTTAATTTTCCTCCTTGATGAGCCATGTTAGATTCCACATATCTATCAAGTATAACAATATCACCATTTTCTAAATGTTTATTTATAATACCAATATTATATCTTCTGTCAGCAGCATAGTAAGCTGAAGCAGCTAGAGCATCAACGTTTACTGCTCCTTCTAAAAACCAACAAGGTCCAATATATGATTTACCAAGATAAGGTCCTCCAACAATTCTACCTGTCGGAGTATCATACATTGGAAATGAATAATTGTATACATTTACTCCCATTTCTTTAAATTTTGCTACAGCTTTTTTAACTTGTGTTTCTTTACCAGAACAATCTGTTCCTTCAACTACGATTAATTTACCTCTCATTTTTATCATTTCCTTTCATATATTACAAAACTATATTTTAAACCATCAACTTCATTAGTACTTACAACATTACACTCATAATCTTCTTTATTAAAATCTGGAAAATATACATCAGCTTTTTCTTCACTATCTATCTCGGTTAAATAAAGTTTATCAGCAAATGGTAAGAATAATTTATATATACTTGCCCCACCGATAATCATTACTTCTTCATCTACATCTTTAATAAACTCTAATAACTTATTAAAATCATTAAATAATAAACCATTTTCTATTTCACTTAAAGAACTAGATAAAACAATATATTTTCTTCCTTCTAAATGTTTAGGTAAAGATTCATATGTATTTTTTCCCATTACGATGTACTTACCCATTGTTAAATTTTTAAAATTTTTTAAATCTTCTTTAATGTGCCAGATTAAATCATTACCTCGACCAAGTTCTCTATTTTTTCCAATTGCTGCTATTATACTTATCATTTTTACCTCTACTGTGCAAGTGGGAATTTAATTGGTCCCATATGCTTATAATCCATTACCTTAATATCTTTTAATTCTGAACTATTGTCAAAATCTTTAAATTCTTTAATATCTGGATTAATCCATAATTTTGGTGCTTCATAATCACCATTTTCATCAAATCTTTTAATTTGTTCTTTAATACCATCAACTTGATTAACATAAATGTGTGCATCTTTAATGCTATAGTTAATTGTTCCAGGTTTAAGCCCACTAACTTGAGCTACTAAAGATAATAACACTGCATATTGAGTAACATTAAATGGAAGACCAAGAGGAACATCACAACTTCTTTGATGAACCCACAAATTTAAATATCCATTTGTTACATCCCATTCACTTGACCAAACACAACTAGGTAAAACTGCAGTTGGAATATATTCATCTTGCCATAATGACATAACCATTCTTCTATCTAAAGGATTATTTTTTAATGTATCAAGTAATCTATCCATTAAACCTAATTTTCTTACAATAAATCCATAAGCCGTTCCAATTGTATGAGCATATTCTACACCAAAATCTTTTTCAATATCTTTTTTTACTAATTTACCATTTTCTAAAACATTTTGATTAGCACGCCATTTACCATCTTCAGCTATTTGCCACTCATCCCAAATATGTACATTTCTTTCTTGTAACCATCTAACATCATTAGATTGTGCTTGATAAATCCATAACATTTCAAGTATCGCTTGGCGAAAATATAATTGTTTAGTTGTAAGACATGGAAATTCTTCTTGTAAGTTAAACTCTAAGTGATAACTTGGTATTTTTATAGTGTTAATACCTGTTCTATTTTCAACTTCTACTCCTTCACTCAATATTTTCTTACATAATTTAATATAATCTTTATCCCACTTTGACATACTTCACACCTCTAATACCACAAAGGATATTTACTCGTTATTTCTAACACTTCTTTTTCTAAATTATTTAATATTTCTTCATTATCACTATTTTTTAAAGCTTTGGAAATAATTAAACCAACTTGTTCAAAATCACTTTCTTTAAGGCCACGAGTAGTCATCGCTGGTGAACCTAATCTTAAACCACTAGTTACCATTGGAGCTTCAGTATCATTTGGAATAGTGTTTTTATTTGTTGTAATATGTATTCTATCAAGTAAATTTTGAGCTTCTTTTCCAGTTAGTCCACATGTACTTTTAACATCAACTAGAATTAAATGATTATCAGTACCCCCAGATACAATTCTAAAACCTTCATTAGATAATGTTTCAGATAATACTTTTATATTTTTTAATACTTGCTTTTGATATTCTTTAAATTCAGGCTGCATTGCTTCATAAAAGCACTCTGCTTTAGCTGCAATAACGTGCATTAATGGACCTCCTTGAATACCAGGAAAAACTGCTGAATTTATTTTCTTAGCAACTTCAGCATCATTAGTAAGAATTAAACCTCCACGTGGTCCTCTTAAAGTTTTATGAGTAGTTGTTGTAACTACATGAGCATATTCTACCGGAGATGGATGAAGTCCTGCAGCAACTAATCCTGCAATGTGAGCCATATCAACCATTAAATATGCACCAACTTTATCACATATTTCTCTAAATCTTTTAAAATCGATTATTCTTGAATATGCACTAGCTCCAGCTATAACCATCTTTGGTTTTTCTTCTAAAACTTTTTTTTCTAATAAATCATAATCAATATATTCAGTTTCAGCATTTACATCATAATCAACTATTTCATAATCTTTACCACTAAATGAAAGGCGATGACCATGAGTTAAGTGTCCCCCATTTGATAAATTCATGCCCATTACTTTATCTCCATGATTAAGTAAGGCTCTATATACAGCCATATTAGCACTTGAACCAGAATGTGGTTGAACGTTAGCAAATTCAGCCCCAAATAAACTTTTTGCATAATTTATGGCAAGTTCTTCAATAACATCAACATTTTCACAACCGCCATAATATCTTTTACCTGGATATCCTTCAGCATATTTATTAGTTAAAATACTACCTTGTAACTTCAATATATCATTGGATACATAATTTTCACTAGCAATTAGTTCAATATTTTCTTCTTGTCTTTTTCTTTCTTTTCTTAATGTTTCTTCTATAATTTTATTCATTTACTTCACCCATTTCTATTAAATTATCTATAATCATTGCTATAGTCATCGGACCAATTCCACCCGGATTTGGTGTAACAAATAAAGCAATATCTTTAATATTATCAAAATCGATATCCCCCACAATTTTACCATCCACTCTGGAAATACCAACATCAATTACAACAGAACCTTCTTTAATCATTTCTTTTTTTAGTAATTTAGGTATTCCGCAAGCAACTACAACTATATCAGCATCTTTAGTAAACATTTTTAAATCTTTAGTTTTACTATGTAGTAAACTAACTGTGGCATTTCTATTTTCTAAAGCCATTGCTAATGGTTTTCCTACAATATTACCCCGACCAATAATAGCAACATTTTTACCATTAATTTCAATATTATAATATTCTAATAATTTTATAATACCTTTAACAGTACATGGTAAAATACTTTTTTTATTTAAGTATAAATTATAAACATTATCTTTTGTAAAACCATCAACATCTTTACTTGGTAAAATCATTCCACTACATTTATCAAAATCTATTCCATCTGGAACAGGACTTTGTAAAATAATTCCTGTTACCTTTTCATCTTCATTTAAGTCTTTAATTAAATTAATTAGAACTTCTTCACTAGTATCTTCATCTAATAAATATTTATCTACTTTTATTCCAACTTCAGTACAATACTTTTCTTTATTTTTAATATAAAGTTTACTCGCTTCATTATTTCCTACTAAAATAATGGCTAAAGTTATATTTAACTTTTCTTCTTTTATTTTTTCTTTATATTGCACTAATAGTTCATCTCTTAACTTTTTTCCATCTAAAATCATTTTTACCCTCCTAAAACAAAGACATGTTGTGGTCTATACCTAAATGTTTATATGCAAATTCCGTTGCAACTCTTCCACTTCTTGTTCTTTTAATAAAACCTTCTTGTAACAAAAATGGTTCCACAACATCTTCAATTGTTGAAATTTCTTCTCCAATCGCCGTAGATATCGTTTCAACTCCAACTGGACCGCCATTAAATTTATTAATCAGTGCCTCTAAATACTCAATATCTATATTATCTAAACCATAAGCATCAACATTTAATCTATCTAAAGCTTTTAAGGTGATATCTAAATCAATTAAACCATCACCTTCAACTAAAGCAAAATCGCGTACTCTTTTAAATAAACGATTGGCAATTCTAGGAGTTTTTCGACTTCTTTTAGCTAGTTCAAGGGCAGCATCATCAGTAATATTCATACTCATAACTTTACTCGTTCTTTTAACAATATTAGCAAGTTCTTCATTTGTGTAAAATTCTAATTTGTTTACAATACCAAATCTGTCTCGCAAAGGACTTGATAAATCACCTGCTCTAGTTGTTGCCCCAACCAATGTAAATGGTGGCAAATCAATTTTAACAGACCTACTTTTACCTTCAGTACCAATTACAACATTTATAGTAAAATCTTCCATCGCTGAATAAAGTATTTCTTCAACAAATGAAGGAATTCGGTGGATTTCATCAATAAATAATACATCACCTGGTTCAAGTGTTGAAAGAATAGCTGCTAAATCTCCACTTTTTTCAATTGCTGGACCTGTTGCAGTTTTTAAATTACTGCCAAGTTCATTGGCAATTATATGAGCAAGTGTTGTTTTACCTAATCCTGGAGGACCATATAAAAGCACATGATCTAGTGGTTCATCTCTCATTTTTGCTGCTTCAATAAATACTTTTAAATTTGCTTTAATTTTTTCTTGACCAACATATTCTTCAAGATATTCTGGTCTAATATTTCTATCAAATATATCTTCATATGTTGGATTTGCATCTATTAATCTTTCATCCATTTTTATACCCCCAAACTATCTACATAATCTTTGATTTCTAGCCAATTATGTACTATATCATGTTTACTTTCTTTATCATCTGTTATTCTTAAAGTTTTAATGCCTGCTTTTTTTACATCATCTAAAACTCTTTCTTTATCATCTATAAATAAATCGAGATTATATTTTTTACATGTAATACCTTTATTTTCTTGAAAAAATACCAATTCATCAAAAGTAATACCCTTACTTATAAAATAAAGACTTGTTAAATATATAGATTTAATATTACTTTTATTATTTGTCTCTTCTACCCCTCTGGCAGTAATAAAGATTAACTTATATCCTTTATTTTTCCAATATTTTAAAACTTCTAGTGCATCATCTTTAATATCTATATTCCAAACCACTTGTTCTAAGTATTTAGATAAAAAATCTTTGGCTTCTTCTTTATTTAAATCATGATAATCTAAGACACCATGATACAATTTATCTTCTTTAACTAAGGCATTTGAAACAATACTTGTATTTGTTAATGTATTATCTATATCTATTCCTATATTCAATTTCAAACACCACCTTACACACTAAATTAATTATATAACAAATTTCTAAATTAGCCAACAACTATTTGTTATTTTTCTAAATTTATTATACCAAACAAATATTTGTAAGTCAACAAAAAAAATGGTAACATCCACATCGGATGTTACCACATACAAGCTTTTTTTTAAAAAGCCAGGTGATGTATGTGTATAGAAAGATTTACTTTCTATACTAAATCACAAATTAATCTTAACATATCTCCCAAACATTTGTCAAGAGTGCGAAAATTTAGATTAATAACTACTTTGACGTTTTTTAGAAGCCTC
>FR899773.1:67687-88059 GCA_000437355.1 Firmicutes bacterium CAG:460
CCGCCTGATGCACTAACGCTTTCCCTAGTAATTGTAGTTTGAGCCCCTTGATAAGCTTGATTAATTGAATGATTAATACTTGATGTTAAATCATAATTATTAATAAATATATAAGTACCACCACTATACATATCATCCACATTTATTTCTTTTATTTTAACATTCATTGCTTTTTCAACTTTATCTGCTAAACCAAATACAGTTGCATAAACCAAATATCTTTCCCACAAAATGATTTCAGGTAACTCTTTTGTATCAAATGTTCCAAAATCATTTAAGAATCTTTTAAAAGCCTTCCATTTTGTGTAATCTTCTATTCCTTTTTCACTCTTTCTTCTAATAAGTCCAATATAAATTATAAATATAATACTTGCAAATATTAAAGTATGTATAAGTAAAAATTCAACATTAAATACTACAGCACCCATAAAATAAATCATAAATGCCACAAGTAACATTATAAATCCATAAACAAATTTACCTGATAAATTATCATAAAAGCCTTGATTTTTACCATCTTCTAAAACTTTATTCTTCCATTTAGTATAACTACTCATAAATTTATCACAAGTTTTAGTAGAACTAGCATATTTCTTTAAATCTTTAGTTGTAAATTCATTTTTAAAACCAACTTTATCAAATAGAAAATCTACTAAACAATTTTCAGTTTCATTTAAATTATCTCTATTTAATAATGTAAACTTATAACTATTCTTTTCTCCTTCTATTTTTTTAGCTTTAATATTTTTCTTATATATTAAATTCATAATTGATGCACTCATAGCATTCGGAGTAATTGTATTATTCATTAAATAATCTACTACTTCCACATTATAATCATCAATAAACTCTCTATTATACTCTAAATTAAACTTAGGTTTTCTTTCTTTATCATATTTTTTATATACATAAATCCATACAAATAATAAAATTATATAATAACCAACAGATAAACCTTCAAATGTATAAAATAACACTCTATTTCTTTTTATTGTTTCTAAATCTTTTGCTACAATATCATCTTCATGTTCTATAATACTTTCTCTTACACTATCATTATCAGTTTTTAAAAATAAACTTTCATCAAAACCACTTTTTGGTGTAACAGTTCTAAAGTCAACAGCTTCATATGATGATACTTTCTTAACACTTGCAAGAACACTAGTATAATTAGGATTAACTTCTACAATTTCTGAATTCCCAGTAAGGGGTCCATGAAACCACCAACTAAAGTCATTTTCATTCATTTTAGTTGGATAATTAACTCTAATTTGTAAATCTCTAATATCATCTTCAAAAAGATCACCAATAAAATTCCAATAATATTCAACTACATCACTATGAGAAATACCAACATCTTTTAATGTATATTTAATTAAAAACCCTGTTTTATCATTATCTGTAGCATAATACATTCTAACTCTTAAACCATTACCTAAATTAGTTAAAACATATTTACTCATAGTACCATTATTAGCATAATCTACTTCACTAAAAGTATCAAAATCTTCATTAAAAGTATCAAAAGAAACACTGCTTACATATTTAGCACTTATACTTAAATTTTCTATATTACTTGCATTATAATTACTATAATCACTTGCATAAACTATATCTCTTTCATAACCATTAAATGTTCCATCCAACACAATTAATTCTACTACATCCATGTCTCCATTTTCTTTTAATGTTGCATCAATATAAAAATGTTTTATATCATAATCTGCAGCTAAACAAAACATTGGCAAACATAAAAATGTTATAATAGCAATTAATATCTTTTTCATAACTCAACCTTTCTTTTAAAAAAAGACGTTCAAAACGTCTTTTAGAACTTAACTTGAACATTTTGTCGTTCTGTTTCATTTGCTTCAAAGAAAGCTTCTTTTTCAAACCTAAATAAACTTGCAATAATATTACTTGGTACCATATCTACTTTATTATTATAAACCATTACAGTATCATTATAAAATTGTCTAGCACTAGCAATTTTACTTTCAGTTTCAGTAAGTTCTTGTTGTAAAGCTTGGAAATTAGTATTTGCTTTTAATTCTGGATAGCTTTCAGTTAAAGCAAATAATTTAGAAATTGCTTTAGTTAATTCTCCATCAGCTTTCATTTGGTCTTCAGGTAAAGTCGCAGATACATAAGTATTACGAGCCTTAATTACTGCTTCTAAAGTTTCAGATTCATGTTTTGTATAACCTTTAACAGTTTCAACTAAATTTGGTATTAAATCAAATCTTCTTTTTAATTGAACATCAATTTGTGCCCATTGATCTTTAACTCTATTTCTTAAAGCTATTAATTTGTTATATACACTAATTGCCCAAAAAACGATTAAAATTCCAACAATTATTAATATCATCCACCATTTCATAATTCATTCCTCCTTAAAATAATTTTATCATATTTTTAAAATAATATAAACAATATTTAAAAACTTTACATAATTTAACTTTCTAATTTAGCACTAACTATCTTACTTACTCCAGATTCTTGCATTGTTATTCCATATAATGAATCTGCATATTCCATCATTCTCTTTTTATGGGTTATAACAATAAATTGACTTCTAGATTTTTCTTCACTTAAATATTTACCAAACATATCCACATTTACTTCATCTAAAGCAGCTTCAGCTTCATCTAAAATAACAAATGGAGATGGCTTAACTTCAAGCATTGCAAATAATAAACATATGGCAGTTAAAGCTTTTTCTCCCCCACTTAAAGATAATGGTGAATTAATCTTCTTTCCTGGAGGTATAGCTAAAATATCAATACCTGTATTAAGTAAATCATCTGGATTACTTAAAGATAACTCTCCTTTTCCACCTTTAAACATCATTTTAAATATCTTGCTAAATTCTTTACTTATACTATCAAATGAATTTTTAAACTTATCTATCATAATATCATCCATTTCCCTAATAATATCTTTTAGTTCTCCAGATGCACTTTCTAAATCATACTTTTGACTATTTAAAAATTCATATCTTTTAGAAATTCTTTCATATTCATCAATAGCACCAACATTTACATTACCTAAACTAGCTAATTCTTTTTTTAAATTCTTTACATGTTCTCTTGCTATATCAGCATCCATTTCTAAATTATAATTACCACACGCAGACTCATATGTTAAATTATAACTATTATTTAATTCTTCTAATAAATTATCTAACTTAACTTCTAGCTTACCACTAACAACTTCTTTATTCTTTAGTTCATTATTAACTAAGTTATAACTACTATTATTATCTCTAAGCTTTTTATCTAAGATATTTATTTCATCATTTACTTCTATCTTTTCTTTACTTATTACTTTAATATCTTTTTCTATTATTTCTTTACTCTTAACTAAATTATTTATACTTTCCATTAAATTAACTAAATGCTCATCTAATTTATTACTCTTTAAATCATTAATACCATCAAGTTCACTTAAAATACTTTTATGTTCTTCATTTAATCTACTTAAATTAGTTCTTTTATTAAACAACTCTTCATTTAATAAAACAATATATTTATTTAATACATTTTCTCTTTCTTCAAGTTCCAATGTATCTTCACTTAAATTATTTACTTCTTCAGTTAATTCTTTTATTTTAATATCTAATTTTTGTAAATCATTTTTTAATTTATTTAACTCATTCTTTTCATTTAACATTGAATTTTTCTTACTAGTACCACCAGTAATAGAACCACCAACATGAAGTATTTCTCCATCTAATGATACAACAACATATTTATAATTTATTAACTTACCTATTATATTTAATGTTCTTTCATTATCAACAACAATTACTTGACCTAGTCTATTTTCAACAATATTTTTATATTTTTTATCATATCTCACTAAATCACTTAAAACTCCAATATAACCATTAATATTCCTAATATCATTAATAATATCACTACTTACATATTTAGATTTAATAACATTTAATGGATAAAATGTTGCTCTTCCTAACTTTCTTTCTTTTAAGAAATCTATGGCACTTAATGCAACATTATCATCATCTACAACTAAATAATTACTACTAGCCCCTAATGCTATATCAGTTGCTATCACATATTTTTCAGGTATATCTAATAATTTACCAATTGTATTATGAACACCATGTATTCTTGGATTATTTAAAATATTTCTAACACTTACTGGAGCAGCTTCAGCACTTAAAATATTATTTTCTAATATTTCAATTTTATTTTCTAACAAGAACTTAGCTTTATTAGCTTCCATTAAGGCATTAGAAGATGTACTTTTCTTAACCTTTATTACCAATAATTTATTTTTTACTTCTTCACTTTTTTCTCTTTGGTCATTAACACTTGCTTCAATATCTAATATTTCTCTTTCTAAAACAGTAATATTCTTATTTACATTAAGTTCACTTTCTTTTAACTTAATTAAATTATCATCAATGACTTCCTTACTTGCTTCATATTTCTTTCTTTCTAAAGTTAACTTCTTTTCACCATTTAAATTACTTATATCTTCAGTTATTTTAAGTAATTCTTCCTTTTTCTTATTAACTACTTCTTCAAGCTCTATATTTCTTAATCTTAGTTTTTCTAACCTTGTATCTCCGACATTGTCTTTTAAAGTAATCAATTTTTCTTTTAATGCTTTTACTTCTTCACTAACTTTAGAATATTCTAAATTTAAATCAGTTATATCTTTAGCAATTAATGCTACATCTATACTTTCTAGTTCTCCTTTTATATCAAGATACTTCTTAGCAACAACACTTTGTTCTTTTAAAGGTAAAACCGTTTTAGATAACTCATCAATGACTAGTTTAATACGCATTAAGTTTTCTTCAGTTCTCTCTAACTTCTTTAAACTTTCTTCCTTACGTTTTTTATATTTTAATACTCCTGCAGCACTTTCAAATATAACTCTTCTATCACTAGATTTAGAATTTACTATATCTGTAACATTTCCCTGACTAATGATATTAAAAGCATTTGCACCTGCTCCAGAGTCAATAAACATATCCGTTATATCTTTAAGTCTAACCCTTGAATTGTTAATATAATACTCATTTTCCCCAGTTGAATAAACTATTCTTTTTATTTCAACTTCTTTAAAATCACTATGCAAATAATGGTCACTATTATCAAAAACTAAAGCAACCATCGCTCTTTTTTGAGCTTCTCTTGACTCACTACCACTAAAGATACAATCTGTCATATTATTTTGACCACGCAAAGACCTAACAGATTGTTCCCCTAAAACCCATCTAACAGCATCAACAATATTACTTTTACCTGAACCATTCGGACCAACTATTCCTGTTATCCCCGGATTAATTTCCAAATCCAATTTATCTGCGAAAGACTTAAACCCCTGAGCTCTTATACTCTTTAAATACATTTATTTCACCGCACTTTTGTTTAAAGCATCTAAAGCCGCATTTTGTTCAGCTTCCTTCTTGCTTTTGCCAATTCCCTTTCCATATATAATATTATCTATTTTAACAGCCATTTCAAATGTTTTATCATGAGAATTTCCAAACTCACGAACTAAAACATATTCTAAAGACTTCTTACTAGTTTGTACTGCTTCTTGTAATTTAGTTTTATAATCAGTATTAAAATCACAACCTTTATTTATATAAGGTACAATTATATCCATCAAATATTTTTTAACAACGTCCCAACCTTGGTCCAAGTATATTGCTGCAGCTACAGCTTCAAATACATCAGCAATAATTGTATCATTCAAAAAATGCATTTGTCCTTGTCCAAGTCTTATATATTTATCAATACCTAAATCTTTAGAATAAGTAGCTAAGGCTTTTTCACAAACAAAGTTAGCACGTGTCTTAGTCATCTCGCCTTCACTAAAATTTGTATTCAAAAACAAATAATCACTAGTGGCAGCTTCTAAAATAGCATCACCTAAATACTCTAACCTTTCATAGTTTTCACAATTATGTTCATTTGAATAACTACTATGTGTTAAAGCTGTCTCCAATAACTTCTTATTCTTAATTTCAATACCCATTTTTTTTAAATATTCCATAAAACCATATCCATTTCTCTTTTAATTGTATCAAATTTTTAACTAAAAGTCTTGTTTTTTTTACAAAACCTTTACATTTTCAACCATTTAATACTATATTTACTACTTACCCATTAACATTATAGCAAATTTTTTCCACTATGAAAACATTTACAAATGAATAATTATA
Source organism: Firmicutes bacterium CAG:460 (assembly GCA_000437355.1). Taxonomy (GTDB): domain Bacteria; phylum Bacillota_I; class Bacilli_A; order RF39; family UBA660; genus Onthocola_B. The sequence goes on from FR899773.1 coordinate 73,893, forward strand.
TAGTAAAATTATTAAAGGGTGATATTTATAAAAAAATTACTAATTTATTTAATCAGAGCTTATCAAGTTACCCCTACTCATGCTCATTCAATGTGTAGATTTACACCGACATGCAGCCAGTATATGATTGATGCCCTACATGAATATGGCTTATTTAAAGGATTAAAATTAGGAATAAAAAGAATACTTAGATGTAATCCTTTTGGAAAATATGGTCATGATGAGATAAAAAAGGAAGGAAAAACAATATGAAAAAACTATTTTTAATAATATTAAGTGCATTTTTACTAACAGGATGTAGTTTAAAAAAGGATAATTTAGAAAATGCCACTATTTATACTACTATCTATCCAGTTAAGTATTTAACAGAATTTATGTATAAAGACTACGGTACAATAGAAAGTATCTATCCAAGCGGTGCAGACGTTTTTAATTATGAACTTACTGATAAACAAATAAAAAAATATGCCAAATCAGACCTATTTATTTATAATGGTTTAAGTAATGAAAAAACAATTGCTAAAAATCTTATTAATAAAAACAAGAATTTACTAATAATTGATGTATCAAATGGTCTATCTTATAAAAACGGAGTTAAAGAATTATGGATGAGCCCAAATAATTATTTAATGCTTGCTAAGAATATTAAAGATTATTTAAAAGAATATTTAGAAAGTCAAATAATTTCTGATTATGTTGAAAAAAAATATCAAGAGCTATCTGAAATACTTTCTCTAAAAGATGCAGATTTAAGAGCTATTGGTAAGGAAGCACAATCAAAAGGGACAAACACCTTAGTAGTAAGTGACAATGTATTTAAATTTTTAGAAAACTATGGGTTTAATATTGTCTCACTAGATGAAGAAACTTTAACAGAAGGAACACTTAATTCTATAAAAAATAATTTCAAGAAAGAAACATATACAACAATATTTGTTTTAGATAACAATTATACTGATAATATCAATTCTATTGTAAGTGATTATAAAGCAAAAACCATCGATGTTAAGTCTATGATTAACATTGATACTGATAATACTGATGACTATTTAACTGTAATGCAAGATTTTATTGATAATATTGAAAATATTTGCATTAGCTAATTGACAAGTGACTACTTTTATATTAAAATATAGAGGTAGCTTATGGAGCAGTACTCAAGAGGCTGAAGAGGGATCCCTGCTAAGGATTTAGGTCGGCGAATGCTGGCGCGGAGGTTCAAATCCTCTCTGCTCCGCCATTTAAGCAATTAAAAACTTCCAAATTTATGGAAGTTTTTTTGTTTATAAATCATTAATTGGTTCAAATTGTCTTGAAAGTTTAAAACTTTCAGTTTCGCAGCCATATAAATTACAATCATCAAATGTATCTGAGAAAAATAAAGCTCCTCTTTCTCCAATCATGCAAATGCTTCTAAGATCAGATGCAAACATTCCATAATTATTCCATTTACATCTAGCATTTAAAATAGGTTTTATGACTTCGGCATCAATTATCTTTTTATCTAAATCTACATTATCATGCTTTAAATCAAGTGACTTATCACATATAGAATTATACAAATACATTCCTGATGCTTCAATTGGATTAAATTCTACTATATCAATAAGTCCTTTAGAATCTTCCATTAAATCAACAACATAAGTACCTGGATAGTTTTTAACAATATTTAAAGCAAAATCCAACACTTTATTTTCAATTTTATGGCTTTGAAAAAAAGTTAATCTTGATATATTATATATTTTACCATCAATAACAACACATCTATATTCTTTAGTACCCATTTTATCTTCTTTGATATCTACAAAGGTACTTACTATAAATAGTTCGTTTTCATGAAACTTTAAAGCTTTACAAAAATTACAATTAGTTCTTTCTAAAATATTTGGGTTAATAACTCCAACAAAATTTTTTGTAACAGTTTTAATAAACACTTTTTCTCCAAATAACTCTTTTAAATATCTAATATTTTCTTCTTTTAATAATTCTCTTCCTTCAAATACTAAAACATCTCTATTAGTTTTAATATATAAAGGCCAAAGTTCAATTTTATTTACCATATCTATATTATTAATCGGTATACCGCCTTTACTTTCAATAGCATTTATAATAATTTCAACTTGTAAGGCACCAGTTCTAGGAAAAACTCTTTGTCCCTTGATAGAACAAACTTTTCCTTTTAAATTGTAAAAATTATCATTAATTTCATCGTATAAAACCACAGGGTATTTTTTTCTAACATTATTGATTTCTTTAATAATATCTTCATTTTTTATAATTCTTTTATCATAACAGTATATCATAATACAACCTCTTTATTGCAAATAAAAACTCCTACTACGGAGTTATAATCAAAATTGGTGACCCGTACGGGATTTGAACCCATGTATGCATGCGTGAAAGGCATGTGTGTTAAACCGCTTCACCAACGGGCCATATTAATGGTGGGCTTGGGGGGACTTGAACCTCCGACCTCACGCTTATCAGGCGTGCGCTCTAACCAGCTGAGCTACAAGCCCACTAACAAAACCTTTTTCATTTTACACTATTTTTTAATAATTTGCAATAGTTTTTGTAAAATTTATGATTTTTTTTGCTGACGTATTAACATTATACTATATAAGCCCAATCTTGTAAATAGATTTTTGACAAAAAGCAACAATAATTTAACATTGTTACTTTTTGAATTCATCTATCATTGGTAAATATATATTTTGTAACAAAATAACTCCTTGTTCACTAGTTGCTTCTGCTCTAAAAGTTATATTGGGTCCTGTATTACTTGCTCTTACTAAAACCCAACCATTTGTATAAGTAATTCTTACCCCATCAATATCATTTATTGGATAATTCATTTTTTTAGCATAATTTTTAACTTGTTCAACAACATTAAATTTAATATTATCACTACAAGGTATTTTTATCTCTGAAGTACTATAATATCTAGGAAAATCTTTAACTAACTTACTTAATTTTTCACTTGTTTTACTAAGTATTTCCAATAATCTTAAAGATGCGTATATAGCACTAGCACAATCAGCATCACGGTCTCTAAAATAAAGATGACCTGAATATTCTCCCCCAAAAGGAAGATTATCTTCATGAGTTTTAAACTCTGTATATGATGCTCCAGTTCTATATAATAAGGCTTTTCCTCCCCATAAGTTAATCATATCTTCCATAGATTTAGAACATTTTACATCATAAAGAAAAGTTTTATTAGAAACATTATTAAACATATCTTTAATATATAAAAGCATTAAAAATTCAATTGGCATTAATTCACCATTTTCCATAACAACACCAATTCTATCACCATCACCATCATAAGCCACCCCAAAATCTGCTTTATTTTCTTTAACAGCTCTTTGAAGTTGAACCATATTTTCAGGTACTGCAGGGTCTGGATGATGATTTGGAAAACTACCATCAGAAATATCATTTATATATATTGGATGACAAAAAGCATTATCAAATACTTTTCTAATTATATGAGTTGTTGCACCATTACCAGCATCTATTACAACTTTTCTTTTATTTTTACCATACTTAATTGAAAATTTTAAATATTCTAAATACTTATCAGTAATATTTGTATTAGTAATTCTTCCTTGTCCATTTTTAAATACACCCGCATAAGTATACTTTTTAAAATCTTCAATCATATCTCCACGAGCATTAATCATGCCATCAAAAGACATTTTAAAACCATTATCATCTTTAGGATTATGTGAAGCTGTTACCATTATTCCTGGCATTTGATTTAAATATCGCGCATAATAATTCATCGGTGTTGTAGTAAACCCTAAAGAAATAATATTTATTCCACTAGAAACTAAACCTTTAATAAGGTTTTGAGTTAATGTCTCACTAGATAATCTATTATCATGAGAAACAATACAGGTATTTTTATTATACTTTTCTTGTAAGTAAGAACCATAACTTTTACCAATTGTAAAAGCCACTTGCTCATTTATTGTTGTGGGATATGTTCCTCTAATATCATAAGCTCTAAATATTTCTTCATTTATTGTTTGCACTTTTTCACCCTCTTTTTATTTTATTATTGCTTCTAATGCTAATTTTATCATATTATTTAAAGATGTTTGTCGCTCTTCAATAGATAAAACAACATCACTAAATTTTGAGTCAACGACTGTTGCTATAGCTGTAGCACGTCTTCCCATACTATTAGCAACATGAATAAGACCAAAAGCTTCCATTTCTTCTCCTAAAACTTCATATTCTTTAGGGATTCTTGAAAGCACTCTTTCAAAATCTATATAAGGACCAAAAACATCCATTGTGGTAAGCATTCCTTTATGTAATTTATCATTTAATCCAAGTTCACTTGCAGCCATCATAACAGAATTATTTAACTCTTCATCCGCCACAACTACTCTCTCACGATAATTATTAAAAGTATATGCAAAATTTGACTCACTATAAACACTTTCACTTAAAAGCATATCATTTATATTAGCTTTTGGACTTACTGCACCACAAGTACCAATTCTAATTATTTTTTGAACATCAAAAAAGTGAAATAATTCAAAAGAATAAATACCCATACTAGGCATACCCATTCCACTTCCCATAACAGTAACAGGAACACCTTTATAAGTTCCAGTAAACCCTAGCATATTACGTACACTCGTAACACATTTAGCATTTTCCAAGAAATTCTCAGCAATATACTTAGCACGCAAAGGGTCTCCAGGCATAAGTACTACCTTAGCAATATCCTTTTTATTTTCTACTTCAATATGAATTGGATTTTCTCCTAAAAACATAATTATCACACTACTTTCTAAAATTATTCTATCAAAAAATATACTATTTTACTAGTATATTTTAATAACTTTTAAAAACTTTACTTACATTTTCCATCATATAAAATAGGTATTTCATACATCTCTATTTTATCATCTATCGTTTCAACTTTCACTTCTATATATAAATTATCTTTATAATTATTACATTTATCTAAGAAATTATCCATTTTAAAACTATTATTTTTTAAAAAATATTCTAAGGTTATAACTTTATCTTCATTATATTCTAAACTATCTATTATATTAATAGCATTATCCTCTTTTAAGAAAAGTGTTCCATCTATTTTCTTATATTTAGTTAAATTAACATCACTACAATTAACTATATTTTTTATTTCTATTTTATTATTATAAACAAAATTTCCATATAAACCATACTTATTACAATAATCATTTATTTTTCTTTCTTTATAGTTTTTATTATTATTTACTATTGTAACAATTCCAATTACTATAACTAATAATATTACAACAAATATAATTATTTTTACTTGTTTTTTCATTATATCACTTTCCTAGATATATTTATTATATCATGTCAAAAGAAAAACTGCTACACTTATTGTATAACAGACTCTTTTTCTTCAATAACATATTCAAAATTAACTATATCTTTAGCATTAATATTAACATTTTTCCCATTTTTTAAACTTATAGCAATTACATCAGATGGTATACGTTTACTTGATACAACATAACCAACCAATTCTAGATTATTTTTTAAAGTAATCTTTATTTCATAACCATGTGTTTTTCTTATTTCACACAACATCATAAACACTGAATTATCAATTTCATATTTTGAAATAGGCAAATAACTTTTAGGAACTTTATACGTTGTTATAAGTCTTTTTTTACTTTTAGAAAAAATATATATACAATCATTAAATACCTTTATGGTTTTACCTCGATCTTTAGAATTTAAATATTTATAAAATTCCCCTCGAAAATTTTTCTTTGTTTTTCCATACTTTTTTATACTATTTAATAAAGTTCCATAATCGCTTTTAATTCCTACTCGTTCCATTAATCTTTTTTTAGCATGACTTGATACATGTTTTGGCATTATAATTTCCTTTCATTAACCACTACTTAACTCATATACTCAAGTTAATCATACCATATTAAAGAAACATTGTAAAGATTTTTACTTTTCTTTTTTAATAATTAAAACACATCCAACAACACCAATTACGGCAACAATTCCAATAGCAATATATTTTTCAATATTATCAATTGTTTTTGGATTTTCAACCACTTCTTTTACTACACTAAATTCTGTACTTGCTTCTCCATTACTAAACATAACTTTTAATGTATGTTTACCAACACTTAACTTACTTACAAATTCATTATTAAATGTTATAATTGTACTTCCTTCAGTAACTTTATAATTACTTATATCAACTAACTCATTATCAATATATACTTTATCAAATAAACTATAATTAGCATCAATCCTAAATGTCATATTACTATCTTTATTTAAAGTATATTTTTGATTTTCACCCTCAAGAAATTCATATTCTTTAGAAGTATTTCCATTATTTACATATTTGAATGTAAACTCATATTTACATCTAGTATAATAATCATATCTTGTTTCAAATATAATTTCATCAACAGTACTTTCATAATTTAATGCAGAACCTGTATATTGAGTATGAAACCCTTTAAAAACTTCACTTTCTTTATTTCCAACATTTACTGCGGTTAATATTGCTTTATTTTCAGCTTTTATCCCAACTATTTTTATAACAGCTTCACTTTCATTATCTGTTAATGCTAAACCATTATAATCTCTCCTATAATATAATGTTTTTTCTAAATCTGCAAATGATTTTAATCCTTTTGTTAGCTCATCATCTTTAGTAAAATCAATTACATAATCTTGACCATTAGTTAAATCAATTACCCCTTTTGATGAAATATCATCATAAACATTTTCAACAGTTGTATTAACAACAATACTAGCTCTTACAAGCTTTATATCTAAAGTCCCACTAAATTTACTTGAATCTAGTTTAAATTCTGGCTTACTTCCTTCAATTATTGATTTAGTAATAGGATAATACCAACTATTAATCATTAATTTTACGGAAGTATTCACACCACTAACACTATTATCTTCAATTTCTTCAATAACAAACTTATAATCCGCTTCATTTAAATCAATTACCATATTATTTGAAATATCTGTAACTAAATTATCATCTTTAAAAACTTGAACATTTGCTACTTTACTATATTCTACATAACCATCATGTATAATTCCACCTTTAAAATTTAATGTGACTTCATTCTTTTCTAATGCCTTAACATTAAACATAACTGCAAAAGCTAAAATTATTGTTAAAATTATTTTTTTCATGTTCTCTCTCCTATTCTGTGAAATCCTTTATTTCTTCTTCAAAACAATCTTTATAATTATATTCAACATACTTTTTATCACGATTTACAAATGTATCTTTAATTGGTATCAAAGTATAATCTTTTAAAATTACATATTCATACGTAAACGTTAAAACTTCATCGTAATATTTAGACAACATTTTCATTTTTAATGTTCCTGTTGTTCTTTCTCCATCTTTATAATAATCAACTATTTCATAAAAAGCTTTATCAGTTCTAATAATTCTATCATTGTAAACATTTAATATTTTTTCTCCCACATAATTACCATCAACTTTAGTTTTAGAAAAACCATAATCCTTTTTATTAATAAAATCATACCATGGAACACTCAACTTATAAATAACATTATCTTTAACCATATGCATATTAAATATCAAGTCGTAATCTAATTTTTCACCATATGTTTCTTTAGTATATGAATCATAAAACTTCTTTAACTCATATGTTGCATTTTGAAACATATTATAACCACTTTTAATTTCATTATCTACATTAGTATCTTCAATTCTATAATAAACATCATCACTTGTTATAAAATGAATATCAGCTCCATAAGGAATACCTATACTAACTATTTTTAAATCTTCTGGAATATTTAACACTTTTTTATAACTAACATCTTCATTTTTTAACTTTGCAGGGTCAAATATATAAGCTTTATTATCACTTATAAAAGTATATTCATTAAAAAGTGTATTTTCATTTAAAACCTCTCCCCCTAAAAACTTTTTATATTCACTAGCACTTTTATTATTATTTTTAGCAGCTTCTTCTACTAGAGAAGTCTTTTTATTATCATCTATTTTTGTATCATCTTTTTTATTAAGTAAAATAATACCAATAATTATTAATAAAACTAAAACTATACTACCTACAATTATCCATAATTTCTTATTTTTCATTATTCACCTATTTTTTCAATATAACCATCTGTCTTTTTAGTATACATATCCTCACTTATTGATTTATATCTTTCTCCTTTATAATCATCTGTAAATCCATTATAAGCTTTATATATTTCATTAGTTTCAACATCATAAACTCTTTCATAACCTAAAGTTGCATCACTTTGTTTTTGACTCATTATATCATAAGTACTGCTTCTTTTTTCCCAAGCATCCATATATGAATCAAAAGCTGCTTGAACACTTGCACTTAGTTTAAGGGCATTAGCAGTTTCAGCATTATTATTTTCAATCGTTTTATTTACATAAGAACTTTTAAACTCAATAGAATTAATAGATTTTGTTAATATATCTTCATAATCTATAAATTTATCTTTTTCACTAGTAATTGCATAAATATCATAAACCATATAATAAGTCGTATCCATTCCTAGATTATACCCATTACCAAAGTTTACAATACTTGCCATAAACATTCCTTCACCATTATTATTTTTTTCATCCTTAAATGTTGCTCTTAGAACTTTACTATCCATTGCATAACTTTTCATTGATGCATTAGATTCAAATTCTTCAATTACTTCAAAACTATTTAAATAAGGAAACTTAACAGTTGAATATGTAGAATCAATACCTTTTAAAAAGTCTGCTATATCATTAAACTTACTATAAAATTCATTTACTGTTGGATTTTTTAACACCACTGAAGTTGTATAAATTTTATATGTCGAAGGTGTACCACTTAAAGCTGCATAATCTTGCCATGCTTTCTTAGCACTATCGCTTTTAAGTAGTGGTTGAATCTTTATCATCAAATAAATCTTATTAATAGGATTTTCTTTATCATAAACACTTATGGTATAATACATTCCATCTCCCCCATAAGTTACTTCCCACCCCTTTGGTTTCTTCATTGAAAGAGCATCATTTTCATAATCTTCTAAAGTTATTTGACTAACTTCATTTTTAACTATTTTAACTTTACCTTTATCAGTTTTAATAACTCCCCCATTACTTATATTGTTTGAACCAGTTAACTTTATCGCAACAAAAACTAAGCCTAAAACAGCGATTACAGCACAAGCAATAATAATTATTTTTTTCTTATTCATATTTTATTCTCCTTTTCTACTTATATTATAATTTAAATATAAATATATCACAATTAAGTTGCCAACTTATGCATTGTTTTTGATGACAACTTCTCTTATATATAGTATAATACTTTCAGGTGATTATTATTATGAATTTCAGTGATTTATTAAACAAATATCTAAAAGAATTTAATTATAGTTCAAAAAAGTTATCAGAACTTACAAATATTTCTCCCTCAGTTATAAGTAGATATCGTAGCAATCAAAGAACCCCAGAAATAAATAGCGTTCAAACACAAAAAATAATCGAAGCTTTAACTTTATTAAGTAATAACAAATATCAAAAAGAAGATATTGAAAAAGAAATAATTAATTCTTTAAAAAAAGATGATTTTAATTATGATAATTTTAGTAAAAATCTAAATGAATTAATAAATGTTTTAAAAATTAATTTAAAAGACATGTCAAAATACACATCATATGACTCATCACACATATCAAGAATAAGATATAGCAAAGCTAAACCCAGTGAACCGATTGAATTTGCTAAAAAAGTTACAAATTACATAACTAATAAATATACTTCTACAGAAGATATAAAAAAATTAACTGATATTTTAAACATCAATGACTTAACTAAAACTAAATTACAAGATGAATTATTAATGTTTTTAATTAATAATAAAAATTTATCTACAGATAAAATTGAAAATTTTCTAACAAATTTAGATAATTTTAACTTAAATAATTATATTAAAGCTATAAAATTTGATGAATTAAAAATCCCAAACATCCCTTTTTACATAACTAAAACTAAAAATTACTATGGCCTTGAAGAAATGAAAAAAGGAGAACTAGACTTTTTTAAAGGAACAGTTTTAACTAAAAATAAAAATGTTTTCATGTGTAGTGACATGCCTATGGAAGATATGGCTAAAGATATAGAATTTGGAAAGAAATGGATGTTTGGTATAGCATGCATGTTAAAAAAAGGCATTCATTTAAATATAATTCATAACTTAGACCGCCCTTTTAATGAAATGATGCTTGGACTTGAAAGTTGGATACCAATTTATATGACTGGTCAAATAACACCATATTACTTCAAAGATATTAAAACAAACATTTATCAAAATCTAACATATGTATCAGACACTTTAGCACTCGCTGGTGAATCCATAAATGGTTATCATAGCAAAGGAAAATATTATTTAACTAATAACAAAAAAGAAGTAGAATATTACCAAGAAAAATCTAAAAATTTATTAAAAAAAGCTTCTTCTTTAATGGAAATATATAAAGAAAAAGAACCATTTAATAAATTTCTAAATGATTACTATAAAATAAATGAAACAAGAACTAGATATTTATCAAGTCTACCTCTTTTTACAATCAGTGATACCCTACTTACTTCTATTTTAAAAAGAAATAAACTAAATAAAACTGACATAGATACTATTTTAAATTATAAAAATGAATGTTTAATAAACTATACTAATATTTTAAATACTTCATCTATAACGGATAATATTCATGTATTAACAAAAGAAGAATTTAAAAACTCTTTATCTAATCTCCTACTTTCAGATATTTTTTATAATAAAAGAATTACTTATACATATGAAGAATATTTATCTCACCTAAAAGAAACAGAAACTTTTTCTAAGAAGAACCATAATTACAAATTAAATAAACTAGCATACTTTACATTTAAAAATATAACAGTTACAATAGTAAATAAAAAATTTGTTATTATATCTAAAGAAGAAAACCCAACTATTCATTTTATTATAAGACATCCAAAACTAGTAAATGCTATTAGTAATTTTAAACCAATAGTAAAAGAAGCAAACTAAAAAGCTGAATAAAATCAGCTTTTTAGTTTGCTCTAGAACCTATCGGAGCTATATTTAAATCTTGTCCTAAAGATTTAAGTACACCTGTATATTTATTATAAAGTCTTTCATAATCTTTTAAATAACTATCATCAGTCATTTTACTAAATGGAATAACAGTATGTCCTGAATGAACTGCAGTTGTAACTGGATTACCCTTATATTTTGTAAATATTAATTCCCCACCTAAATTATCAAAAGTCATGTTTACTTCATTATCTTTAGAAACAGTTTTAGTTATATCTAAAGTTGCCATAAATCCAATAAGTTTATTCCAATCTCCGTTAGATCCACCATATTGATTTGAAATAAAATTACCTAAAGAATACATTACAATAGTATCTCCAATTTTAGTTATTGGTTGCAAGATATGAGGATGATTACCAATTACAATATCAACTCCTAGAGATGATAAATATTCAGCAATTTCTTTTTCTTCATCATTTGGCATATTGATATATTCAACACCCCAGTGCATTGCCACAATTAAAACATCAACTTTATCACGAACAGCTTCAATATCTTTTTTTACTTGTTCTTTATCATATTTATTTAATAAATAACTCTTACCTACTGGAACATTTAATCCATTTGTAATAGTTGTATAAGATAACATTGTATAAGTTATATTATTTTTTTCTTTTATAATAAAATTATTTCTATCAGTCTCTGAATCACTCATACCATTATATAAAATATCAGTAGTCTTAAAATATTTAACAGTATTTAAAATACCTTTTTCCCCTTTATCTAAAGAATGGTTTGATGCTAAAGATACTGTATTAAAACCAACTGCACGCATGGCATCTACATAAGCACTCGGGGTATAAAACATTGGATAACCTGAATAAGCAATTGAGTCATCTCCAGTTGGTGTTTCTTGATTATAATAAGCAATATCATATTCACTAACAATATCTTTTACATACTTTACAGCATCACTAAAATCATAAACACCATTTTTATAATAAGTTCTATAAATAACACTATGTATTAACCCATCCCCAGTTGCAAGTAATTTCAATTTATAAACTTGTTCTTTATTTTCACTAGGTTTATTATTATTATTATTATTATTATTATTAACTTTAGTACTTCCATTTACATCACTAGTATTTTTACCAAAGAAATAATCATATCCTTGATAAGATAAATAACTAACTAAAGCTACTAAAATAATACTTAGAAAAAATTTAACTATATTTTTCTTAAACTTTCTTTTTCTTCTTGCCATAACTAATCCTTTAATAAATTATATACTTCATCTTTATCTAAATTATGTGTTTTATGCATAAAATCAGGAAGTAAATGTAAATGAATATGTTTAATAGCTTGAGAGTCACCATAATTAATTAAAAATGTTGAAGCACACTTATCAAGTTTAAACATTAATTCTTTAGTAAATTTCTTCCCAACACTAATCATTTTAATTAATAATTCATCTGGTACTTCATAAATATCTTCAAAGTGTTTTTTTGAAATAACCAAAGTATGTCCATCTGTATCTGGAAATGCATCAAGCATAACAAGTATATCATCATCTTCATATAATATTTTTGAAGGAACTTCCTTTCTTACAATTTTGCAAAATAAACAATCATCTTTCATTTTTAATCTCACCACAATAAGTATACCAAATCCTGTGTACTTTTGTAAAGTAGATGCATATACTTAATTAGGAGCGTGATTAATTTGTCTAGTTTTAAAGAAATAGTTACTAAAGCAGTCATTGGAAAAGCTAAGAAAACTAACAGTAATTCTTTTACATTAACTCCAGAAGAAATACCAAACACTGTTCTAGGTTGTTGGGTTATAAATCATTCATTTAATGGTGTAAAAGGAAGTAATGGTAGTGTTACAATCAATGGTAATTTTGATGTAAATGTATGGTACTCATATGAATCTGATAAAAAAACTGCTGTTACAACCAAGAAATTTAGCTACACAGATAATTTAAATGTACCACTTAGAAATGATGCTAATATGGATGGTGCTAGTGAAATTATTGTTAGATGTTTAAAACAACCAACTGTATCAAATGTAAAATGTGAAAATGGAAACGTTTACTTAGATATTGAAAAAGAAATGGGAGTAGAAATTGTTGGAGATGCTAAAGTAAAAATAAGTGTAGAAGATGATTACGATGATTATGATGAAATTGTTGATGAAGATGAAGTTAATGAAGTAATAGATAATGTTGATGAAAATTACTTAGATAACAATTAGAAAAAAATCACCTAGAAAAAAGGTGATTTTAATTACTAAACAAGTATATCTATTGTTTATTCAATTATTATTGGGTCACTCATACTTCCTGACCCTGATACATATTTTACCGAAGACTCAAGATTGAAGGACGGGCGAACCGCATAGCTAATAGTCGCACTGTAGACGTCGACACTGCCAGTGCCACGCACATAGAACGCATAATTCGTAGTGCCGGAATCGCGCGAAATTGTCCATTCATAAGAACCTAAATATAACCAATTTTTTGATGTATTACTACTATAAGAACTTAATTTTGTTGTCCATCCACTTTGGTCTGCTGCATATCCGTAATCACTTACATACATTAATCCTATTTTTTTATCTACTGTTGTTGTTGATGCACTACTTCCTACTTCATATTGATATGCTGTTTTAGGTACTGATTGAGATATATTTGCATATGCACCTCCACCAACCTTCCATGTTGTTGTGGCTATTTTTTCTGCTAATGTTCCTAGACTTGTTAAATATGTTCCATTTAGGTATGTATTTAAACTTGAACTTGCCCATGTATTTGAATTATTTGTATCCCATTTTTGGTTACCAACTGATTTTGCTCTTATTACTTTCGTTTGGTCTCCAAATACTCCTATTATTCTAAATAAATTTGCATCTGGACATGTTGCTTTATCTGAACCTAAGCATATATAATTATTTACACTATCGCTTGCTCCTGCATATCTATATGAATTATCTCCAGCTCCATTTGCTAGGCTAGAATCATGATAGTATAATGAATTTTTCCCTTGAGTTCC
>FR899773.1:88107-96158 GCA_000437355.1 Firmicutes bacterium CAG:460
TTGGGTTCCTGTGTATTGTGATATAACATATTCCGCTAAAGTTTGATTACCTAAATTTTCTTGTTGTATCATTAACTTTGCATCAAAGCTTTTACCAGCATTTTTACTTTGGTCCGCATCATAATTTACAAATGTTACTGTTATATTCCACTCTTCTGTTTTACTTGATGTTGTTGTGATTTCTCTATTATCAAATAATGTTATTATTTCACTTTTAGTTGTTATATCAAAACCAGATATACTTGCACCTTTTCCATCTGTTACTGTTTTATGTGTTAAACCATCTAATGTTGTTAGTTCTGTTCCATCTGGTTTTGTAATTGTTAAAAGTAATTCTGGTGTACTTTCATTTTGTGTATATGTAAATGTATTTTCAGATATATTTAAATACATATAGTAATGTTCTGTTGCTGTATTTGTTTTATTATTTGCTGTAAGCATTGCTTTAGCAAATGTTGTACCTGTTTGGTTACCTTTGCCACTTGCAAAGTTATCTTGATTTAGATTTAAACTTATTGCTGAACCGGCCTCAAAAGTTAATGTATCAACTGTACTTGCATTAATCTTTATGTCGGTTGATTTTCCTTCTCCAGTCTGTGCCATGAAGTATGCAAATGTTGCAGTAACCAAAGTTAATGCGAAAATATGCAAATGTTGCACCGAGTATTAATGAAAGTAATGCTACTATTGCTACCACACTTAATATTATTGCTTGCTTTTTATTTTCCATTATAAATCTACTCCTTCTTCACAATATCACACACGGATATTTTATTTTACATATACATTTTAACAGGAAAAAAAAGATAAAAAAGCCCTATATTCGCACAAATGTGCAATTTGACGCTTTTTTCTACAAATTATTTTCTAAATAGTTAATTGCTTCATCAAAAGTTTCAACACTAATTATATTAATATTTAAATTATGTTCTTTCTTAACTTTCATAGCTTCATCATAATTATCTTTTGGACAAATAAATAAATCTGCTTTATTTTTTACTGCCCCAAGTATTTTATATTTAACACCATCTATTTTACCAACATTACCTAAAATATCAATTGTACCAGTTCCCACAATTGTTTTACCCTTAGTAATATCTTCTTCTGTAATTGCATTATAAATTGCTAAAGAAAGCATTAAACCACCACTTGAACCAGATTCACTAGATTTAGTTTTAACAGTAATACTAGGGTCTGTTTCATACTCATAAGTAGTTAAAAAAGCAATACCTACTTTTAATTCTCCATTTATATTTATAACTTCAGCTTTTCTATCAACTTCTTTTTTATTACTAATTACTTTAAAATAAACAATATCTCCTTCATTTTTAGTTTTAATATAATCTTGTAATTCTTTTATATTATTAATATCTTTACCATCAACTGATAAAATAATATCATATAAAGAAATATCTGTTTTAGCATTTTCTGAAACATATATAACATTATTAATATTTTTCTTTATATTTATTTTCTTATTTGCTTTTTTATACGCTAATATTGTAGCATTATCAATTGATGAAGTCATATATAATTTTTCTAATTTTAACAAATCATCAACAGATTCATCACTTCCAGTTACTTCACTTTCTTTAAGTAAATCCCAATCTTTAATTACATAAGATAAAAGTATTGATGGTATATTTCCTTTTCTAAGTGTCACATAACTCATATTTATGGAACCTTTACTATCATATCCATTTTTAACACTTATTCTTTTTTCTAAATTAACTATACCTCCCGGAGTATAAACAACATAAGGAAGTTCATAAGTTAAAAGGAAAACAATTGCTATTAAACTTAATATAAATTTATAATTTTCTTTTATAAATATTTTTATTTTTTCATATATTTTACTAAGCATTTAATATCACCTTTATTAATTATAGCAAAAAAGGATGAATATATGAAACGAAAATTAACTATTTTTTTAATTATGACACTAATTATACTTATTTTTAAAAATTATACTCTAGTATTAGAAAGTACTATTAATGGAGTATCTATCTGGTTATATAAAGTATTTCCATATCTTTTTATTATGATTATTATTCAAGACTTATTAATTAATTTAAACTTAACTAGTATTTTTAAAAATCCTTCTACTTATATTTTTATCATGTCTATTATAAGTGGAACTCCATCCAGTGCTTATATAATATCTAAATTAGTAAAAGATAATGAAATAAGTTCTAATTATGGAAATATTTGTTTAATATTTACTTTTTTTGCTAATCCTTTATTTTTATTTACTATTCTAAATTTAATATTTAATTCTTTATTTACAACTATTAAACTATTATTAATTATTTATATAAGTAATTTTATAATATATTTATATTTTAAAAAAGATTTACCATTATGTAACATTAATGGTAAATCTAAAAATATTAATATTTCTAGTTCTATTAAAACAAGTATAAATACTAACTTAATGGTTTTAGGTTCTATTATATTTTATTTGGTTATATCAAGTATTATTATAAATACTTTTAATATAAGTTATCCTTTTGATATATTTATAAAAGGTATTTTAGAAATGACCCAAGGGTTAAATAGTTTAATTAATTTAAATATTAAATTTAAAGAAATTATAGCTATATTTTTTATTACTTTCGGAGGTTTTTCAATTCATACCCAAGTAAAATGTATCTTAGATGAACAAGGCTTAAATTATAAATATTTCTTAAAAGGAAGAATAATTCAAGCAATTATAGTAATTATTTTAACAACTCTTACCTAAACATGGATTTGAAGTAGTAACATATTTAGTATTTAAAAATGCTCCATTTAAATCACTTATATGTCCATAATAACTAATTAAAATATCATCTAATAAATTATTATATCCCGTAGTATTTTTATCATTATTTGTATGTATTTCAATATCTATCTGTAATGTAAAAATATTTTTCTTCTCATCCACACTAAATATTAAATTAGCTTTATCCGTATAAACTTCACAATCTTTCATTGTCCATTTTCTAACTTTCCCATCCACACTTTTATATGCAATAGTATTCTTTTTGGCAGTAAGTATAGCATGTCTTTCTTTAAATATCAAATTAATTTTTACAGCTCCAGCACTTTCTTCATTAGATAAATCATTTATATTACTTAATTTATAATTATTTAAATCAGTTTCTATAGCTCTAATTATTTCTGAACGAACAACTTCATTATTTTTAGCATAAACACTATTAGTATTGGTATTATTTAAATCCACTAAAAGTCTTATCATTGAAACAAGTACTACAGACATTAATGCAATACTAATTATTAATTCAATTAATGTATTTCCTTTATTATTTAATTTTTTCATGTCAATCACCCTATTTGATATGGATTACTACGTGTTCCATCTCCACTAACAATTTTAGTACTTTTCTTTAAATAAAATGTTGGTCTTACAAATCTTACATCATTTATATTGCCTAATATTAATGAACCATCATTTCCTAAATAATAAACATTAGTAAAACTTAAATTATATCTTGTTATAAACCATAAATCACTAGAATATAACCAATTATTACTTTTACTAATTACTGTACCATAAGTATTCTTATTACTTGCATCACCCGCATAAATATAATCACTTATATAGGGTAAACCAATTTTGGCAGTTACTGTTACTCCAGTATTTCTATTTTCTCCAACTTCATTAATTGCAATATCTTTTGGATTTGCATTTACATTATCTTTAATACCTCCAACATACCAAACTTTATTTTCAATATAATCACTAATATTAATCCCATTCAAATAATCATTATTTATTTTACTATAAATATTAGATGAACTATATATATTACTATTACTACTAAAATTCATACTTTGCCAAATATCATTTGCAATTAGCTTAACATTACCATCAAAAATACCTATTATTCTAAAAATATTCCCATTTATAGAAACATAATTATTGGGATTACTTCCTACAAATCTATATGAATTATCTTTAATACTATTATTATAACTATCATCCATTCTAATTAAATCATTACAATGATTTATTAAATATCTATTGAAATTAGAATCATTTAATTCATTCTTAATTGTAGTTTTCATATTATTAAGTAAATTTCTATTAACCACTAAATTAGTTACAATATATAACATTAATGATAAAAACACTAAAAAGAAAGTATAAATAACAGTTACAGATATAAAACCATTCTTCTTCATAACAACCTCATATTCCTAAAGATGCATAATATGAATTACATCTTTCATCTATTCCTGGTCTACAACTAACAATATTTCCATTATCTACTTTAGTAGCATATTCAACTATTAAATAATAATCATATGATGTATCACTAATAGTGTTAATATAATTTTTTAAATTATATCCAACATTACTAAATGAATCTTTACATTTACCATTCTCACTACTTAAACAATCATTAAATAAAGTAGCCTTTACTAAAATAATTTGATTTATATTATAACTTTGTACTATTTTTTCAGCCATATTCTTTTCATCACTATCAAATAATCCATCATAACCAGTTCCAATTACTTCAATATATCTATTATTAAAAGCATTTTTCTTTACATCTTCTATATTACTATATTCTTCTAAAAACTTTCTTACATTATTTGTATAATATATATATGCTACATCATCATAATGAAGTCTAGTTTCTTCTTCACTTATAATAGCACTATATGAACTATATAAATAAAGTAAAGCTGATGATAATATAACTATAGTTATTATTGTTTCTATAAACGCAAATCCTTTTTTATTCATATCAAACTAGCCTACCTTTACTAATATAATTTTACCAACATTTAATTAAAAAATCAACCATTATTGGTTGATTAACATATACTATTTATAGGTGATTATATGAAGTTTCAAGGCCCTAGAAATGGTTTTTCAGTAATTATTCTTTTTATCCTTGGTATACTTATATTTTACCAAGCAATTATTACATTAATATTACCATTTCGATTTAACATATTTATATTACTTATAGAAATAGCTTTATTTTTCTTCTTCATGCTCCGCATTATATGGCCTTATTAATTCTTCTGTTTTAAAAACATAATCCATTACTTCACTAACTACCTTACATTTTTCAAATTCATTATCACTTTTCTTAATCTCCGGAGGCATAGACATCAGTATAAATAATAACTTCTTTTCATATTCTAATAATGGAAACTTATACATATATCTTTCTAATATTTCACTAAAATTTATATTTTTCCATTCTTTTTTATATAACTTAACTATATCTATAACGGGAGTATCTATCATATAATTATCCCAGCTTATTAATTTATCATTAAGTAAATGATTTAATTCTAAATTATTATGTATTAAACACACTCTTATTTTAGTTTCACTAGTTACTAAACTATACCAATTTTCCAGTTCACTTTTAGCATATTCTAAAGCACTATTTAATTTATAATAGTTTCTCATAAAAATATAGTTTGAAGGAGATGCATATACTTCATTAAACCCTATTTCATATAATGTATTATAATAATTACTTAAATAATTTATATTACTTAATACATCTTCATATATACTTTTAAATCTATCTTCACTTACTTCTTTAAAATAGCTAGTTTTATTATGTAAACTAGCTATTATTTCTATTAAATCATCACACTTTTGTTCTTTAGGTAATTTTACATCTTCTACATATTCAAAAACATTTACTTCATCTCTAGATGAATCTATTATTTTAGGATAATTTGTAAAACCGCGATTAGTTAAATATGTATATAATTCATTTATATCTTTATTTTTAGGTTTTATAATAAAATCTCCACAAGTAGTTTCTAAGATAGTAGATTTTCCTTTTATAGTATATCTATAGGGTTTATAAATAGATTTTAATATTTCAATACTTTTATTCATTTACTTCAGGAATTATTACTTTATCTCCTAAACTTAAATTACTTATATCATTATAATCTTCAATTATATTTTTACTTGTATTATATTTAATACATATAGATTCTATTGTATCTGTTTCTTTCATTTCATGTATATGATATGTTATATATGCATCATCTGTATTATTAATACTATCTAATATTGTATTTTTAGCATCATCCGCAATATCTCTTTCACTTACATCAACGCATTCTTCTCTATTAGCTTCTATTTCATCAAGAATCTTATCTAACTCAGGTTCTTCAACTCTTTTAAACAAGTCTTCTTCTTTAACTTCCTCTTTTACTTCTTCAGCATTTATACTATATTCAATATTTACTCGTAAAGTATCACTATCTATTACTTCATAAGTAAAATCTTCAACTTCAAAATTAACACTTTCTTCATTAATCTTACTTGTCATATTAACAGAAAATGGTAATACATATTCAAAATGTTCTTTATTTACACTTACTTCATGAGTTTTATAATCCCCACTTATAATAAAGTTACCTAAAACTTCTTCTGGATTAGCTGTAAAATCATGTTCAAGTGAAATACTTAATATTTCTGCAATATTTGTTTTAAACTTAATATCTTTTGTAAATGGTATAATACAATTCATATCATTTCCTCCCTTTATTAGAAAATATATGAATTAAAAAAATAAATAGAACAAAAAAAGCTCAACATGTTTAGACCAAATTATAAGTACAATTAAATTAAAAAGTAAAATAGTGGCTAAGTCAGCTATTTTGCTTTAAATATTTATTTCAACGATTGTTTCTCCAAGATTCCAATTATTCTTATAATATTTACTTACATCTTTATTTTTCTTAAGTACTCTATGTACTTCTTCAGTTAAAATATTAGTACTTTTACCATGTATTATTATTACTTCTTTTATACCAGATAATTTATTTACATTAATAAATTCATTAACTAATACTTCAACCATACTTGTTATTTCTCCATGTAAATCAAGTTTTGGAGTCTTACTGGTTATCATTTACTTGTCCCATTTTCTTAGCATAATAATCTAATACTTCAGATAAATTAGGTATTGATAATCTTGAACCAATTTTAGTTACAGACAAACCTGCAGCTATATTTGCTAGGGTAATTGTTTTTTCCATATCAAAGTTATTAGCTATACCATAAGTAAATGCTCCATGAAATATATCTCCAGCCCCAGTTGTATCAACTGCATCTACTTTTAAACCTGGCATAATCTTAATTTCATTTCCTACTTGGTATAAACAACCTTTTTCTTCTAAAGTTATAACTAAATTACTATTTGGATATTTATCTTGTAATTTATTATATATAGCTACTAAAGTAGATGGATTATTATAATCAAATTTCATACCTGTAACAGTTTCTGCAAAACCTTTACTACATACTATATATTTTATATATTTACATAATTCAAGTAGTTCTGGAGTTACCCTTCCAGCATCTATAATACTTATAGCATTTGGAAATTTACTAATAGCATTTTGACTTGCACCATAATCATGTCCATCTGTAAATATAATATCTGGCACAAAATCATAACTTAATTTTTTTAATGCTGGATGTTCTGTTGCAACATTAAATACAGTTCTTGAACCATTATTTTTATTTATTAAGATAAATGATAATGATGTATCTTTTTCATAACTAGTTTCTATATAATCAGTATTAACTTTTATATCTTGAAATTCTTTTTTTATATTAGTTCCAAAATCATCAGAACCAATAGTACTTGCAATAACTGTATCCATACCCCATTTTCCCAGTAGGTAGGCGGCATTTGATGCAGGACCCCCACCAGCACTATATTTTTCATTATATCTATATTTAGTATTTTCAATTGGATATTCATCAACTGGAACAGTTATATCCCAGCTAGAATGACCTATACATAATATTTTCATAAATCTTTTCCTTTCATTAATTTTATTCAAATATATTGTTAACTTTATATTTTAACATCACTAACAACTGTAACTTCCAAAAGGAAGATATGAATTTTTAGTGATATTAAACTGTTGTGTTAATAACTTGGCGGCGCGGGGCGGATACTCCCGCCAGCCGCGCAAAACAAAAGTTTATCACACTACTAAAGTTATTGGCGAATCTTTAGTTCCTGATCCTCCAGCATAGA
>FR899774.1:0-242 GCA_000437355.1 Firmicutes bacterium CAG:460
TATATTTAGCAAGAACACGAGCAAGTTTAATAACTTTTTCTTTAGCTTGATCACTAGTATGCGGAGGACTTTCAAAATATATTGCTTCAAGTTTTACCCCACGTTTAATAGTAAGATATCCTGCGACCGGTGAATCTATTCCCCCACTTAGCATTAAAAGTCCTTTACCTAAAGTACCAACTGGATATCCTCCAAGTCCTTTAATTTCTTCAAAATAATATAATATCTCATCATTTCTAATT
>FR899774.1:297-567 GCA_000437355.1 Firmicutes bacterium CAG:460
ATATCTGGATTATGTACATCTACTTTACAATCAATATTTTTTAGTATATGACCCCCAATCATTCTACTTACATCCATCGAATTAATTGGATAATTTTTATTACTTCTTTTAGTAACAACTTTAAATGTTTTAAAAACTTTATTTTGAAGTAACTCTATTACATCACTTTTTATATCTTCCAATTCAGTCTTATTACTTGTATAACCAATAAACATTCCTTGAATACCAAAAACATTTTTTAAGTGATTAACTACTTCATCTGTATCTTTT
>FR899774.1:616-8632 GCA_000437355.1 Firmicutes bacterium CAG:460
ACATTCTTCCAAAATCATAATAAGTATTATGATTAATATTTTTTAAAGTTGTTTCAATATTATCTTTTAATTTACTAATAAAATAATTCTTATTATCTTTCTTAGTACTTAATTCTCCATATTTTATAATAATTATTTTTTTCAAAACACATCACTCATTTCAAAAAATATTTTAACAAAAAAAACTATTATTTTAAATAGTTTTAATGTAATTTACTTAATTTTTCATATTCTTCTTTAAATACTTCTAAGAATTTATTTATTTCTTCTGTTGTTGTTACATGAGATAAACTAATTCTAATAGTGTGCTTCGCTCTATTTAAATCATTGTATACAGCTAAAACTGCATTTGAAACTTCCCCACTTGAACAAGCTGTATTTGAACTTACATATATTTCATGATTAGCAAGTGCATGCACCATTACCTCAGGCATTACATCCATAACACTTATATTTAATATATGTGGAATACTATACTTAGTTTTATTAAATAAAATATTTGGATATTTTCCTAATGTATTTGTTATTTTATCATTTAATAATGTAACAAATCTTTCTTTTTTTTCTATATTTTCATTTGCAAGTCTAATAGCTTTAGATAAAGCTGCAATTAAAGGAAGTGGTGGTGTTCCAGGATTTAAAGTTTCTTTTGTGCTTCCATATAAAAGTGGTGTTACTTTTACCATACTACTTTTATATAAAAAGCCAATGCCCTTTGGTCCAAAGATTTTTTGTCCAGAAACACTTGCTAAGTCTACGTCTCGCATGTTTACACTTACTTTACCTATTGCTTGTGTCATATCTGAATGAAAAACAGTTCCCATATTCTCTTTTTTTATAATTTGTCTAATCATTTTTAATGGTTGTCTAATTCCAATTTCAGAGTTAACAGCACTTATACTAACCAAAATTGTATCTTCTCTAACTAAATTTTTTAAATCATCAAAATCAATTAAACCATCACTATCATTTTTAACATAACTTATTTCAAAACCAATAGATTTTAAATAATCACATATTACATAAATAGATGGATGCTCAAGTTTTGAAACAATTATATGCTTTCCTTTTTTATGATTAGCTAAAGCAGCTCCGATAATTGCCATATTATTTGACTCAGTTGAACCACCAGTATAAACAATTTCTGTAGGATTAACACCAAAAATATCTGCAATTTGTTTAGTAGCACTTAGAAGTAATTCCATAGACCTTTGTCCTAAACTATGCATAGAATTAGGATTTCCCACATAATCTTTTGTAACCTTTGAAAGCGTATCAAAAACTCTAATATCCACCGGAGTTGTTGCACTATAATCTAAATAAACCAAAATATCACATCCTTAACTTTGAGATTCTTCTAATAATTTTTTATGTATTCCTGGTTCAACTATATTAATAGCATTAATAGCATTTTCTAAACTATTTTTAAAATTTCCTTTAAAAAACGCATTTTCAGCTTTAATAAGACCAAAATCTACTTCTTTATTTGTAACTCTATATCTATTTCCATAAACTATTGCCGTTTCTGCCATTTTTGCAGTTTTAACAGTTTCATTTACAGTATTATACACTTTTAAAACTAAATCCCTTGCAGTATCAACTCTTAAATTTAATATTTTTATAGATATAGGTCTTTTATCAAGTTCTTTTACAAGTTCATTTATAGCTTCCATTGCCTCAGACATTTCCACATAATAATTCTTAGGTACTATTGGTAACTTATAAGAACGTATCTTTTCTTTTGTTTGATAAAGTATTCTCTTAATTTCTTCTAGTTGTTCACGAGCTCTTAATTCATCTTCTTTTAAACTACCTAAAGTTTTTAAAGCTCCATTTAGTTTTTCTTCAGTTTTAACAAGTCTTGAATTAATAATTTCCATCTCACGAGCAAGCTTAGAATAAGCTAAAGTTTTACTTCTAGCAATATCTACTACCTTATCATAACTAGCTCTAATATTCATTATTTCATCTTTTATTTCTGAAATCACACTTACTTCATCATCTGTTAAATCATAACTATATTTAATATCTCCAATTTTCTTATATAGTTCATTATTAACTTTTTCTAACTTAGTTGCTTTAATTAAAATGCTTCTACTATAATCTTCATATATTTTTTTACTATATCTTTCTTTATCAAAATCCGCATATAAAGAGTCAAAATAATCATGCATAGTTTTAAGTTCAAACAATGAATCTTCAACATTTAATACATTTAATCTCCCAAAAATATCTTTAATCTTTTTATTTGCTTCTTCTATATTTGCATCAATATTTAAATATTCTAAATTATAACCTTCTCTAGTCATTTTATCATAAATATTTTTAATATCATCTTCTTTTTTAGGAATTAAACTCTTACCTAAACTAACTATAGGTCTTGTCTCTTCAATAATTACTTTTAAATTTCCTATTACATCTGCTATTGCTTTAACTATTCTACCTACTTCAGTATAAGCATTTTGTTCCATCGAAACCTCAAAAGCATTAAACAATTTTTCAATATTTTCAAATTGTAATTCTAAAGGCACTTTAACTATTTCATATTCATTTTCATAATCTTTATAAGTACTTAATATTTCACGATATTGAGCTTTTAATTTAGTTATTGTTTCGCGATTTCTTTCTTCACTTAAAGTCACATCTTTTATTTCATCTAGCAAAAAAGATGCTTTAGTTTTTAAATTATTTAAATCAAAATCAGCTTTTAAAACTAAACCTTTTAAATCTTTAAAGTTTTTTTCTAAAAATAACTCTTCTATTTCATTAATTGTTTCTGTTATTTTAGGCATATCTTTATCTTTAATATCATTAAATCTAGCTTTCCAATCATCTAATTTTTCTTTCATTTCATCATTATTAACTAATGCTTCAACTTTATTAAGTTCAGACAACATTGATGCTGAAATAATCATATTTTTTCCCTTTTCTAGTTTTTCTATTTCAGCTTTCAGCTTTTTCTTTTCCTTATTATTTATCACATTTAAAACTACTATTACCAAAATAATAGTTACAATCCATACTAACAAAGCAATTAATATAAACGTTATTCTATCCATTATGCTTCACCACTATAATAAGTTTATCATAAAATAGATTATTTTTAAAGGTTAAAAAAATAACTTTTCAGTTATTTTTGCAAAATGTAATTATCAATTAAATCAAATACTGCAACAACTAGCAAGAACGCACCAGTTACTTTGGTAATTGCATCCCCAGAAAAAGGACTAAAAATTAAAATTACACCTAAAATTGTTATAAGTATACCAATTACTAAAGTACCAATCCATGTATTATCTAAACCCTTTAAGGTAAATGCCCACTTTACTTTTGCTAAACCTGACATTGTTAAGCTAATACCTATTCCAATAGCTATAGCTCTTACAACAGAACCTGGATAAAGCAAAATAATTGAACCTAAAATACTGTAAAATATTCCACTAACTAAAGAAGTTGATGTTCCAATTTTATTTTGTAAATATTGATAAATTCCAGCAATTCCAATTACTAGTAAAACAACTCCGACAAGTATTCCTAAAATCTTATTCAAAGTACCAGGCATTAATACTAGTACTAATCCCACTAAACCAAGGATTAAAGTTCTTGTTAATTCATTTTTCTTATAATCATTATAATTGTTATTTGCATTTTTCTTTTCTAAAGTACCTTCGACTTTCACCATAAATAATCACCACTTATATTATATAATATTGATAAATTAATGTCTAGATAAAACTTTGACAAAAACGAAAACATATAATATAATGATAAAGAAAACAAAATAGTTGATGGAGGTAAAATTATTTGTTAGCGCCAGACCCAAGAGGTTAACGAGGATGTTGTTTATCGAAAATTCGGCGGATGCAACACGGTTAGTATAATCGATAGATATATTACAAAAAGCAAAATTAACATTGTAATAAAAAATATATCACATACATTAAGGAAGGATTTTTTTATGTGTGGAATAATTGGTTATATTGGAACTAAAAAATGTGTTCCAAAACTAATCGGAGCTCTAGAAGCTCTAGAATACAGAGGTTATGACTCTGCCGGGGTTGCTTATATAAAAAATGGCAACGTCGAAATAAAGAAAGAAAAAGGAAAAATCAAGAATTTAAAAGATACTTTAGATATGGATGTTGATGCTTATATAGGTATTGGACATACAAGATGGGCAACTCATGGTGAAGCTAATAATATTAATGCTCATCCTCATAAAAATGGTAAAGTCACTTTAGTTCATAATGGTATAATTGAAAATTACATTGAAATTAAAGAAGATTTAAAGAAAAAAGGATATAAATTTACTAGTGAAACCGATAGTGAAGTAGCCGCTGCCCTACTTGATGAATTGTATAGCAAAAATAGTGATATGGTTAAATCATTACATGAAGCTAGTAAAATAATTCGTGGCTCATATGCATTTGTGGTTTTAGTTGATGGCGATGATAATATTTATGCATCACGCTGTGCCAGTCCTATGATTGTAGCTATTGGTAATGATGGATATTATGTTGCATCTGATGTACCAGCAATACTTGCATATACTAATAAATACATGTTATTAAATGACTATGACATTGTTAAATTGTCAAAAGATAAAATTGAAATTTATGATAAAGACTTAAATGAAATAGAAAAAGAAATAAAGTTTTTTGAAGGTTCAATGGATGCTGCCACTAAAGGTGGATTTGAACACTTTATGTTAAAAGAAATAAATGAACAAGATAAAGTATTTAAAGATACTGTTAATTACTATTTTGATGGTACAATAAAATCTTTAGAAAAAAGTTTTAGTTATCTAAAAAATTTCAAAAAAATTGATATTGTAGCATGTGGTTCAGCTTATCATACAGGTGTTGTTGGAAAATATTTAATTGAAAACTATGCAAATATACCTGTAAATGTTGAAGTTGCTAGTGAATACAGATATAAAAAATGTTTTTATGACAAGGATACATTAGTAGTTTTAGTTTCTCAATCCGGAGAAACCGCTGATACTCTTGCAGCTTTAAGAAAAGCGAAAGTTGATGGAATAACTACCATGGCAATTGTAAATGTTGTTGGTTCTTCCATTGCCCGTGAAGCAGATTATGTAACTTATATCAAAGCTGGATTTGAAATTGCTGTTGCAACTACAAAAGCTTACTTAGCACAACTTGCAATATTCAGTTTAATTGCTTTATATTTAGGTTATGAAAACAAAAATATTAATAAAAATGAATTCAATGAATTAGTTAAAGAATATAATAATTTACCTGCATTAATAAAAGAAACAATAAATAATGATAATTACTCTACTATTGCAGATAAAATTTATGATAAAAAACAAATTTTCTTCATTGGACGTGGTATTGATTACGCACTATCTCTTGAAGCATCATTGAAATTAAAAGAAATATCTTATATAAATAGTGTTGCTTACCAAGCCGGAGAATTAAAACACGGAACTATTTCATTAATTGAAAAAGATACTCCTGTAATAGCAATTTCAACAGATGATAGTTTACGAGAAAAAACAATAAGTAATATCAAAGAAGTAAAAGCTCGCGGTGCTTACGTTGTCTATGTTACAAACGAAACACCTCAAGAAAAATTTTATGATGACATAATAACAATCAAAAAAATACATCCAATATTAGAATCAATTTTAACAATTATACCATTACAACTTTTATCATATAAAGTAGCTAAAGATAATGGCTGTGACATAGATAAGCCAAGAAATTTAGCAAAATCTGTTACTGTAGAATAGAAAAATCAGCATGATGGCTGATTTTTTTTAACTAATTACATAATCACTTGTATCAATCTTCTCAAACAATAATGGTAGATTTTCTTGAGAAATACAAAATGTTGTTTCACGATTTCTAAACTTATCTTGTCGTTCAGGTTCTTTAAACGGATACATTTTTAAATTCACACTTATTATGCCTTGCTCTAAAAGTTTCAAAAAAACATCAAAACTTCTTAATTTGTAAATAGTCATATCTAAATATTTAAATTTTTCTTCTTTAGTTTCTTTATTCACAAATTTTTCAGCATGAACAAGAGCCATGTATGAAAGTTTAATTTTTAATCGTTGTTCTAACTCTCTAAAAGACCAAGACATATCGATATTAACATTTTTCTTATCCCAATTATTGTATAATAATAATTCAACACATTCTTTTTCATAATTAACATACATTTTAAACGCATATTTTCTATGAGTATTAGAATAATCTATCGCATTAAAATCATCATAAAGTTCACGCGTTCCACCATTTCTTGTACATTTCCAAGAACACAATTTCCACAATTTATTCATTAAATCTGGTTTATTGTCAAGAACAGCACTGAAAAGTCTAACATTATAATTACTAGTAATTAATTTAGTTTTTAATTCAATTCCTAAATAATCAGGCAAAGGCAATGTATCTTCTTGTTTTCCAAATAGATGTTCAAGTGTAGTTCCAGCAGCACTTTTGCCAGAACCGGTGCTTTTTACCCAACCTTTACATTGAATCAAATAAAACTCTTTTAATAATTGTTTGATTTTTTCTTTCATAATTTACCTCCTTAGTTGGCTAGTATAGCATAAAGAATGCAAAAAACTTGTCGAACCAGGTCAAACATATCAAACTTTTTGTTATTTTTTTGCATTTTTGTTCTAAATTTGACTTTTAATGGGTATTTTAATAAAATAATTATGGTGATTATATGTTAAAAATAGATTATTTGAATAATAATGAAATATTTAAAAATGATGTTATTGCATGTCTTAATGATTGGAATAATAAGACTTTTGAAGATGAAGCAATTACAATTATAGCTATAGATAATCATAAACTAGTTGGATTTTACCAAATAAAAGCCCATGATAATGATAATACAAACTACTCCCCTTGGTTAGCAAATGTTTATATTGTTCCCCAAAAGCGAAAAATGGGATATTCAAGAAAACTTCTAGAAACTATACCTTCTGTTTTAAAAGATTTAGGTTATGATACATTATACTCACATACTAGATTAATAAATTATTATGAAAAATTTGGTTGGGAGTATCTTTGCCCACTAGATAAAGGCGATGGAATTAAAAGAGCCATTTATATTTTTAAAATTAAAGGGTCCTGAGCATTTTTAAACAAAAAGAAAACTCCGCAAATACGGAGTTAATTTTTTTAATGGTGGCTCGTCTGAGATTCGAACTCAGGACCCTTTGATTAAAAGTCAAATGCTCTACCGACTGAGCTAACGAACCAAAATCAAAAATTTTAAAAATATAAATGGCTGCCTCGGCAGGATTCGAACCGGCGGAATGTCAGAGTCAAAGTCTGATGCCTTACCACTTGGCTACGAGGCAATAACAATGGTGGGGAGACATAGATTTGAACTATGGAACCCGAAGGAACAGATTTACAGTCTGCCGCGTTTGACCACTTCGCTATCTCCCCAACAATGGTGCCGACAGAGAGAGTCGAACTCCCAACCTACTGATTCATACTACTATAGCTTTCACTACCACATTAAGTGTTTGTAGTCTGGACTTTCTCTTAGCCATATTCATTTGAACTTAGGCTCGTCGTATAAAGTCTCTACACTCGGTCTTACAACCTAGCTCGGGATTGTCATATAATATTTCTATTATGAAGAGTTCCCCGAATTAGCGACGTCCACCTCAATCGTTTCCAACTAAGGGTGCAAGATAGTTCTAAAAGTATTACTACTTCTATCCCACAAGTCAGTTGCGCTGCCAGTTACGCTATGTCGGCAAAAATAAATAAATTAAAATAAAATGGTGGGCGCTATAGGACTCGAACCTATGACACCTTGCTTGTAAGGCAAGTACTCTAACCAACTGAGCTAAGCGCCCTTTTACATCTTTTGATGCGACCACCATTGCATCCGTCGATGACAATTAAGATTATACCAAATGGCAGACACAAATGCAAGGCTTTTTTACAAATTTTTTAATATTTTTTTATTTTTTTTAAATTTACTAATAAAAAACAATATTTTATGTTTAAAAAT
>FR899774.1:8693-12453 GCA_000437355.1 Firmicutes bacterium CAG:460
TAATACATTTATAAATATATATTTCTTCAAGAAAGTTTGAGACTTAGGGGTTGCAACAAGAAAAAAACTAGAACAAAGTCTAGTTTATAAATTCAAACTGGTCGAGAAGACAGGATTTGAACCTGCAACCCCTAGGTCCCAAACCTAGTGCACTACCAAATTGTGCTACTTCTCGATTTAACCAAAATTTTTAAATGGTACGCCCAAAGGGATTCGAACCCCCAACCTTTAGATCCGTAGTCTAACGCTCTATCCAGTTGAGCTATGGGCGCGTATTTTCCCAAGTGCACTAACATTATATTACAAAAAAACAACAAATGTCAACCTATTTAATAAAAATTTTCATAATTTAACGAAAAAAGTAGTCAAGAATTCTATTCTTGACTATTTTCCCCATCTAAACTAAAACTTTTTGCATCAGTAATTTTAACTGGAACAATTTTACCTATTAAATCTTTATTACCAACAATATTTACCAACTTCATAGTTTCAGTATATCCATAAACTTTATTACTATCTTTTTCACTCAAACCAACAACTAAAACATCCAAAGTTTTTCCTAACATTTTTTGATTACTTTCTAAAGAATACTTATTTACAAGTTCATTTAATTTTTGTAATCTTTCTTCTTTTACTTGCATTGGAACTTTATCTTCCATTTTTGCAGCTGCAGTACCTTCTCTTGGAGAAAAAATAAAAGTATAAGCCCCATCAAATTTACAATAATTAACAATATCCAAAGTTTTTTGAAAATCTTCATCAGTTTCATTTGGAAAGCCCACAATTATATCAGTTGTAATTGCAACATTTTTAACTTTTTTCTTAATTTGATCAAAAAGTTTTTTATATTCTTCTATAGTATATTTTCTGTTCATTCTCTTAAGAATTTCATCACTACCAGATTGAATAGGTAAATGCACATAAGGCATAATATTATCATACTTTGCTATAACATCAACCATTCTATCAGTAAAATTCCATGGATGTGATGTTACAAATCTAATTCTAGGAATACCAATTTTTGCGACATTTTCTAAAAGTGTTGCAAAATCATAACCTAAATTTAAATCTTTACCATATGCATTCACATTTTGTCCAAGTAAAGTAATTTCCATATAGCCTTGTTCCTTTAAAGCTTTAACTTCTTCTAAAACTTCTTCCATCTTACGACTTCGTTCTCTACCTCTAGTATATGGAACTATACAATAAGTACAAAATTTATCACAACCATAAATAATATTAATCCATGCACTTATTTTAGAATCTCTATTATATTTAACGTTTTCAAACACAATATCACTATTTGAATAAACTTCAATATTTTGTTTTTTCTTATTATTAGCTTCTTCAATTAAACTTGGCATCTCACTTAAGTTATGAGTACCAATAATAATATCAATATATTGATGTCTATTATGAATCTCTTCAATTTCTTTAGGTTGTTGCATTAAGCATCCAGTAATAGCAATAATTAAATTTGGATTTTCCTTCTTTAAATGTTTACATCTTCCTAAATATCCAAAAACTTTATCTTTAGCATTTTCTCTAATTGCACAAGTATTTAACACAACAATATCAGCTTTTTCTAATTCAAGGACAGCTTCATAACCTAAAGCTTCTAAATAATATTTTATTTCCTCAGAATCATGAACATTCATTTGACATCCGTAAGTTCTTAAAAAATACTTTTTACCTTTATAAATAGGTTTTATATTTAAATCTAACTTTTTTTCTTTGACATCAACCTTTTTTCTGTCTCCAGCTACTAATAAATCAGGCACTTTCATAACAACACTTCCCTTCAAACCAATATTCTATCACATAAACAAAATTAATGAAAGCGTTTTGGTTAATTTGATTTAATAAATTTAAATAATTATTAACTATTTTATAAAAGGGATGGTGTTATCACTATTGCATTTATTATATTTTGAAGGTTTAATCTTTAGACATATAGAAATTTATTAACCAAAACCCGCTTTCAAGTAAGTATTCTATACTATTTTTTAGAGATTGCAACAAGTTCGACAAAACATGTCAAAATATTACTTGTAAACCAGTGTAAATTATACATTTTTTTACAAAAAAATAAGAGAATTTTATCTTCTCTTACTTATTTTTAGGAACTAATACTTTCAAACCACCCATATATGGTTGTAAAACTTTTGGTATTTTAACACTTCCATCAGCTTGATAATGTTGTTCTAAAATTGCAATAAGGCTCCTAGGACTTGCAATAACTGTATTATTAAGGGTATTTACAAAAACATTTCCTTTATCAGTTTTCATTCTAATACCCATTCTTCTTGCTTGAGCATCCCCAAGAGTAGAACAAGATCCAACTTCATAATATTTCTTTTGTCTTGGGCTCCATGCTTCAATATCACATGATTTTACTTTTAAATCAGCTAAATCACCACTACAACACTCCAAAGTTCTAACAGAAATATCCATGCTTCTAAAAAATTCAACTGTATATTTCCACATTTTATTATACCAATCCATTGCTTCTTCTGGCTTACATAAAACAATCATTTCTTGTTTTTCAAATTGATGAACTCTATAAATACCTCTTTCTTCTATTCCATGAGCTCCAACTTCTTTTCTAAAACAAGGTGAATAAGAAGTCATCGCAATTGGTAATTTTTCTTCATCAATTATTTCTCCTTTAAATCTACCTATCATTGAATGTTCACTTGTACCAATCAAATATAAATCTTCCCCTTCAATTTTATACATCATTGCTTCCATTTCAGGAAAAGACATAACACCAGTAACAACATCACTATGAATCATAAATGGTGGAACACAATAAATAAATCCTTTACTTATCATAAAATCTCTCGCATAAGCAAGTGTTGCTTCATGAAGTCTAGCAATATCACCAACTAAATAATAAAATCCATTACCACTAGTTTTACCAGAACTTACCTTATCTAATCCTTTAAAAGACTCACAAATATCTGCATGATAAGGAATTTCATAATCAGGCACAAATGGTTCACCAAATTTTT
Source organism: Firmicutes bacterium CAG:460 (assembly GCA_000437355.1). Lineage (GTDB taxonomy): Bacteria > Bacillota_I > Bacilli_A > RF39 > UBA660 > Onthocola_B. The sequence continues at coordinate 11,708 of FR899774.1, forward strand.
CAATTTCCACATTTTCGCTATCATCTTTCCCAATTGGTACACTATCATCAATTATATTTGGTATAACAAGCATTCTATCTTTAATTTCTTTTTCCAAACGTTCTTCTTTTTCTTCAACACTTTCAATTTCTTCATTAATATTACTTACTTCATTTTTTATTTTTTCAACTTCATCTAATTTTTTATCACGCATTAAAACTCCAATTGATGCACTCAAACTGTTTCTCTTAGCTCTAAGTTCATCAACTTTCATTTTACATTCGCGATAACTTTTATCATATTCATAAACTTCATCAACTAATCCAAGCTTTTCATCTTGAAACTTTTTCTTAATATTTTCTTTTACTAATTCCCTGTTTTCCCTTATTAACTTAATATCTATCATAAATCCTCCAAAAATAAAAAGAATGTTACCCAAGGAGTGCTTTATGCACGGTACCATCCTTTATTTAACTTAATTTATATAACGGTTTAATCCGAGGCACATGCCCAACTCAAAAGATAGATTTCATTATTTTCACTTTCTCTTTTCCACCAACCAAGAGATCTCTATGTAGTTTTCATAATTACTTATTCTTTTTCTTCGTTTTTATAAAACTAATATAACACAATTTATTTTAAATTACTAGTCTTTTTAATAATTTTTATTTTTTTGTTAAACTAAAAATTAAAAAAATAATTACAAAAAAAGACAAAAGAACGTAATTACCCAATTGCCCGTTAAATTTTCAATAATTAGTGTTTTG
>FR899774.1:12574-19515 GCA_000437355.1 Firmicutes bacterium CAG:460
ATAATAAATTAGAATTTTTAATTCTATAAGTATTAGTTTTATAATATTTTGTATTTTGACTAACTAAAACAGAATTCAAATTTTTGTTATTATCAAATTCTTCTTAAGTCACTACATCTATTTCATTATTTAAATCCCAAATTGCGTAAATTTTCAAGTTCAGATTGACTCATTTTAACCTTTCTAGAATTAATATACAAAGTCTCAGAAGCATAAACAGCATCACAAAACAGTACACTAAAAATCGATACGATTAAAAATATAATTTTCTTTTTCCTTTCATAAATTTAAATTAAAATATTCATTTTTTAACCAATAAGATACATAAGTTACAAAAGAAAGTTCAGAAATTTTATATGAAAACACCTCAGTATAATTATCACAGTTATCATAAAAATATACATCAAATTCATTTAAAAATTGAGAAACAATGTCATTTATTTTTTTTGTGGCTTCATTATCATTAATTTTGAAGTTCATCATATTTTTCAAATAATTATAAAACATATTATCATTTTTCAAATCACGTTTTAAAGAAATAAAATCATTTTTAGTAATAAAATGTTTATCTCTATATTTAATTAAATAATTATGATAGTTTTCATTGTATTCAGTCAAATTATAATAATATAAAGTAATATAACAACCTAAATTATTTAAAGCCGACTCATAAGAACCATCTTTAATTGAAATATTTTTCAAACTTCCACAAGTCAAATCATTTGAGGAATAATCCATAACAATATCGAGATTGTTTTTAATTTGAGCTACACTTAAATCATAGCTAGTCCACAATTTTGATGTATTATCAATATTTTCACTAGAATTAGGTTTGAATAAGAAAAATATCAAAAATAAAACAAAAAACAACACAAGCAATATAAATGTACAAATGAATCTAAAATCGCAACTTCTTTTCACTTATAATCACCTTCCCTACAATATAAATACAAAAATAGAAACGTTTCATAAAATAGTATTTACAATAAAATTGTAATATAAAAATATACGTATGTCAAGATAAGATTTCAACTAAAATATTGACATTTACATATTGTTTCTATGTTATAATTTTTGCTTTTCTATCATGTATTTTGTTATTCAATTTACACCAGCAATATCAAATATAATACTGGAGAATAACATTGTTACACAAAATTAAAAAACAGAAAATTAATTTGTTTAATTTCTGTTCGTAAAATTTTTACTTAAAATTGGATTATAATTTGTAATATTTTTACTTAAAAATTATTTTTTTAATAATTTTCAGCTTTTAATTCAAAATAACTTTGTGGATGATTACATACTGGACAAACAGCTGGAGCTTCTTTACCAATAACAATATGTCCACAATTACGACAAATCCAAACACATTCTCCATCTTTACTAAATACTAACTTATCATTAATATTTTTTAGTAACTTACGATATCTTTCTTCATGTGCCTTTTCAATATCAGCAACACGTTCAAAAAGGTTAGCAATTCTATCAAACCCTTCTTCACGAGCAACTTTAGCAAATTCTACATACATATCTGTCCATTCAAAGTTTTCTCCATTTGCAGCATCTAGCAAATTTTCTTCTGTACTTGGAATACTACCACCATGTAATTCTTTAAACCACATTTTTGCATGTTCCTTTTCATTATTTGCAGTTTCTTCAAATATTGCTGCAATTTGTTCATAACCATCCTTTTTAGCTTTTGATGCATAATAAGTATACTTATTTCTTGCTTGACTTTCTCCAGCAAAAGCAGCCATTAAATTAGCTTCTGTTTTACTTCCCTTTAATTCCATTTTTAAATTCCTCCTTCTGGCATTCTTCACAAATGCCCTTAAAAACTATTTCATAATCACTTACTATATTATTTTCAATTTTTTCTATCTTAGGAAATTTTGCATCAAATACATCAACTATCTTAGAACACTTTTTACATATAAAATGATAATGAGGAATAACTTTATCATAATGTTTAACACCATTAACCATTAAACTTATAATTAAGTTATCGTTTTCTAATCCTCCTAAATTTCTATAAACAGTACCTAAACTAATATTAGAAATCTGTTTTCTAGCCTCATCATATATTTGATAAGCATCCAAATGATTATTACTATTATTTATTATATCTAAAATAACTTTCTTTTGTTTAGTATTTTTCACGCATACCTCCTAAATAGTAATGATTACTACTTAAGTATACAATAACGTATCAAAAAAAGCAAGCATAAAAATACAAATTTTCCATATATTTTAATGAAAGGAATGGTAATAATGGAAATTCTAAAGGTTTCATCAAAATCTAACCCTAGTAAAGTTGCTGGTGCTATAGCAAACATCTATAGAGAAAACAAAGAAGTGGAAATTCAAACCATCGGAGCAGGTTCTCTAAATCAAGCAATCAAAGCTATCGCCATATGTCGTGGTTTTGTAGCTCCAACCGGTGATAACTTAGTGGTCATACCAGCATTTAATGACATAATAATAAATGGTGAACAAAAAACAGCTATCAAACTTATTATTACAAACAAATAACGGATTAATTCATCCGTTATTTTATTTTCAAAGATATAATTAATGGGTCAAATAATTCTAGTATTCCATGTATTAAGAAAAAATATCCCAACACTAATACTTGTATATCATTTTCATAATATAAATTCATTGTTGTTAAAAGTCCAGCTAATATAAACAACACTAAACTAATAACTTCAATAATCCACATTTTATTCTTTCTATCATTATAATAGTCACCTTTTTTGAGCTTTATAAGGGATAAAAGAATAATCCAAATAAGTAAACACAAAGCTAAATACCAAGGAACTTCACTTATATTTAATTTAAGTGCTACAATAAATACAATGATAGATGCAATACTTGTAAATAATCCTTCAAAATCTTTACTCTTACTTGTTAATAAAAATTTAATCAAGTTTAATACCGCATAAACACCCAATACTCCTAAGAATATACCTTTTACTTTTACAAAATGAAATAAGGGAAACAATAACAAAATACTTCCACATATTATTAAAAACACTGATGCAATTAAATCAACAATTTGTTTCTTTTTCATAAATCCTCCAATTACATTGTACCACAAACAACAAACAATTGCATTACAAATTTCTCTTTATTAATTGATTTAACTCAACTGCATATTCCATTGGAAGTTCACTTTTAAATTCATCAATAAAACCTAAAACAATTAACTCCGTTGCTCTTTCTTCCGGAATACCTCTACTCATTAAATAAAATAATACATCATCACTAATTTTTGATACTGTTGCTTCATGTTCAATGTTACTTGTAATATTTCCAACTATATTCGTAGGTATTGTATCAGACATAGACTTATCATCTAGTATTAAACTATCACATTTTACCATGGCATCACTATTTAAAGCATTTTTCTTTATTTCAACCTTACCACGATATGTAGCATTTCCACCATTTCCTGCAATACTTTTAGAAACAATATTACTTTTTGTATTTTTTCCAATATGAATCATTCGAGCCCCACTATCTTGCTCTTGTCCACTCTTGGCAACACTAATTGTAATACATGTTCCTCTAGAATTATCTCCTTTTAAAACACAACAAGGATATTTCATTGTTACTTTAGAACCTATATTTCCATCAATCCATTCCATTACTCCAGCTTCATCAACTAAAGCTCTTTTTGTAACTAAATTATACACATTTGTTGCCCAATTTTGAACAGTGGAATATCTACATTTAGAATTTTTACCAACATAAATTTCCACAATCGCTGCATGCAAGCACGATTCACTATATGATGGTGCAGTACACCCCTCTACATAATGCAAACTAGAATTATCATCTACAATAATTAATGTTCTTTCAAATTGTCCCATATTTTTACTATTTATTCTAAAATAACTTTGTAAAGGTCTATCAAGTATAGTATTTTTAGGAACATAAATAAATGAACCTCCACTAAACACCGCTGCATTTAAAGCTGCAAATTTATTTTCAGTGAAAGATACAATCTTACCAAAATATTTTTTAACTAAATCAGGATATCTTTTAATAGCATCTTCAATTGATGTAAATATTACATTTTTCTTTTTCAACTCTTCAATCATATTATGGTATATTACTTCACTTTCATATTGAACACCCATACCTCCAAAATGTTTTTCACTCTCTAAAACACCCACACTATCAAGTTCATCCACAACTGGTTTTAAAATATTATTCCAATTATTCTCTAGCTTTTTATCAGCTTCATTATTTTTATAATAAATAACATCATCAAAATTCAAATTAATTTCTGGGCCAAACAGAGGCATCTTTTGTTCCACAAAAGACTTATATCCCTTTAATCTATAATCTAAAACCCAATCACTTTCATTTTTTATCTCAGATATTTTTTTTACTTTTTCTTCACTTAAACCAACAATTTCCATCTTACTTATCTACTCCATCAAGTATTTTAACAGCACTCTTACTTGATAAAAGTGCACAATTCTTTCTAGCTGGTTGCATGTATATTTCATCAAAAACATTAAGTTCTCCAAGGATATCAGGATTATATTTTTCTTCATTAATCATATTTTGATAATTACTTATTATTTCTTTTGCTTTATCTACACTTTTACCAATCAAACTTTTAACAATTATACTTGTTGCACTTGTACATATTGCACATGCTTCCCCATCAAAACAAGCATCAACTATCTTACCATCTTCTATTTTCATCATTAAATCTATATTATCAATACATGAATCACTCCTTGTATTAGCTTTAACATAAGATTCATCTTCCTTTAAACCTCTATTCATAGGATGTTGATAATTATCAAGTATAATTTCTCTTTTAGTTTCTTTATCCATTAGACACCTCCATTATTTTATTCATAAACTCCTTCACAATCATTTCTTCTTTATTACCATTACCAATTAACAATGCCTCCATCATTAATTTAGTAGCATCTATTTTACTTATACCCCTACTCATCAAATAAAACATTTTATCTTTATTAAATTCTCCGATATATGCTGCATGCTTAGAAAATGTATCATAATTTCTAATAAGTAAATTAGGTTTTATCACCCCAACTCCATTACTTAAATTAACTATTTGATTTTCCTCTAAGCAACTTACTTTATATGCTTCTTTTGGCACAATTCCTGTTACATCAAACTCTAACACACCATCTAGAACATTAACACCATGACATATTACTTCACTACTCGTATTACTAAATTTATGTTCCACCTTAACACTACACTTATTATTTCTAAATCCTAACATTCCTAGATGATATTTTACTTTAGCAAACTCTCCATTTAAATTTATATTAACAGACACATCTTTATCCACAATATAATGATATATTTCTAAAGTTTCATTTTCTTTTATTTCAAAATCAACATTATCATCATTAATATATATAACTTTATTCATTATAACCTACTTGTTCAGTTTCTAAAGCTAAAGACAAATCACCAGTTTTAACAATTTTGCCATTTTTCATAATATGAACATAATCTGGTTTAATAGCCTCAAGTATCCTTGGATAATGTGTAATAATAAGGATTGATGTATCAGGAAACTCATTTTTATACTCATTTATATTTTCACAAACTACTTTTAAGGAATCAACATCTAACCCAGAGTCAATTTCATCTAAAATAATAAGTTTAGGTTTTAATATCTTTATTTGCAATACTTCATTTTTCTTTTTTTCACCACCAGAAAAACCGGCATTTACGTCTCTATGAATCATATCACGAGAAAAATTTAAATCATCTAAAGATTTATTTACCTCACTAATAAACTTAAAATAATCAATATGATTACCAGTTTGTTCTTCATAAGCATTTTTTAAAAATTCACTATTTGTTACGCCATCAACCATGGTTGGGTCTTGCATTGCTAAAAATAGTCCAGCTTTAGCTCTTTCATCCACACTTAAATCATTTAATCTTACATCATTAAATATAATATCTCCATCTAAAACATTAAAAAGAAAATGTCCCATTATTGCTTTAGAAAGTGTAGACTTTCCTGTTCCGTTTGGTCCCATTATTGCATGTATTTCACCATCTTTAATTTCTAAAGATAATCCATCTAAAATCTTTTTATCTTCATTTTTTAAACTAACAACTAAATTTTTTATACTTAACATTTTTACCACCTTACTTATTTATTTTTTCAACTAATGTTATTACTTCATCAATTATTTCTAAATTATCATTTTTTATATTATCAACCATACAACTTTTCATATGACTTGTTAAAATATTATTACCTAGACTTTTTAAAGAATGCATTGATGCCGATAGTTGCATAATTACTTCTCTACAATATCTATCATCTTCCACCATTTGCTTTATCCCTCGAATCTGTCCTTCAATAACATTTAATCTTTTTATAATATTTTTCTTTTCTTCACAACTTCTATGTTTATTTTTCTTACACATTTTACATACTTCATGCATACTTCTTCCACCCAGAAGTATTATACACCCTAGGGGGGTATGATGTAAAGATTTTTTAACAACAAAAAAAGTTCGTAACTACGAACCTTTTATCTTGAAGAACCATAATTTCTACTATTTTCAAATTGTAAATATTCAGCATCACTAGCTATAGCTCTAACAATCTTGTTTCTTGTCCAAACTTCACTTTCTTTTTTATTAACAATACCAACCACATACATATTTCTTAAAGGAACTTTAAATTGTTCCAAAGCGATTTTTATAGCTTGCTTCATATAATCCGTCTCCTCTTGCCTAACAAAAAAGTCAAACCCTAAAAAATCAGGTCCTCCACAACGAACATCAACTGGATCATTTACTACACAATCAACAGATATATGAGAACAAGAAATCATTTTTTCATTTTTCATAACCAAAATCCTCCTTGCGCTATATAATAGCACAAATTAAAATTTAAAACAAGTTTTTTT
>FR899774.1:19552-45456 GCA_000437355.1 Firmicutes bacterium CAG:460
TTTTTTACAAACCTTCACTTGCATAAATAAATATTATCTTGTATAATTTAGTTACGCCGCTATAGTATAATGGTATTACAAATCCATGGTAAGGATTAAATCAGTGTTCAATTCACTGTTGCGGCACCATTTAGAAATTTAAGTCCGTATCTACGGGCTTTTTTTAAATTTCTAAAAACCAATTAAAATAAATGGATTTTTAGTCATAAATTTGTTAAAATATATTTGGAAGTGATTTTCATGTACATAAATAAGATTATTGAGCTTTTACAAAAATATATAAATGATTATGAAGCAAAAAAATATGAACTAGAAGTTTTAAAAACAAAAAAACAACTTTACGAAGAACTTATTCCTCTACTAGAAAATAAAACAGAACTAAACGATAACAAATTATTTATAAGTGTTCTACTTAGTAGTATATATAATAATGAAGAATATAACATAGAATTCTATAAAGCCCTATATTCATACAATCAAAATGATGTAATACCTCTGGATTACCTTTATATCAAAATAAAACAACAATACAAAAACACTGTTGAAAAAGCCATATCTTTAAAAAAACAACTTAAAAATGCTTATTACAAATTTTCAACAGCAAAAAAAGTGCGTTTTCCACTTCAAAAAAGAAAACCATTATTTGATCAAAACTTTACATTCAAAAATATTCAAGCAATAATTTCTTACTATGCTACAATGGGAGAAATTTCTGAAAAAGATGAAGTTTTACTTAACAATGAGTTAGAATTTTACAACAATAATATTATACCAACACAAAATCAAGAAAAAGAATACAAAACTAAAGAGTATAATGAAGTTCCAAATATTTTAGATAGTGGTTTTGAAATGTTTGATCTAATTGAGGTTAATTCCAACAGATTAGAAACAATAAATAGTTATGTTAATGATTTAAAATCATATATTTGCCAACTTAATATTGATGAAATAATACCAGTTATTGAGTCTTATCAAAAATACAATTTAGAAACCAATGAGTACAATTATATTGTCAATGAGATATTAAAAATGTTTTTATTCGAAGCATTAGATTATTATAAAATTCTTCTTGATATAAGTATATATAAAGACAAAGAATCAAGACATGAAGCAATTGAAATATATAATGAATACTTAGATAAATACCTATTAATAAGGGATTACTACAATAAAATTACAGACATAGAATTAAATGATGAAGTTGAAAGTTTAGAGGAACCCGAAGAATTTGATGAACCAATAGATGCAATAAATCCACGCCGATTAATATTCTCTCACCCAGCTAGTAATCCGACAAAATCTAGATTAATCGATGATTTAAAAGATGTACCAGAAGAATATTTTGAAAGAGTCCAATCTTTATTAGAAAATTTTATAGTTTACAAGAAAAAAATTAAAAGTCTTACAACTAATAAACCAGGCTTCATAGAATTAAAAGATGACCAAGTTAGAATTGTTATGAAACATACTGCTAATAATATTTATTGTGTAATGGGAGTATTTACTAAAAAAGCAAATAATGATAGAAAAATGTATCGAACAATGTGTAATAGAACTGTTACAGATATAATAACAAAAGAAAAAGAAAAGCAAGAATTAGCCTTAGGTGAATTAACAATGCAAGAACTAGCTAGAATTGTTAAAGAAAAAGCAAGAAAAGGTTCAAGATAACACAAACTAAAAAGGAAACTCAATTGTTTCCTATTTTTTATACATTTCTTTAGCTTTTTCCATATTTTCTTTAGAATAACCAGCTAAGACATTAGGCACTTTATTAATTATATCTTGATATAATTCTTCAAAAGAAGCTTTATTTTTCTTACCCCATGTATTTACTACAGCTACTACATTACTTTTACCATTATTAGTTACAACATAAATACTTTTACTAGTTGTAATACCATTTTGTTTAGTTATAAATGGATATACCCACACAATATCATTTAATTCAATTAATTTAACACCACCAGCATAACTAAGTAAATATCTATCAGTTAAATAAACTTTACATTTCTTATTATGAATTCCTTTGCCACTTTTTACATCTTCTTCTATTTTTTCAAGTTCTCTTCCACATTCTTCTAATATCTTTTTACTTTTTTTATTTCTAACAAAATAAACTATTATTAAAATTAATCCACTTAATGAAAAAACTCCAAATAATATTAAAGCAAATATCCCTTCTTCTTTATTATCCCATGTTGTATCAAGATAATTTTCTCCTACTACACTTTTAAGCTCATCAATTGTATAAGTATTACCATCTTCATCTTTCAAAAATTCTTGTAAATATTTAAACACTTCTGTATCACTTTTTGATACATTTCCATAAACCATCACTGGATTAGGTTTTTCTATTTCAGTTTCACTCAAAGTGTATTCTTGTATTTTTCTTAAACTTTCTAAACCACTTTTATTAAGTACAATTATAAAAGGATTATCATTTTCATCAAAAGCTATATAATAATCTTTTTCTTTACCATCCAAAGTTTCCGTAGCAAAAGCACTATCAAGTAAACTAACATTTAATTTAGCATAAACATTTTCACTAGTATTTTTAGTTAAAACTTCATATTCTGCATTAACTTCACCAGAATATATAAGAAGACCTAACCCCATAAATACTACAAATAAAATAATACCTATAACAAGCATACTTTTCTTACATTTAATATTTTTATAAACATTCATAATTTAAACACTCACCTTCATAACAACATTATACCTTTTTTAAACATTTAAGTAAACAATTATTTATAATATCTAATACTAAATTTAGTACCATTATTACTACTTACCCTAATTGTTCCATTATCTCTTTCTATTATTTCTTTAGCTAAAGAAAGTCCAATACCAAAATTATTACTATTATTATTTTTCTTATAAAATCTATCAAATATATGCTTCATATCTTCATTACTTATACCTTTCCCGTTATCAATTATATCAATGCTTACATACATTCCATTATCTTTATAATTTATGTAAATATCTCCATTATCTTTACTATACTCAATTCCATTTTTTAATATATTAGTTATTGCTTCACATTCCCATTTGTAATCTCCATCAAAAGCTACATCACTTTTACCACTTACATGAATATTTATATTTTTAAGTTCTCTTAATATATCAACATTTTTTAAAACATCAAATAACAAATCTTTAACAATTATTTCTCTTTTTTCAAAAACCACTACATTTGCATCAAATCTTGATAATTTTAGCAGTGCAATAATTAAAAAATTAATATTTTCAATCTGTATTCTTATATCATTTAAATATTCTTTTTGCTTTTCTTTACTAACATGCTCTTCAAGTAATGTATCAATCATAATCATAATTGATGTAAGGGGTGTCTTTAGTTGATGAGATATATTAGCTAAATTATCCTTTATTTTAATTCTTTCTTTATTTTCTTTAGCATATAAGCTTTTTAAACCCACTGTAGTGGTATATACTTCATTTTTTAAAATAGATAAATCTCCTTCAATATTATCAATTATTTCTAAATCATATATTCCATCATTAATTCTTTTCAAATAATTCGTAATATTATCTATCTCTTTACATCTTTTTTTCTTATCAATTACATATAGAGCAATACATAATCCTCCGAAAACCCCAAACAATATTACATTAATAACAATATTTTTATAAAAAGAATCATTCATCTTACTTAAATAATTTATATCACTATCAGTAAATCCATACTTTTTTAATATATCACTTTTACCATTATTACTTCCATTAACTATTTTTATTAATTCTTCACTATTTACATCTGGATAATTTTTACTTACCTCAGTAACTACACTACTCACAAAATCATTTATTACTTTACTATATCTATAATAATCAATATAACTAATTAACATTATTAAACATAAACTAACTAAAAACCATAAACTAATTTTTTTCATAAATCCATCCTATATCCAACACCTTTAACAGTTTTAATTATATCTTCACACCCTATTTTTTCTCTAATTCTTTTTATATAAACACTCAACGTATTATCATTAACAAACTTTCCAGACTCATCCCAAATTCTATTTATAATCATATCTCTAGTTACTAAAATTCCCTTATTTTCTAACAAATAAAATAATATTTTTAATTCTAATCCTGTTAAATCAATTTCATTCTTATCAACATAAACTCTATATGCATCTAAATCAAATGTTATATTTTTATACATTTTAATATTATTTTTCTTATTTCTTTTAATAATATTATTTATTCTTGATAATAGTTCTTTTGACCTAAAAGGTTTTATAATATAATCTTCTACCCCAAGATCTAATGATGTTACAACATCGTCTTCTTCATCATGAGCACTTAATACCAGCGTTGGAACATTTATATAATTTTTAAAAAAGTCTAATCCATTTCCATCTGGCAACATTACATCCAAGATTACTAAATCATAATTATTACTTACCATTTCTTTTGCATCTTTAATTGTACTGGCAACGCTAACTTCATAATTATGCTCTTCAAGTAAAAACTTAATGGCTTTTACAATCATTTGGCTATCTTCAACTAAAAGTATTTTCATACATACACCTCACATTCTAACAACAAAAAGGTATCACTTCTAAATAAATGATACCATTATTTTTAGGTTAAATCAAATCTATTTATTCGCACAAATCATATATTTTCATCTTTAATAGCATCAATTATATTTTCATTTCTTGTTTTTCTTAAAGCAAAATGCATAATTAAACTAACTAAAATATAAACAACTAATATTGCAATTATAATTGCTTGCCATGGAAATAAATATCCATAATCACTACCATTTGCAAATGCCTTATAAATAGCAAATGACCCCAAAATACCTAAAGGAATACCAATAATTAATGCTTTAGTGGAATACATAATTGACTCTAAGTTAATCATTTTATTAAATTCATTTTTTGTCATACCAATAGACTTAAGCATAGCAAACTCTCTTCTTCTTAAATTCATATTAGTGCTTATTGTATTAATAATATTAGTAACACCAATTAAACTGATAACAATAATAAAACCATACAAGAAAATTGCTACTAAAATAATTAAACTTCTTTGAGCTTTAGCTTCTGTTTCAATATTAAACAAATTATAATTAGTAATATCATTATCAAGTAAATATTCTTTAATTAAACTTTCTAGTTTTTCTGCATCTGTTGATTTAATATACAGGCTTTTTGAATCAGTAGCCGTTATATTATAATTAAATACAATATAATCATAAAATTCATCACTTACTATAATCATTGGAATTTCACTATATACATTTTGAAGTCCCATTGGTAAGATATCAATTCTTTTTATAATTCCAATACTTAAATCTTTATTATTAATAGAACCAGTTACAGTTTTAAATTTATTTAAATCAAATAAATTTACTTCCTTATAATTTTTACTACCTTCTTGATAAAAAATATTTTTATCAATTAATAAACCTTTATAATTAAAATTATTTTCATCAACTTTATTTTCTTTAAGTATTCTTTCAAACTCATCTTCACCTACAGACATAATTCTAAGGGACAAATCATTTACACCATCAAAAAATTTTAATACATCATCATTATAATATTTTTTATAATCAAATGTCATACTCATACTTCTAATTATACTATACCTACTAATATTATCCATTTTTATTATATCATTAATTATTTTTTTAGATTCTTCTTCATTAGTATCCCTAAGATAAAGCTGAATATCGTAATTAATATCTTGATAATACTGATTTGTTAATTTAAAGCCATAACTCAAAAATGATGATAAGGAAATAAATACAGCAACACTTATTACAATTGATATAATCGTAGTTCTATTTCTTTTTTTATTTCTCTTTAAATTCTTATAGGCAATATCTCCACCGACACCAAATAATTTATCAACTATTTTAGATGACTTAATTTTTTTACTATTAATTTTTATTTCATTGTTATTTCTAATCGCTTCAATCGGTGCAATTTTACTTGATTTTTTAGCTGCTCTAACCACAGACAAATAAATTGTAACTACTCCAAGTATAATGCTTAAAATAACTGGCCAAATAGATATACTAAATACAAATTTAACATCATTAAAATTACCAATATAATTAATTATAATAACAAGTATATAATCCGCAAATATTCCTGATAATATACCTAAAGGAATACCAATTAGACCTAGGATAAAACCTTCATGTAAGACATTTTTCTTAATTTGTTTACTTGTTGCACCAATACTTGAAAGCATACCATACATCTTTTTCTTCTCTTGATTAGCAATATCAAAACTATTCTTTATTACAAATACACTTGTAAGTATTATAATACCTATTACTACACCTGAAATAGCATATAACATATTCATTGTTCTATCACTTAAACTAGCTCCACTCCATCTTAAAAGATCATCATTTAAAGTAATATTATATTTATTTAGATCATTATCATTTGCTATATTATTTATATATTCTTTATAATATTTAGCATCTTTAAATAATAAAGATACATTTATATTATCACTTACTTTATCTATTTTAGTAATTAATGTATAACCTGGAGCACTATATCCTTCAATATTATAATTTAATCTTTCTGTAATACCTACAATTTTATATTCATGTTTACTTGTATCAGTTATATATTCATGGCAAAGATCAGTTTCTCCTTCTTCCACATAATATGGATTACTTTGATTAAGAATTGTTCCATCAGTACATACTCTTTTACCAATATCTAAACTAATTGTATCACCAATTTTTACTTTAGCATTATTTTTAAAAGTTACACTTACTATTATTTCTTTATTATTCTCCGGAAGTCTTCCAGAAACTAGTTTTAATGTTGTATTATCAAAAGCCTCTTTTGTATATCCTACAACATAAGCATAAGGTTTATATTTATTTATATTATCCACTTTAGCATAACCAAAAGACTCACTTAAATACATACTCTTTACATGACTATTATTTGTAAAATATTTCAAGTCTTTTTTACTTACATTTTCAATTGTTAAATGTCTATTTCCTCCATCTGTAATAGCTATATTTACTAAAGTTGCTTGAAATGATGTAACCATACCAGCTACTGCACAAATTAAGGCAACAGACAAAACTATACCTACTATTGTTACTATTGTTCTTTTTTTATTTAATTTTAAATTTTTAATAGTTAAATTATTTAATACATTCATAATTAATTCCTTACATCACTAACTATTTTTCCATCTTCAATAGTAATAACTCTATTTGCAACACTTGCAATATCAGGATCATGTGTAATAACAATAATAGTTTGATTATATTTTTTATTTGATTCTTTTAATAATGCTACAATTTCATCACTAGCCTTAGAATCCAAATTTCCTGTTGGTTCATCCGCTAAAACTAATGCTGGATTATTAATAATAGCTCTTCCAATTGAAACTCTTTGTTGTTGACCTCCAGATAATTCATTAGGCAAATGTTTTCTTCTAGTACTTAAACCTAAAGTATCAATAATTTCATTAAGTCTATCTTTACTTACATTTTTACCATCTAACTTACAAGGAAGGACTATATTTTCTTCAACATTTAAAATTGGTATTAAATTATAAAATTGATAAATTAATCCTACTTGTCTTCTTCTAAATATAGCTAAAGCATCATTATTCATACTATAAATATCTACATTATCAATAAATACTTTACCACTCGTAGGTCTATCAACACCTCCAAGTAAATGTAAAAGTGTAGATTTACCACTACCACTGGCCCCAACAATAGCAACAAAATCTCCTTTTTCCACACTAAAACTTACATGATCTACAGCATTAATCGTTGTATTACCATTCTTATAAGTTTTAACTAAATTTTCAACTTTTAATATATCCATTTTCATCACCCATTAAAATCATATTATTTTATTATGACTCTAAAGTGACTAATTCATCACTTTTAAAATTTATTTTAACATTTATACCAATTATTAACAATATATTTTAAAATATTAATGCCATAATAATAATGAAAGGTGGTATGTATGACAGAAAAGGATTTATTATATTTAAGTGATGCCTTCAATTGGAACTTAATTGCTTTAAAAAAATATAAAGTATATGAAGAATTCACTAAAGATAAAACATCTAAATTAATAGAAAAGTTAATTAAATTACATGAAGATAATTGCAATGAGATATTATCTATGTTAAAGGAGAATAATAATGAGTGATAAAGATTATTTATTAGAAATGTTAACAACTGAAAAAAATATATCAGTAAATTTAGTATATGCTTTAAATGAAGCAAGTAATAAAAATATTTATGATTTATATTTTAAAATGTTTAAAAGTATTAATAAAATAACAAAAGACATTTATGAAGAATGTGTAAATAAAGGATATTATCAAAAGAATAATATCCCTTACAAAAAGATAATGGATTCTTATAATCAATTATCTAAAGAAATCATTTAATAATTTTAAAACCAAATTGATTTTTTAATCAATTTGGTTTTTTTTACTTTTTAGCTACTATACCATAATATCTTCTTACTAATTTTATTCCTTTTGATGTTTCATTTTCATCAACATATTGTGAAAATAAATCTGTTTCAATTGTTTTTCTTTCATATTGTTGATTTTTTTCTTCAGATAATGAATCTAATATTGGTGTTTTTTGAAGTAAAGCATATAAATCTTCCTTTGTCTTATAATATTCAACATCATGTAATGGAATTAACTCTACACTTCTAAATCCAGCATCCATAACTCTTTCATAATCTATTAAACTTATAGGTTTTGAATCATTTAATGCTTGTCCTCTTCCAAAGAGTCTTTTTAAGGCCCAACAATCTAATTTATCAACTCCTCTTAAAATTAATTGTCCATTATCTTTTAATGTTCGAAAAATTTGAATAGGATCTATAGTTGTATGACGAGCAGTAACAACATCAAAGTAATTATCAGGAGTGTCCATATTTAAATTATCCATAACTCTGAACGAAACATTTTTTCTTCCACTACTTTCCAAATTTTTATTAGCGGCTTCTATCATTGCACTAGAAAAATCTGTTCCCAAGATTTCTGCACATTCAGGAAAATATTTAAGAACTTTTTCTCCAGCTGCAGTACCTAAATCCAACACTCTAAAATTCTTTTGCACTCTTTTACTTATTTCTTCTTCATAAACCCAATTTGTAAATGATTCAGTAAAATAATCAATATCATCAAAAGACCAATTAGCTAAGTTACTATAATAATCATGTTCATTTGTTTTCATTTATATATCATCCTTTCTCTCTTGTTATGATTGTGTATAAAAAAAACCTCCTTTCATGAATATACAACAAAAAACAACCACAAAATAATTGTGTATATTTTTTGCCATTCATGAGGAGATTCTTAAGGCTCTTCATTATTCCTTTAAACATATAAGTTTATCCGATAGTAAAACGCGAATGACTAATTGATTTACTACGAGTAAATTCTATCATAAAAAGTAATTTTTGTCAAAATTATATTGTTTAATCAAAATAAATTCTTGCTTTAGATAAATTTTTAAGTCTTTTAATCTTCACATAGATCTCAGTTGATGAAAAAATCAAACCATAAACAGAACTACAAATTGCAAGCCATCCAAACATTAAGATAACATCTTTTAAAATACTAGCAAAACCTGTATAATACAAAATTATTAAAGCTATACCAACAACTAATAAAATAGCTTTTTTATCTTGTTCTTTTTCATAAGTATACAATAAATCTTTTACTTGTATTCCAAAATTTCTTCTTATTATATCAATCATACCTTGCTTTTCTAAATCACTAATATTTTCTTTACAATTAATATTTATAACAACTTTATTTTTATAATCACCCTCTAAAGACTCATTATAAATATAATCATTTAACTTATCATTTATTTTTAAATTAGAAAACTTATTATAAAAATCTCTTTTCTTATTTAAATTAACTAATATTTCTGTATACATCACACCAACCTCTTTTTAAAACATAACCTTTTATCTCAATCATTTCTTCATTTAAACAAACTACATTAGTATTAACAACCCCATTATAAACTAACCACCATATTTTATCTTCTAAAGAAGCATTTTTTAATTTAAACACTTCATCTTCTACTATTATAGTATCTCCAACTACCAAAGGTCCCCTTTTAACAACTATTCCTTTTTCTAACAACATCTTCATTATTTCATAAACATATAAAAACGTTTCTCCAAAGCCTAAATTAGAACTTATTGTTAATACTATTTCTTCATTATTAATTTTATAAACATCTTCAACATATTTAACTATATCAAAAATATTATCTCTATCTAATTGTTTTACTACCCACATAACTACTACCCTCTATATAAGTATACTATTAAATCATTACTTTTTAAAGCCATATTTACAAATTAGTCTAATTATAGTATAATTTTTTTGTGGTGATTAGTTTGAAAAAGGCACAAAAAAAGAAAAAACAAATAAAAAACATTGATATAAAAAACATTTTAAATAAAATAATTATTTTTATAAAAAAATACTATTATGTATTATTACTAGCATTACCTTTTATACTAATAGATTTATTTACAAGATATAAAGTAAAATTTTATGGATTATTAAAACCAGTACCAAATCTTTTTACAATTATATGGATTACCTTTTTATTAGGAATATCCTTATATCCAAAGAAAAAAACAGGTAAAATAATTTATTCTATTATATTTATTTTATCTTTAGCCATTTATTTAGTAAATAATGTATATTTTTCTATGACTGGAGTATTTTTTGATTTTAGTATGGTACTTCTCGCTGGAGAAGGTTCTGAATATTTACTTGATGCTATTAAAAATTGTGATATATCAGTTTATTTATTTTTAATACCGATATTTATAACATTTTTCTTAGCTTTAAAAGTATATCCCAATAATGAAAAAAGAAATTACAAGAGATTCTTATTTCCATTTATAGTATTCATTGTTTTACATACTATTACACCATTCTTTTTAGGAAAAGCTAATGAAGAATTAACATGGAGTACATGGAGAAATCCAAGAAACATTTATAATAGTTTTAATGATAACAATAAATCAATGACAGTTACAGGAATTTATGAATATACAGCAAGAAACTTTTATATAACATTTTTAAAAAATAAAAATACAACTAATGAAGAAGATATTACTTTCTTAAAAGAAGAATATTCTAAAGAAGTAAATAAAACTAAAAATAAATATACTGGAAAGTATCAAGATAACAACTTAATAATGATTCAACTTGAAGGTTTAGATTCATGGTTAATTAATAAAAATGATACTCCAACAATATATAATTTAATGAAAAATAGTATTAACTTTACAAATCATTATTCATATTATAATGGTGGTGGTTCAACATTTAATTCAGAATTTGCAGTAAACACAGGTTTTATTACTCCACTTTCATATACACAAAACGCATATACATTTAATAAGAATTCATTTCCATATAGTTTAGCGCATTTATTTAAAGAACAAGGTTATACAGTAAATGCCTTTCATATGAATACTAAAGAATATTATTCAAGAGGTACAAACTACAAAAACTGGGGTTATGATAACTACTATGGTTTAGTGGACCAAAACACTTATAAAGATAATTCATATTATTTAGATAGAGAATTACTATTAAATGAAGAATTTAAAGAAAAAATGTTTAGCAGCGAAAAGTTTGTTGATTACATAATTACTTATACAAATCATATGCCTTTTAATCCTGAAAAAGGAAATTGTAAAATGTTACTTGACTTAGATAGTAAAGAAAATGAAAATACAAGTTATGATTTAACTGAAGAAGATTGTGCAAGAAGACAAGCAAAAGAAACAGATTATATGGTTGAACTTTTAATAAGTGAATTAAAAACACGTGAAATACTTGATAAAACAACAATAGTGGTATTCACTGACCATTATCTTTATACTTTATCAGATAAAACAATATTAGATAAATATAAAAACACAAGTAATAATTTAATAAACCATACACCATTCTTTATTTACACAAACAATAAAGATAAGAAAACAATTAAAACAGTTACATCACAATTAAATATTTTACCAACAGTTCTAAATTTATTTGGAATAGATTATAATCCAAATTATTATATTGGAGAAGATGCTTTAAATAACAATTATCAAAAAATAGTATTTTTCAGTGATTATTCTTGGTATGATGGCAATGTTTATGTTGATGGAGGCTTAGTTACTAACAACAGATACATTAAACCAGACTTACTAGAACAAAAGAATTATTATGTAAATTATTTAATAAAGAAAAATGATTTAACTTTAAAATATAACTATTTTAAAGATATTGAAAAAGACTCACAATGAGTCTTTTAATGTGGATTAATTTATACGAATTGGGTCAGATTGGGTTCCAGAACCACTTGCATATGTTACTGATGTATCTAGATTAAAGACAGGCCTTACACAATAATTATCCATACTCACAAATCCACTTGTAACATATCCATAACTTAATATTCCAAACATCGTTTCAGAATCAGATGTATTAGGTGTTAAAGTCCAATCATCAATTCCCATGTACATCCAATTAATTGATGTTGCTACCCTATAATCTGTTGTTGGATTACTTGAACTATACCCCACTAATGTCCATGCACTTGGACTTGCTGCATAATAATAATCTGACACATACATCAATCCTATTTTTGCATCATATGTTGTACTTGACGCATTGCTTCCCACTTCATATTGATATGCTGTTGCAGGTACATCTGTTAAATATGTACTACTTCCGCCTCCAACTTTCCACGTTGTTGTAGCTATTTTTGATGTCCACGTGTTACCCATATTATTGATGAAACTCGTATTTAAATTGGTTTTATTTAGTGGACTATCACTCCAGTTGTTTGATAAAATACTAGAACCATTAATTTTATAATAATCAATTTTTGTTAGGGTTCCTAAATACATTAACGAAGGGTCAGTTTTGTAAGGTGACTCTCCACTGGTTCCTAATAAATTTCTACTAGCACAATCATATTTTATTAATTTTACTTTATTATCTATCATCCCAATTATTCGATATAAGTTATCTGTTGAACATGTGCTTTCGTTTGTCCCAAAACACACAAAATTTTTAACTATATCTTCTATTAAATATCCATCTACTATTGCTTTTTCTAATGCTTCTTTATAGGATTGATATTGAGTGTTTGTTGTATCATATTGTAAGCTATAATATGCTATATATGTTGTAGGACAACCAGCACCAACATATTGTTTTATTCCATTACAATAATAATTTACTACTCCATCTGTTGAAGTCTGTGCTTTCGCTGCAACTGTATTAAATCCTGCAGATATTGCTTTTGATGTTAATTGATAATCACCTCCAGCATATCTATAGCTATTATCACCGGCTCCATTAGATAGACTTGAATTGTGATAATAAATATTATTTTGCCCTTGTGTCCCCGTATATTGAGCAATTATACAATCTTTTAATGTTTTGTCATTACAAACTTCCGATAAAACTAAAACTTTATCAAAATAAACATAGCACTTATCTGACATATTACCTGATACAATAACTTTTTTATTTGTATCATCCCAACTAAGTTCGCTTCCATTTTCACATCTTGATAATTCTGTATTAAACTTATATCCTTCTGTTGGCCAACTACTCTGAGTAACTGTTTTATAATCACCTGCTCCTGATGTTTGTTCTAAATTCATTGATATACCTTTAGTAATTTTAGTTTGATTATTAACATTATCTTCAACATAATTATTTGTGGTTTTAAAATAATTAAAACATGTAACAAATGTAACTAATAAAACTACAATAACTATAGAAAATAAAACATATTTTTTCTTCAATTTACATCATCTCCATAACAATATCGCGCACTGATATTTTATTTTACATACTCATTTTAACCGAAAAAAAAAAAAAAAAAACCCTATATTCGCACAAATGTGCAATTTAGGGCTTTTTTTTAGTTTTATTTATTTAAATCATCAATTGTGACTTTACTTTCATGTGGTATTGGTTTCCATTCAACATGCATGAATAATGCTGCATAAGTTGCATATCTACCAATAATATCAAATGTTGGCCATGTAAATGTATATAGTATTTTTTTCCATATAGACATTTTCTTTATATTTTTATGTTCAACAATAAATAGATAAACTGCAATAGTCATATTTTCAAAATACATACCTATTCTAAATAATATTCTTAACCAAATAGATAAGCCAATACCTGCAAATAAAGCATTAACTCCAGCATTCATACTAACCTTTATAGTAAAGAAGTGTCTTAAGGCTTGCGCTAAATAAGTTCCTCCACCGAAAATATTTACATCCAATACTCCAACATTATAGCAATAACATCCATACATTACTACTATAACTATTAGCCATCTAGCAATATTAAATACCGAAAATGGTGTAAGTTGCATTAATGTATCGTATGAAGCAAATCTATGTCTAATATTTTCAATTATATTTAATAAAAAGCCTTTAAATGATTTAGATTTTTCTTTTTTATTAACAGAATTTTCTCCCCATTTAGTTCTAACATACCATTTACCTAAAAATATATTAATAAATAAATATGGTCCACTTTCCACAAATGCTTGTAAATGACCTTTTGCCCATCTTGTTCTTTGTCTTAAAGCAACTTTTAAACTAACTGGTTGTTCATCATAAAACATAGCTTCATTTTGATAACTAATTTGATAACCTTGAGCAACAGCATCTGCAGTTAAAGCTCTATCTTCTGTTAAAGATGTATAATGCCAACCATTTTTAACTATTTCATTTGTAAATAAAAAACCAGTTCCTTGAATATTTGTTGCTAAATGTAAAACACTTCTTGCTCTATGATTATATCTAATTGACCTAATCCAATGTAGTGCATAAGTTGATGCAATCCAATTTTCATCAAAATTTTTTGTATTTCGATATGATGTAATAATCTTTTCTCCAGCATCAAAAGCATCATTCATTTTTGTAACATAATCTTTTTTAAGTAAGTTATCAGCATCAAAAACAAAATAGCCTTCAAAACTCATTCTTCCATAATCTTCTTCAATTCTATCAAATAAAAATTCTAATGCATAACCCTTAGTTCTGTGAGCATCATCAAATCTTTCATAACATATTGCTCCATGTTCTCTTGCAACTTTAGCAGTTTGATCCGTACAATTATCTGCAACAACAAACACAGTTAGTAATTCTTTTGGATAATCTTGTTTATTAATACTATCTAATAAATTTCCAATAACTTTTTCTTCATTTCTAGCAGCAATAACAATCCCATATTTATGCTTATTTTTTGCTGGTTTAAATTTTCTAGTAAAGAAAAAACCAATAATCCAATATAATGTTTTATATGCAAGCATTGCACTTAAAACACTACTTATTATATAATAAACATTTTTCCAATCTATATAAGATTCTCCAATAACATTAATAATATTTGCTAAACTCATAAAAATACCTCATAACTAATTAAATTATATATTACTAACACCCTTTAGTCAATATACCTAATATCTATATCAACATCACCATTTATTCCATCAACCCTACCATTACTACAAATTTGCCAATAAGAATAATCACCAGCATAATTAGTATTTTTAGTATAATGTGCAAGCCAAACTGGATAATCAACACTCATCCATATATTTTCTAAATACGTTTTACTACTATAAAGCATTGCATCATAACCAGCATCCTTTACAGTATCCATAAACCTTTTTGCCATATTAGTTAAACCAAAGAAACTAAGTTCATAAGTATTAAAACTACCCCAGTTTTCCCAGTCAAATGCAATTGGCAACTCTACTTTATAATCTTTAATATTTTCAATTATCCATTTTGCATCACTAATAGCTCTATCAACACTATTTGCATACGAATAAAAATAAACTCCCACTGGAATGCCTACACTATTAGCATTCTTAATATTTTGAATAAATTTACTATCTATAAAATTTTCTCCATTAATACCTGTTGATGAACCAATTCTAATAATTACAAATTCTACACCAGCACTTTTTAATTTACTAAAATCAATATCCCCTTGCCATTTAGATACATCAATACCTATTTGTGTATTATCATTCTTATAATCTTTTATTACATCACTAAACTCTGTTACACTCTTAACTCCATTACTTTCCTTTTTACTACTAGCCTCATTTACATTTAAAATAAACTTCTTTTTTGACACATTACCACTACTATCAGTTGCTTTAAAAACTAAATTATAAGAACCAACATTATCTAAATTATAATCTCCTTCAATAACACATTCTGGATTATTATCATAATTATCTCCACACATTATTTTATCAATTAAATTATCTTCACTCCCCCTTGTAACATTATAACTTTTACCAAGCCATATCAAAGGAGCTTCTCTATCAACAACATTTATTTCATAATTATATTTAATTTTTATTCCATCATCATTTATATACTCAAAATCTATTTTCTTTTTTCCTAAACTATCAGTATTTAAATAATAATCATCTACTATTTTACCATTAATACTTTCAATAAATGATGAAACTCTTAAAGTATCAGCAAAATCAGCTTCTAAATTATCTTTTAAAACCACTTTAACAACAGCATTCTTTATTTCAATATATTTATATAATAAAAATCCTCCCACGCTAAATAAAATAATTCCAACTACTATACTAATTATTAATATTAATTTTTTATTTTTCATATTTTCCCTTAAAATGGCATATTTCCACTAGACATTTTCTTCATCATGTCTTTCATCATTTCAAATTGTTTTAAAAGTCTATTTACTTCTTCAACACTTCTTCCACTACCTTTAGCAATTCTTTGTTTACGAGTTGCTTTTAATATTTCTGGTTTTTTTCTTTCTTCCGGTGTCATAGATTGAAGAATTGCTTCAACATGTGCTAAATCCTTCGGGTCAATTGATATATTATTAAGTCCCATTTTTCGAGCTTGAGGAAGCATTTTCAAAATATTTTCTAAAGGTCCAAGTTTTTTAATTTGTTTTAAATTACTTAAAAAATCATTTAAATCATAAGTACCTTTTTTCATTTTCTTAGCTTGTTCTTTTGCAACATCCTCATCAATAACATCTTCAACTTTACTTACTATTTCTAGAATATCTCCCATATCTAAGATACGTTCAGCCATTCTATCTGGATAAAACTCACTTAAACCATCCATTTTTTCACTAGTACCCACAAACTTAATCGGAATATGAGTTAAATGTCTAACAGATAAAGCAACCCCACCTTTTGTATTTCCATCTAATTTAGTTAAAATACAACCAGTTAAATCTAAAGCATTATTAAAACCAGTAATAACATTTATTGCATCTTGCCCCATAGAACCATCAATAACTAATATTTTTTCATGTGGATGTACAGCCTCATTAACATCTTTTAATTCTTGCATTAATGCCTCATCAATTTGAAGTCTTCCTGCAGTATCTATAATTATATAATCATTATTATTTTCTTTAGCAAATTCTAAAGCATCACTAACTATTTTAGTAACAGAACCTTCTTTACTAAATACATCTATATTTAACTCTTTCCCTAAAGTTTTTAATTGTTCTATAGCAGCAGGTCTATAAATATCTGCAGCAACTAGTAATGGTTTCTTATTATGTTTTTTTCTTAAATAATTTGCAAGTTTACCAGCAGTTGTAGTTTTACCACTACCTTGAAGACCAACAAGCATTAAAATAGTTGGTTTTTTATTTACCTCTAAAGGAACATAATCTCCACCTAATAATGAAACTAACTCATCCTTAACAATTTTCAAAAAAACTTCATCAGGCTTTAAACTTTTACCAACTTCAGCATCTAGTGCTTTAGCTTTAACATCAGCTACAAATTCTTTAACTACTTGATAGTTAACATCAGCTTCTAGCAAAGCAATTCTAATTTCTCTTGTAGCATCCCCAATATTTTCTTCAGTAATTTTACCCATACCTCTTATATTTTTCAAGGCATTACTAATTCTATCTCCCATGTATTCAAACATAATTATCACTCCTTAAGGCATCTACTCAAATATTACTATAATTTTCAAATAAAATCAATTATTTTATCACAATTGTTGTAATTTACAAATTAATAATATATAATTAAATCAAGGTGATTGAATTGAAAAAGAAGAAAAAAATTAAAAAGAGTTTTTTACTACTAATCACATGTGGACTTATCATCGGTGCGGGAGTATTTTACATAAATAATAAAAAAGAAGTAGCAAAACCTGCTAGTAATGAAGTAAAAGATTTAATGAACAAAAACAATATTAATGAAACAGATTATTCTAAAACTTTAGAATACGTTCTACTAAATAATATTTATGATGAAAAATATTTAAAAGAATATAAAGATATTAAGTTTAATGATGCATCAAACTTTGAAGAAATATTAACAACTTTTTTACCAAAAGGTTATACTGGAAAAGAAATTAATTATATCTTCAAACTAAGTGAAAAAAACATAAATATTTTAAAAAAATTAGATTATAAAGATATATCAAATTATTATGTTATTAAAAATTTTAATGCTAATAACATTGAAAGATACGATGAATATAAAAAGAAAAATGATATAAATTATAAAGATGTTGTAACTAGAGTAAACATAAAACTAGATTTACCTGTTTATACCGATACTAAAGAAGTAAAAGATGGCAATGATTACTTAGTACTTGTAAATAAATATAATCATTTACCTAAAAATTATAGACCAACAGATTTAGCATATGTTCCTGGGGCTTATGGAAATAATGTTCCAATGCGAAGCATCACAAAAGATGCATTCTTAGAACTTCAAGATGCTGCTAAAAAAGAATTAAATATTAATTTAATGCCAACTACAGCATTCCGTGATGAGGCTTTTCAAAGAACTTTATATACAAATTATGTCAATAAAGAAGGTGTTGATAAAGCAGATACATATTCTGCTCGTCCAGGTTATTCAGAACATCAAACTGGATTATCCATTGATTTAAAAAATACAGCTTTATCAAATGTTAGATTATCTGATGAAAACTATGATTGGTTAGAAAATAATGCTTATAAATATGGATTTATTATAAGATTTCCTAAGAATAAAGAAGATATTACCTTATATCAATTTGAAAATTGGCACATTAGATATGTAGGAAAAGATGCTGCTAAAACAATTTATGAAAACAAATTAACTTTAGAAGAATACATTGATTTATACGTAGTTGAATACTAAAAATAGAACTCAAAATGAGTTCTATTTTTAAAGTGAATTGGAGACCAGTTCACACTATCCCTTTTATTCTAGCTACTGCTAGCTTAATTAAATTATATCTTCTTTACATTTATTATGCAATATATTTTACATAAAATATCACATGTACTTTACACTATTTTACCATTACTTGTTTTAATTTTCTAATAACTTTCTTTTCAATTCTTGAAATATAAGATTGACTAATACCTAGCATAACAGCAACTTCTTTCTGGGTATATTCCTTCGTATTATTAAGCCCATATCTCAAAGTCATTATTTCTTTATCTCTATCAGGTAAACCTTCAATTTCTTTAGCTAAAACCTCTTTATCAACTTGTTTTTCATATTCATTTGGAACTAAATTTTCATCTGTACCTAATATATCTTCCAAATGAAGCTCATTACCTTCCGCATCATAATTAAGGGCATCTTCCAAAGAAACTTCAGCTCTTTTTCTCTTATTTTTTCTTAAAAACATTAATATTTCATTAGAAATACATCTTGATGCATAAGTAGCTAGCTTTATATTTTTATCTATTTTATAAGTATTAATTCCTTTAATTAATCCAATTGAACCAATACTTACTAAATCTTCAATATCATATGTTGTATTTTCATACTTTTTAGCTAAAAACACTACCAATCTTAAATTATGTTCTATCAAAATATTTCTAGCTTCTTCATCACCAGCTTTAGCTCTAACTAAATATTTTAATTCTTCTTCTTTAGAAAGTGGTGGTGGTAACTTATCTGTTGCACCTACAAAAAATACTTCATTATACTTTACTAACAACCAATCAATTATTTTTCTAAACATATATCCTCCATTAATTTATAATTAAGTAAACAATCACTACCATTTAAATTAAATTCACTATTACTAATACCCACTAAATAATTAGTAAATATCTGTTTATTAATTTTTAAATATTTAATCTTAAAACATTCTATTAAACCATACTTATTTAATGCTTTATATGGTACATATATTGGACTTCTTATATTTATATAACTAGATAATAACTTTTTAGATACAATTATTACATACTTATGACTAATCGGGTCCCTAAGTCTATTCCCAGAGTCAATAAATCCATTACAATTTAACACTTTTCCATTATTAAATACAATTTCTAACTTACAATTTAAATTATATGTACTCTTAAACTTTTTATGTTCATAAATATACAAAGCTAGTATACAAGGACCCACTATTAACAATAAAATATAATTTATACTTAAACCATCAAAATAAAATACCATACCTTCTCTTTTATAACTAAACTCTATATCTAACATATATATAAATCCTCCAAGAATAACACTACACATATAAAGATATAATAAATTAATTAAAGTATATTTAATATTTTTATATTTAAAAGCTATTAAAATCATTAGGACACTTACCAATATTTTTAAAATAAACAAAACAACCTTATTAAGTGGTAAAAAAAGTATTCCTAAAGATAAAGCTCCCACTATACTTGCTATTAACAATCTTTTTATATTCATATGCTTTTTTAAAGTTATATCAATTGTCATTAACAATAACAAATCATAACAAAAATTTAGTAAAAAGACTAAATCTAAATATACTTTCATTATATCACCGAAAACATTATACAAAAAAAAGCACCAATAATTTGTTGCTTTTTGTCAAATCTATTTAATTTTTAATAATTATCACTACGTAAGAATGGTGGAATTTCATATTCATCATCTACTTCAGGAGTACTTCTTCTTTTTGGAACATGTACTTCATCACTAAACAAAGCTTCTTCTCCAACTTCATCATCAAATCCTGTAGCTATAACTGTAACAATTACTTCATCAGTTAAATTATCATTCTTTATAGCCCCGAAGATTATATTAATATCTGAATTTGCTGCTTCTCTAACTGTTTCAACAGCATCTTCAATTTCAAACAATGTAAGATTTTTGCCACCAGTTACA
This sequence comes from Firmicutes bacterium CAG:460, assembly GCA_000437355.1. GTDB lineage: Bacteria > Bacillota_I > Bacilli_A > RF39 > UBA660 > Onthocola_B. The sequence goes on from FR899774.1 coordinate 40,797, forward strand.
TTGACAATGGCATTTGTAGCCCCTTCAATTGTTGCTTCCAAAAGTGAATTTGATACCGCTTGTCTAGCAGCTTCAATAGCTCTATTTTCGCCAGCATTACATCCAATACCAATAATAGCTGTACCACTTTTTTCCATAACTGTTTTAACATCAGCAAAGTCTAGGTTGATTACCCCAGTAACAGCAATTAAATCTGATATTGATTGAACACCTCTATGTAAAACATTATCTACTTCTTTAAATGCATCTTCAAAACTTGTAGTTTTATCAATTAATTCTCTTAATCTATCATTTGGTATAATAATTAAACTATCAACATGAGTTCTAAGTTCTTCAAGTCCCACTAAAGCATTTTCCATTCTCTTTTTACCTTCAAATCTAAAAGGTTTAGTAACAATACCAACAGTTAATGCTCCCATATCTTGAGCTATTTCTGCAATAATTGGAGCAGCACCAGTACCAGTACCACCACCAAGACCACAAGCAACAAATACCATATCTGCTCCTTGTAATGCTTCTTCTAATTCATTTTTACTTTCTAAAGCAGCACTTCTACCAACTTCTGGATTAGCACCAGCACCTCTTCCTCCAGTAATATTTTTACCTATTTGTATTTTATTTTGACATAAAGAAGCATTTAAAACTTGTAAATCTGTATTAACTACATAAAATTCTACACTTTTAACTCCTTCTTCAATCATTCGGTTAACAGCGTTACATCCACCGCCACCTACGCCAACTACTTTAATCTTGGCAATTTGATCCATCTGTAATCCATTCATAATTCATTCTCCCTCTAGTTATCAAAAAAGTATCCAAATAATTTACCTAATAAGGAATCATCTGATATATTTACCTTTTTATGTATTCCACTTAATTCTTCTTGTTCACTTATACTAAAAATAGAAAAATCTCTATTTCGTAGTTTTAATCTACTATCATAGTATTTTATTAACCCTACTCCAGTTACATATTTATTATGTCTAGCACCAATCTCTAATACTGTACCAAGCTCTGCATCCTTAAAAACATAATTCATTATATTTCTAAAATCTGCTATCTCAGTTACTCCCCCTGTAACAATTATATAACTAATTTCCTTTTTTGTTAAGAGGTTTATTTGTTTTTTTGCTAAATTTAATAATTCTTCTAACCTACTCATAACAATTTCGCTAGCATCAAACTGATTTATTTTAATTTTATCACCATTTTTATTCTCTAATATTATTGACTCACTAGGTTGTGCATTTGTTTTATCCGCTAAAGCTATTGACTCTTTTAAATATAAAGCATCATTTCTACTTATCTTATACACATAACCTAAATCATAATCTATAGACTCTCCCCCCATATCTATTGCTTCACATCCAGTAATAATACCTTTATTAAATATTGCTACTGTTGTTTTAGAAGCTCCTATATTTATAACAGCACCAACTTCTAAACTATTCTTACTATTTTTAAATTCATAATAGTCCCCGATTGGACCAACTGTTACATCAACAACTGTTACATTCATTTTTTCAAGTATTCTAACTATTGGAGTAACATTTTTCTTAGGAACTGTTGCAACAACTGTTTTAACTCTTAACTTTTCAGCTTTCATTCCAAGTGGAGTATCAGTTACAACATTATCATTTATCAAAAACTTTGTTGGTAATATCGCTACAATTTCTCTATTATCCATTACTTTTCCTTGAATAGCATTTTGCATTGATTTAACAATATCTACTCCAGTTATAATACTATCTTCATTTGTAATAGAAGCATACCCTTCACTTAAAAAACATTCCATTCCATTAGTTGGAACACTAACAATTACTTTACTAATCTTTAATCCAACTTGTTCTTCACCTTTTTTAAATACATCACTTAAAGCTTCAATAGCACTATCTGGATTAACAACAAATCCTTTTTTTATTCCTCTAGATGGTGTATCTACACATGCAAGTATATTTAGTTTATTACGTACTATTTCCCCAACAACAAGTTTAATAGTATGACTACCAATATCTAAACTAGCTATTATCTTTCGCATGCACACATCTCCTATTACCTTATAGATAATTATATCTAAAAAACCCCATTCATGCAAGGGGCTTTATTTAACTTTTTTCAAATCTTTCAACATTTCATACATATTATGATAACTTTTAACTATTTTTTTACCATTAAGTATATCATTTCCTTCTTTTATCGCTTTTAAAAGTTTTTTACTAGGTTTCTTATTTTTTATTTTCACACCAATCACAACTAAATTCATACCCAATCTCCATTACGATTTTTTTTCGTTTCAGACACTTTTTCGTAATGAAATCATTGTTTTTAAAAAATGTAATATTAAAATATTTTCTTTCATATATTTAAATAGCTTTAGATGGAGGAATATTTATGATAAACAAACAAAATTTATGGTTCGTTACACTATTTTCATTAATCTTAGTATTAGGAATTTACTATGTAACAATGGGAGATGAAACTCTGAGTGTTCTAGCTGGAGAAAATAATGTAAGTAGTCCAGTAGAAGTAAAAGCCTCAGATGTTATTGTAGCACTTCAAGTTGCATCTGATGAAAGTGTATTAAAAGAAATGAATGAGTATCAAAGTATTTTACTTGATGATACTGCCACAATTGAAGAAAAAAATGATGCTTACAATGCCCTTCAAGCGTTAAGTAATTCTAAAAGTGAATGTGAAAAAATCAAAAAAATGATTACAGAAAAATTTAAATATGACAGCTTCATAAAAATTGATGGAGATGCCATAAGTATCACAATAGCATCAAAAGAACATAGTAAAGAAATAGCTAACAAAATCATCCGTGAAGTTCAAAACATGTACGACAAACAAAAATATATTACAGTTAAATTTGAATAATATCCTATACATTTTTTAAAATACTTCATACAATATTATGAAGTATTTTATATTAAGGAGTGTTTATGAAAAAAAAAATATTAACTGACCGTGAACAAGAAGTATTTGAATTACTCATTAAAAATAAAACAACCACAGAAATTGCAAAGCTTTTACATATAAGTGAAAAAACTGTTAGAAACCATGTTTCAAATGCAATTCAAAAACTAGGAGTAAAAGGTCGTGCACAAGCTATCATAGAATTAATAAAGCTCGGAGAACTTAAAATTGATTAAGACTTCGGTCTTTTTTTTATTTTCTAAAATATAATTAATTAGGGTGTAAAAATGATAAAAAAATCTTCAATCAGGCGCATTTGTGTAGCAACACTTGCTTTATTTATATTATTAATAATTTACTTTTTTCCATCTAGTGATGTCACAATTAAAGAACATTTAAGTTATATAAAAAAAGATGAAATGCCAATATTTCTTGTAGATAATTCAAATTATGTTGCTAGAACAAGTATTGTTAAATCCAGTGAAACTATTAATGAACAAATAAAAGAAATAATTGAAACATTAACTATAAATTCGAAAAAATCAACTTATATCAGGGATGGATTTAAACCAATTATACCAGAAAACACTAAAATAATTGATTTAAAACTAGATAATGAGATATTAACCATTAATTTTAGTAAAGAATTCTTAACAGTTAATGAAACTAACGAAGAACCAATGCTTGAAGCTTTAATCTATTCTTTAACAGAATTAAAAGAAATAAAAAAAATAAAGATACTTGTAGAAAATATCCCATTTACTAAACTACCAAATTCAAATAAAAAACTACCAGAATATTTAGATAAAACCTATGGCATTAATAAAATATATAATTTAAACTCTCTAAAGGAAACATCCAAAACAACTATATATTACTTAAGCAAAATAAATGATTACTATTATTATGTTCCTGTAACAAAAGTAAGTAATGAAAAGTTAGAAAGAGTTGAAATAATAATTAAAGAATTAAAAAGCACTCCGATATATCACACAAACTTAATAAGTTATCTTAAAGCATCTGCTAATATGACAAACTATGAATTATTAGAAAATGCTATAAGTCTTTCTTTTAATAATTATTTAATTGCTAACATGAAAGAAGAACAAATACTTGAAGAAGTAAAATATTCAATTGCTTTATCTTTAAGGGATACTTATGGTATTAATGAAGTTATATTTAATATTCCCGATAGTGAAAATAGTAAAATTAGTATTTAAATAAAATAAAAAAGCCCTAGCAATAAGGACTTAATTAACTATATGGTGTCCTGGGCGAGATTCGAACTCACGACCGATCGCTTAGAAGGCGATTGCTCTATCCAGCTGAGCTACCAGGACATCAATTAACGAACAAATTAATTATAGTATAAATTAAGGCTTATTGCAAGCTTTTTTTTAGTTAAACTATCTTTTTTAATAAAATTTAACGTCTAAAATATCTTTTTATTCCCTTTTTTTCTTTTTAATTTCATCTCTTCAGGTAATTCTAAATTTAAAAGATTTTCTTTAATTAAAATTAAATTACTTAATGAACATGCTTTATTTATTAATATTTTTATCTCTAATTCTATTTTTCTTAATAGCTTATCATTTAAAGTTTTCATGCTTTCAATAGACTTATTGATTATCTTATTTTCAATACTTCTTAATAAGTTATTTAACTCCTCAACACTATACTGAATATATCTAGAATAATCAATTATATCATCATTTTCTTTTATTTCTTTCTTTTGATTTTCATC
>FR899774.1:45571-222483 GCA_000437355.1 Firmicutes bacterium CAG:460
TTTATAGTCTCTTTTTTGAATATAAACATTTTTACCATTTATAATTTTCATTTTTCAAATCATTCCCTTGAACTACTATTATACACCCAAATAGAGAAAAAGCTAGCTTTTTTAGCTAACTTTATTTACTACAAGAACAAGTTTTAAATGTATGTTTTACTCTATCATGTTCTTCAGCTTTTTTACCATTATTGAAACGTTCTACTGTACCTACTAAATAACCTGTAATTCTTCTAATTCTTTCGAATTCTACTCCTTCACCTGTTACTTTTTTTGATTTTACTTCTTCTTCTACTTTTTCCATACTACTCTACCTATTCCTTTCCTTCTAATCTTTTAAGTAAATCAACACTAACTGGTTCTCCGGTTTTACGACCACATCTTGGACATACGTCTTTAATTATTCCCACATATCCACAAACTGGGTCTCTATCTACTGGATGGTTAATTGCACCATAACCAATGTCACTTTCTTTCATTATTCTAACAACACTTTCAAATGCTTCTAAGTTATCAGATGGGTCCCCATCAAGTTCAATATAACTTATATGACCTGCATTTGTAAATTTATGATATTTTCCTTCAATTCTAAGTTTATCAGCAATTGAAATATTGTAATAAACTGGAACATGGAATGAATTTGTATAATAAGCTCTATCAGTTACACCAGGAATTTTTCCATAAATATCTCTATCAATATTAACAAATCTTCCAGATAAACCTTCTGCAGGTGTTGCTAAACACGTAAAGTTCAAATTATATTTTTGGCTATATTCATCACATTTTTCTCTCATGTGACCAATAATTTTCATACCTAGTTTTTGAGCTTCTTCAGACTCTCCATGATGTTTACCAATTAATGCTTTCAAACATTCAGCTAAACCAATAAACCCAATTGAAAGTGTACCATGTTTTAATACTTTCTTTAATTTATCATTTGGTTTTAATTTATCACTATCAAGCCAAACCCCTTGTCCCATTAAGAATGGGAAGTTATAAACTCTTTTATTACATTGAATATCATATCTTTCAAGTAATTGGTCTTTAACAAGTTCTATTAATTCATCGAGTTCTTCATAAAAGCCTTTCATATCAGCTTTATCTAAAGCATTCTTACCAACTATACCATGTTTAATACCAATTCTAGGTAAATTAATTGATGTAAATGATAAATTTCCTCTTCCTGGAGTAATTTGTTTATCAGGGTCAACCACATTACCAATAACTCTAGTACGACATCCCATGTAACCTACTTCAGTACGAAAATCTCCAGCTTTATAATATGGTTTATTAAACGAACTATCTAAGAAAGACCAATTTGGAAATAATCTTTTCGCAGAAACTCTTAAACTTAATTTAAATAAATCATAGTTAGGATCTTCAGGATTATAGTTAACTCCTTCTTTTACCTTAAATATTGAAATTGGAAATATTGGAGTTTCACCATGTCCAAGTCCAGCTTCACTAGCAAGCATATAATTTTTAGTAACCATTCTACCTTCACTAGATGTATCTGTACCAAAATTTATTGATGAAAATGGCACTTGAGCACCAGCTCTTGAATGCATTGTATTTAAATTGTGTACAAATGCTTCCATAGCTTGATAAGTTCTTTTATCAGTCTTTTCTAATGATTTTTTAATTGACATTTCAAATAGTCTTTTCATTAAATCAGATGTTTTATAAAATTTTTCAAAATAATCAACAGTTATATCAATTGTATTTATTTTAGCAATTTCTTTTTCAATACTTGCCACATTAACAAAATCATTTAAATCTTCTAAATCAATAAAATCTTTAATAGTTGTTTTTAACATTTTTCTAAATGTTTTTAAAACACCTGGAGCTAAGTAATAATCAAATGCTGGAATACTTTGTCCTCCATGTTGGTCATTTTGATTTGATTGAATAGCTATAGCAGCTAGGGCTGAGTAACTCATAATATCATTTGGTTCTCTTAAATGTCCATGACCAGTTGAAAATCCATTTTTAAATAATTTATCTAAATCAATTTGCATACATGTTGTTGTACCCATTGCTTCAAAATCCATATCATGAATATGAATATAACCTTCATCATGAGCATCAGCAAACTTTTTCTTCATTAAATATGCTTTAGAAAATTCTCTAGATACATTAGAACCAAATTGTAACATAGTACCCATCGCTGAGTTTCCATCAATATTACCATTTTCTCTTTTAGCATCATCTTCCGCAGCACTCTTAAGTGCCAAACCTTCTAATGTTTTTAAAAACTTATGACTTCTTTTATCATCAGTAAACATTTCTCTTGCTTTGCTTCTATTTTCTCTATAGTTAGCAAAGTTTTCAAATACATCTTCATATTTATCTTTTTTTAATGTCTCTTCAATTATATCTTGAATATCTTCAATTTTAATACTAGCTTTATCACTATAATCCTTCTCAATTCTTTTAATTACATGACCATACACTTTTTGTATATCATTAGATGAATATTTTAATATTTCCTCATCATCTTCATTTGTGACTTTAATACTATCAAAGCCTTTTTTAATCGCCATGGCAATTTTAGTTCCATTAAAACCTACTTTAGAACCATTTCTTTTTACCACTTTAATTGTTTCAAAAAATTCTTCTTCCTTATTTGGCATACTACTTACCTTCCCTTCATATTTTTATTATAGTATACCTCAAGATAATTGTCTACAAAATTTTCATTTTTAAAATTTGCCAAAATTTTTAAAACATCAATTTTTCTCCCATTTTACGTTGTTCGTATTTTTTAACAATTACACACAAACTAGCATAAATACTAACAAAAACGCAAATTTTAAATTTTTTCTAAAATTTTTACATTTCTTTACTTTTTAACATTTTTATTTTTCATAAAATTTACATTTTTAACTTTTTTGCTCAAAAAATCTTATTTTATTTTGATAATTTTTCTTAAATTTTCTATTATTACTTGCACATTTTTTAAACTCTGCTATAATAGACTTATAAAAAGGAGAGATACTATGTTTAACAATAAAAAAATCCATTTAATAGGTATCGGAGGCATTAGCATGAGTAGTATTGCTTTAATGCTTTTAAATATGAATGCCCAAGTTTCAGGCAGTGACATTCAAGAATCAAATTTAACTAAAAATCTAGAAGAAAAAGGTGTTAAAATAAAATATGGACATCACCCAGAAATGGTTCATGATGCTGATATCGTAGTTTATACCGCAGCTATTTGCAAAGATGACCCCGAAAGAATTGCTATCAAAAATGAGAACAAAGAAAACTATGAACGAGCTGAATTTCTAGGTATGATGATGAAAGAATTTAAACATTCTTTATGTGTATCAGGAACTCATGGAAAAAGTACAACAACTGCTATGCTAAGTTTAATCTTTCTTGAAGCAAATCTTAATCCCACCATTCAAGTCGGAGCAATCTTACCAGAAATAAACGGAAACACTCACCTTGGTAATCATGATTATTTCATTATGGAAGCTTGTGAATATGTTGACTCATTTTTACATTTTCATCCAACCAGTGCTATTATAACTAATATTGATAATGACCACCTAGATTATTTCAAAAATTTAGGTAACATAAAAAAATCATTTTATAAATATGTTAGTTTATTACCAGAAGATGGCTATCTAATAAAAAATAATGATGATGAAAACTCAAATGTACTAGATAAACACACTAATGCAACAGTTATTACATATGGTATTAATAATAATGCTAATTTTATGGCTAAAAACATTACATGCAATCACCTAGGGCATTATTCATACGACATTTACTTAAACAATGAACTATTAACAACTATAAACTTAAATATAAATGGTAAACATAACATTTATAATTCACTTGCAGCTTTTGCTCTTGCATATCAATATATAAAAGATATAAACGTTATTAAAAATGCTTTAGAAAAATATCATGGAGTTGGAAGAAGATTTGAATTTCTTGGTACATATAAAGATGCTTTAATCTATGATGATTATGCGCATCATCCATCTGAAATAAAAACAACTCTAGAAAGTGTTAAAAGTGTTAAACATAATGAATCATGGGCAATATTTCAATCCCACACATATTCAAGAACTGCTGAACACCTAGATGCTTTCGCCGATATTTTAAGTAAATTTGACCATGTAATAATAGCCAAAATATTTCCAGCTCGAGAAATAAACATTTACAACATCAGTGAAGATATGTTAGTTAACAAAATTAAAGAACAAAACCCTAATGTTTGTTATATTGAAGACTTTAATAAAATAATAGAATACTTAGATGAAAATATTAAACCAAATGATTTAGTAATATCTATCGGAGCTGGTCCAATAAATGCTAATGTCACAAAAAAACTTATAGAAAAATAAATCTATAAGTTTTTTAATTCATTTCTATAATTTTCTAATACATCAATTATTTCTAATCTAGTCTTACATCTACAAACTAAATTTTTTACCTCTTTATTTTCAGGTAATCCTTTTAAATAATTAAGTAAATGATTTCTTATTTCTAAAACTGCTTGTTTCTCTGTTTTATCTTCACATAATTTATTTAAATGATATTCCATCATATCAATTTTTTCATTATAACCAATTTCACGAGGTAACTTACCACTATCTAAATACTCTACACATTCTTTTATTAACCAAGGATTGCCAAGAAGACCACGACCAATCATAACAGCACTACATCCAGTTTCATCAAGCATTTTCTTAGCATCATAACAAGATATTACATCTCCATTACCAATAACAGGAATATTAACAGCATCAACTACCTTTTTAATAATATTCCAATCAGCTTTACCAGAGTATCCTTGAGCTCTAGTTCTTGCATGTATAGTTATAGCGCTAGCTCCATTTGCTTCCGCTATTTTAGCTATTTCTACTGCATTTATGGAATTAGCATCCCAACCACTTCTAATTTTTACTGTAACTGGAACATTTACAGCTTCAACTACAGCCTTAATTATTTCTCCAACTTTTTCAGGATTTTTAAGTAACGCACTACCAGCTTGATTTTTAACAGCAACCTTTGGAACAGGGCACCCCATATTTATGTCCAGGATATCTGGAGCCATCTTACTTTCCACAATTTTAGCAGCTTCCACAAATGATTTTACATCACTTCCAAATATTTGTTGACTAATTGGTCTTTCATCATCATTCATTCTTAAAAGTTCAAAAGTTTTCTCATTCCCATAAGTAATTGCTTTATCACTAACCATTTCTGCTACAACTAAAGATGCCCCCATAGACTTACAAATTCTTCTAAAAGTCATATTACTAATACCAGCCATCGGTGCAACTACTATTTTTCCATTAATTTCTACATTTCCTATTTTCCACATAAATCCCCCATAAATTATTTTCGCAAAATCCCAATATCACCAGAGTTAAGTAAAAAAGCATTAGCATCATCAGTATCTAAATGAGCCTCAAAATACCCATCTATACTAACCTTTGCTTTTACTAATATTGCACCCTTTTTTACTCCATCAATTTCTAAATATAAATCTTCTCCATCTGAGACTTTATACTTTTTAGCGTCATCTAAACTAAAATGAACATGTCTATCTGCAATTATAGCAAAATTACCAGTTATTTCTCCCTTATCAGTCCTAACTTTAATTAAACCTGCTCCATCTAAATTACCACTTTTTCTAACTGGCAACCTTAACCCTAATCTTCTTGCATCACTGGCTGACATCTCTACTTGAATATACTTCCTTGCAGGTCCAATAACCCTTACATTTTCTATTACACCTTCACTAGTTTCTATTGTAACTGTTTCGATAGATGCAAATTGACCAACTTGATTTAAATTATTTCTAACATGTAATTCATGACCAAACAATTTATTTATTGCATCTTCAGTTAAATGAACATGTCTTCCACTTATCATAATGTTAACATTTTCTTCTAAATCAAATTTCATAAAGAACTACCTCACAATTAACAACTTTCCCCTTTTCAAAATCTACTTTAATTATATCAACATCACTTAAATTATCATCAATTATAACTCTTTCATTAAAACTTAAAACTAATCTATCATCCAAATTATAACCATGTTCTAACTTATCTAACAAATATCCCATTATAGCACTCTTCTGTGTAAAAATAACCACATTCTTATTACCATTTTTCTTTATTATTCTATCAATTGCTATATTCATTCTTTTATTAACTTCATTTAAACTTTCTCCATGATTAAACTTAAAATCAAAGTCTCGCTCTTGCATAAATCTAAGCATTTTAATATTTCGTCTACCTAAATCACCAATTCTTAAATCATTTAAAAACGAATTAATATTTATATCAACATTTTTATAGCTTGCATAATACTTAGCAGCACCAATACTTGATGCATAACTAGAAGAATAAACAACACTTGCATCAATTTTTTTAACAAGTTTTACACTTGCTTTTTCACCTTCAATTGAAAGAGGTCTATTAATTCTTTTATCTTCTACCCCTTCATCAGTTTCATATAATATATTATCAATTACTAAATTATTACTCACTAAAAATAATGTCACTATAATCACCATAATCATTGTATCAAATAAATTTAGAGTTGACAATATCTACGAACTATACTATAGTTAAGTTATGAGGATAAGTTTATGAAAAATATGTTAATTGAAATTTTTAAACCTACACCTATTGAAATTACACTAGAAGAACTTGAAAAAAAGTTATACGGAAGAATAATTGCGGGGAAGACTAAAGAAAATATTTTAAATGACTTAAAACTATTAGAATTAGAAGGAAAAATATTTTATGATGCTAGGAATAACACATACAAGACATTTCCCTCTAATTTTTTTATTACGAAAGTTATTTCTGTAAAAGACAATGAATTTTATTTTAAAATTAATAACAAAGATTATAACTTACCATTAAAAGGTAATATCAAAAAGAAAGATACCATCATTTTAGAAAGAGTACACAATAGATTTAAATTAATTAAAGTATTACCAAATATTGAATTAGAAAAAAGTAATGATTATGAAGTTATTTGTAACATGTTCGATGCTTACAACAAGAGTTACTCACTAAATACTCTTTCTAAAATGCTCAAAACAAAAGATTTAGAAACTCTAAAACTTACATTAAAACAACTTGAAGAACAAGGAAAAGTTTACTTTAATGAAGATGAAAATAAATATCAGCCTTTTCCAAAACAATACAAGATTGTTACAATTGAAACAGGTAAAAAAGGATTTTACTTTATCAGAAATAAAGATAGTTTATATCCCCTTAAAGATGAAGAAACCATGGGGATATTACCATTTGATAAAGTTATATTAGAAAAAACTAAAGATGGATTTTCTATCATAAAAGTGTTGAAAAGAAATAATCCTAATATTATCTGTGAAGTAACAGAAAAAGGCATCAGAGTTGTTGGAAATAACAATATAAAAGTTAGATGTAATGAAAAAGAATTTAAAGATTTAAGATTGCCAATTGGAACTAGAATCCTTGTTAAAATTGGAACAAAAGAAACAAATAAAGTTTATGATGTATCTTTTATTGAAGTAACTGGACATAAAAATGATTTAACCAGTGAACTGGAAGCAATAGCATGTAATAATGGTTTTGTGACACGATATACAAAAGAAGAATTAGAACAAATAAATTCTATTCCTAAAGAAGTTTTAGAAAAAGATAAAATTGGTAAAGTTGATTTAACTAACGAAACTATATTTACAATTGATGGAGCTAATACTAAAGATATGGATGATGCAGTTGGTATTACAAAAACTAAAGATAACAAATATATTTTGACAGTACCAATTGCTCATGTATCACATTATATACCATATAATTCTCCATTATGGATTAGAGCCTCTAAAAACACAACCAGTCTTTATCTTGCTAACCATGTTCTTCACATGTTACACCCATTTATTTCAAATGGAATTTGTTCTTTAAACCCTAATGTTGAAAGACTAGCTAAAACCTACAGAATGACTATTAATGAAAATGGTTATGTTGAAAATTTAGAAATATTTGATAGTGTTATTAAATCTAAAAAGAAAATGACTTATGAAGACGTTAATCAAATATTTTATGAAAATACAGTACCTGAAGGTTATGAACCTTTTTTAAAAGATTTATCTTTATTACAAGAATTATCTCACATTATTGAAAACAGAAGAATAAAAAATGGTTCATTAGAATTTGATTCTAAAGAAATAGAATTTATAGAAACAGAAGATAGTCTTAATTTATCAGCAAAGACACAAAAAGAAGCTGAAAAAATAATTGCAAATTGTATGATTATTACAAATGAAGCTATCGCAGATTATACTCTTAATTTATGTCTTATTTCCATTTATAGAAACCATGAAATACCAATGGATGAAAAATTACGAGTTACTTTAAAATTAATTAAGTCAATCGGATATAAAATTGAATGTTTAAAAGATACAACAGACCCACATGTTTTACAAAAAATTATTAATTCATTAAGCACTAAAGAAGAATTTTTTATTTTATCTTCTCTACTTTTAAGAAGTATGCAAAAAGCATATTACAGTACAGATAATCGAGGTCATTATGGTCTTGCTTTAGATGGTTATTCTCAAGTAACATCACCAATAAGAAGATTTATGGATCTAATTATTGAATACATATTAGATAATATTGAAATTATGCTTGATCCATCATTTGATATAGAAAACTTTAAAAATGAACTTGAAGAATATGCTAAAAGAGCATCAATTATGGAAAGATGTGCAGATAAAGCAGAATATGAAGCTAATAAACTTTATATGGTTAAATATGTTAAAGAACATTTCGATGAAACATTCGAAGGATTTATTCAAGATATCACTCCACGTGGATTAATTATAAAAACCAAAGAATTAATCGAAGGCATTATTTTCTTTGAAGATTTAGATGATGGACTATACACTTATAATAAGGAATGTAGATGGTTAGAACATAAAAACAATAATAAAAAGATTATGATTGGTTCAAAAATTTTATTAACACCCAAAGAACTAGATGAAGAATTTAGAGTAATTTACTTTAATGGCAACTCAAATACTTTAATAAAAGAACAAACACTAACACGAAAAAAAGACTAAAAAAGGTAAAACGTTCATTATTGGTCGAACTTTTCACCTCATTTAAGTTGTCTTGATTTATATTTAAACTAATTACTGAACCCGTTTCAAATGTAAATGTATCTACTGTACTCGCATTAATTTTAATATCAGTTGATTTTCCTTTGCCTGTCTGTGCCATAAAGTATGCAAATGTTGCAGTAACCAGCGTTAATGCTAATGCTATTAAACTTATAATACTTATTATTTTTGTTTTTTTATTTTTCATATTTTACCCACTTTCATTACAATATCACACACAGATATTTTATTTTACATAACCATTTTAACCAAAAAAACATCAAATTAACGCATTCGTGTTATTTGATGTTTTTTTCACTTACTTCATCTCAATCATTTCTATATTATCTTCTTTATTACCTAACTTATCTAAATCAACACTATTAATACTATCAAATCTCTTAGTGATTTTTTCACTTGTGGTATGAAGTTCATCAATACTTTGATTTACAGTTTTAACACTTCTAGCAAGTTTATCCCAACGTTCTTTATATCTAGAAAATTCTACACTTAATTTATTTAGTTCTTCATGAATAACTTTAGCATATTTATCTCTTTCCATATTTTTAAGTATCATACTAATAATAGAAACAGTACTAATTAATGTCGTAGGACCCGCAATCCATACCTTTTTACTATAGGCATAATTTAATAACTCAGCATGATAAGCATTAATTTCTGCAAATAAAGCCTCTGCTGGTAAAAACATAATAGCTTCATCAGTTGTTTCTCCAGGGATTATGTACTTTTCACTAATATCATTGATATGTTTTTTAACATCACTTACAAACATTTTTTCATAATAATCTCTTTCTTCTTTAGATTTAGTTCTATCCGTCATTCTTTGATAGTTTTCTAAAGGAAACTTAGAGTCAATTGCAATTGTACCTAAAGGTGCGGGAGCATAAAGAATAGCATCTGCAATAACACCAGTAGAAAGTTTAACTTGTGTTTTATAAATACCATTTTTATTACTTCCAAATGCATTATTTAAAATATATTCCAAATTAACTTCTCCAAATGTACCACGAGTTTTCTTATCAGTAAGAACCCCTTGAAGTGAAACAATTTCTCCATTTAAACTATCAATTTTCTTTTGAGCTTCATCTATTTTATTTAATCTTTCTAAAACATTCATAAATGTTTTATTACTTTTTTCAAAGTTTTGGTCAAGTCGTTCATTAACTCGATCATTAATTAATGTTAACTTCTTTTCAATTCTTTCATTTAATAATTCAAAATCATGAGTTAAAACTTTTGAAAAACCAAACTTAAACTCACCGATTTCTTTATTAATATTTGCTTCAAAATGACCAAGTCTTTCAGTCATCTCATTATTGTTATTATTATTTTTTCTTAAAACTAGCACTAGTAAAAGTACTATAACTACTCCAAGTAGCCCAACAATTACATATTCCATACATTCTCCTTAAACTTTTATTCTTTTTAATTTTCCTGTTTCATCTATATATACTTGATTTAAATCTAAATCACATAACTCATGATAAAGTCTCATAAAATTAGCATTAAATGGATGATACAATGAACCACTGTTTCTAAGTCTTACACTAATACTATACTTACTTGCTAAAAATTGCTTTTCTATATTTCCTCTATCAAAAGTTATTACAAACTCATCATTAACTTTTGCTATTTCAAAAGAAGGCCCTACATCTACTGAATAATCATCACAAGACCATTTAATAACATTGTTTTGTACTAACATATCATAATTTGACGTTCTACGTAACATATTTTTATCGCGTATTTCATAAGGTAATGAACAATTAATCAAACTTTCATATAATTCATTAAATATATCATAAACTCTTAAATTGGTTTCATTAATAATTACCTTATTATCAATATCCGCTCCTTTTAAAACAAAATATAAATCTAAATTACCTTCAAAAGAAATTTCTAAACTAACTTTATCGTTATTATATAATATTACCCTTGGATATTCTCCATCAATTTTTTTAATACCTAATCTCTCCATAACCACTACTATCCTTCAAAAAATACTTGATACCATTTTATAAATGTATAAACTGTCCAAATCTTTCTATAATTATCTTTCTTACCACTTAAATGTTCATTAAATAATTTATTTAAAAATTTAACATTAAAATATCTATTAGCAACATCACTATTTATTGTTTTTTCAATATCTTCCTTAAATGCTCCATCTTTTATCCATTCTCTAATAGGTACTGGAAAACCTAATTTTTTCTTTTTATATGCATCAGTTGGAATAACTTCTTTTGCTGCTTCTCTTAAAGCTACTTTAGTATTTTCTTTAGTAACTTTATAATCAAAAGGTAGTTTTGATGCTACACTAAATACTTCTTTATCAATAAATGGAACTCTGCCTTCAATGGATGATGCCATAGTCATTCTATCAGCTTTAAGTAAAATATCTTTCATTAACCAAAAATTAATATCTATTGCTTGCATTTTATCTATATTACTATAATCTTTAAATTCATTATAGACATTTTTTGTTACATCAATTGCTTTTAATTCATAATTTTTTCTTAATACTTTTCTAGCCATTTTTTCTGAAAAATTTCTATTAACACCGATATAACTATTTTCTAACTTTTCACCACGTCTTACTAAAAAGTTAAAACCTCTAACCTCTGGAAACAAACCAGCAACTTTTCCAATTGCATGTCTAATACCATAAGGAATTTTATTATAAAATTTATAATCAACCTCTTCTCTATAATAATTGTATCCTCCGAAAAACTCATCAGCACCTTCACCAGATAACACAACTTTTAAATCACGACTTGCAAGTTTAGCAACAAAATATAGTGATATTGCAGCAGGATCACTCGTAGGTTCATCTAAATGATACATAATCTTAGGTATAGCATCTAAATACTCATCTTTTTTAATTATTTTGCTTTCATTTTTTATACCTAATTTATCTGCTAAATCTTTAGCATAATTTATTTCATCATACTTTTTATTCTCATACCCTACTGTGTATGTTTTATGAGGTCTAGCTAAAGATACAATGTATGATGAGTCAATTCCACTAGATAGAAATGAGCCAACCTCAACATCTGCTATTAAATGTCTTTTTACACTATCTTCCATAACATCACTAATATTTTTAACAGCATCTGTAAAACTCATTTTATCTTCTTTAAAATCTAATTTAAAATATTTATTTATTTTTATATCTTCATCTTTATATAATAAACTGCATCCTGCATCTAATCTATAAACACCTTTAAAAAATGTTTCATTCGTAGGTACAAAACTAAATTCTAAGTAGGTTTCCAATATTTCTTCATTAAATTCTTTCTTAAAATCTGGGACATCTAAGAAAGATTTAATTTCTGATGCAAACATAAAACTATCATTCATCTTTGCATAATAAAGTGGTTTAATACCAAAATTATCTCGTGCTAAAAATATTTCATTACGATTTTTATCATGAATAGCAAAAGCAAACATTCCCCTTAAGTGTTTAGGTAAATCCGTATGCCACTCTTCATATCCATGGACTAATACCTCGGTATCACTCTTTGTTTTAAACTCATGACCTAAAGATTCTAGTTCGCTTCGTAACTCAAGATAATTATAAATTTCTCCATTATAAACTGTTACAACACTATTATCTTCGTTATAAATTGGTTGGTCCCCAGTTGAAAGGTCAATAATTGATAATCTACGATGGCCAAAAGCAATATCACCATCAATGTAATAACCTTCTCCATCTGGTCCACGATGCATAATTCTGTCATTCATTTTTTTGATAATATCTTTATTGTCACCTTTTCTAACTATTCCACATATACCACACATATTAATCACCTAATACTTTCTTATAATAATTATTTACCATTATATTTTTACTCATTGACATTCTATTATTAACAACGCTATTCATATAAGTAATATAATCATTACTTACATCTACGCTTTCATTTGGAACAAACTTTTTACTTTGAGAAAAATATTTACCTTTATCACTAACCCAGCTTCTATTACCAAATATTGCAAGACCTGGCTCTGTACTTAAAATATCTTTACCAATAATAAGCCTTGAATCATATTTAACTCCAAACAAATTATATAGTGTTGGTAAAACATCTATTTGACTACCTACTTTATCTATTTTAATAGTTTCCATTTTATTATTCCATAATATAAAATTACTTTTATTTACTTCAATTACACCATCTTTTTTATAAGATGATATTTCATTTACCTCATCTAAACTTAAATAATATGGATAATGATCTCCAACTAAAGCAATAACTGTATCATCTAATACTCCAGCATCATTTAGTTTTTTAATTAATATTTCTAAAGCTCTATCAAGTTCTATTTGAGCTGCCAAATAAGCCTTTGGTTTTTCACTATAATCTAAATTTTTAACTTCATTATAATGTTTTTTTGCTGTGGCACTAGATGAAAATGTATAACCACCATGTCCGCTAACAGTTACATAATATGTAAAGAAAGGTTTATCACTATTAATATAATCATCTATCGTAGCATTAATCATTTCTACATCTGATTCTGGCCAAGTATGACAATTAATACTTTTTTCTAAACCATTAAAACATCCTTTAAAATTATCAAACCCTAACGATTTTAAATAAATATATCTATTTTGAAAATAAACGCTATGGTCATGATAAGCAAACGTATTATAATCCATATTTTTAAATATTGTGCCAATACCAAAAGGATAATAATTTGTTCCTGTTTTCCAAGGACTTAAAAAACCTGATGCTGCCACTAAACCAGTAAGTTCTTGAAATTCTCCCCCAATCGTACTACTAATCGTCGGAGTATAAAAGTTTTCAAAAACAAATCCACTATTAACAAGTTTATATAATGTCGGAGTTAAATCTTCTCTAACTGCTATTTCATTAAAACTCTCAGCCATAAATAGAATTAAATTTTTACCTTTAAAGTATCCAGTATACATATTTTCTTTTGTACCACTTTCACTTTTAAAATATTCATGCATTGCTTTAATAGTTTTATTACTTTCACTACTTATTAATTTATCAAAATCAATATCCAAATTATTATACTCATAATTTTTTACACCAACATTATCATTACCATCATTATTGTTTACATCATCTCTTGGTTTATTTGGTATATCAATTATTTCTTCAAATCCAAATATATTTCTATAAGTATCTATGAAAAAAGCATTTACTACCCCAAAAGTTCTTACATTTAAATCAACATTATTAACACTTGTATATAACTTATACGGAGAATTAACTTCATCTCTTTTTATATTTAAAACTCCATAAAACGATAATCCTGTTAAAACACATAACACAATTTTAACAATATTAGCTTTTACATCATCTTTTTCTATTACAATTATTCTATTATAAATTAAAAATAATATAAATGGCATAAAATTTAAAATAAGTCCAATAATATTGGCAATAATTAAATTTAATCCATCACCTGCAAAAGATGCAATTTGTCCACTTGCCCCAATTAATGTCCAATCAAAATAAAAACCAAACATCTTAAATACACAAAGTTGAACACTATATAAAAATCCTAACAAAAATAATCCACTTAAAAACATTATTTTATTAACTTTTCTATTAAACAATTTACCTATTATACATATCAAAATTGTCATAAATATATTAAACACTATTACATATAAAAGACTAATATTAAAAATATCAATATTATTAAACATTCTAAATATCAATTCTAAATATAATAAAACAATAAACATTACAATACTTAAATAAAATGTCCTTAATTTAAATCTCTTCATAGAACGTTCTCCTACTAAATATTATACCACTTCCAATCACTTTTATATATATTTATTTACACTACTTGACACCAAAAAGACTCTAAAACATCACATAAGGTTTTAGAGTCTTTCCATCAACTTCATATATAGCTAAATCTTTATTATTATAGATCATAATAACTTTATCTTTAATATTATATATATTACTTATTTTACCACCATTTAATACTGTTTTTAAATTACATTCTTCAACATTTATACAAGGATAATCTAAAAACTCATGAATATTTTTACTTTTATAATTATTATTTTTAATATCTTCTAGTGTATATGCTTCATCAATTCCAAATACCCCTTGATAAGTTCTAACTAAACTTTTCATACATCCAACTGTACCTAACATATCACATATATCTTCAATTAAGCTTCTAATATAAGTTCCTTTAGATACTTTAGTTTTAATCTTTATAATATCTTCATTAAAACTAATTAATTCTAAATTATATATATTTACTTCTCTTTTAGGTAACTCAATTTCAATATTTTCTCTTGCATATTCATATAACTTTTTACCATCAATCTTAACAGCGGAATATTTAGGAACAGTTTGTAAATATTTCTTTGGAAATTTTTCTATTACATCAAGAATATCATTTTTTAAAATAACTTTATTACTTTTATCTATTACATTTCCAGTTACATCACCAGTATCCGTTTTAATACCTAATTTTATTTCTGCAACATATTCTTTATCTAAAGCAATTAATAAATCAACTAGTTTAGTATATTTACCAGTTAAACAAACAAGAACTCCAGTTGCAATTGGATCTAGAGTCCCCGTATGTCCTATTTTTTTAGTATTTAATATTTTACTAAGTTTATTAACAACATCTCTACTTGTATAACCTTCTGGTTTATTTACGACTAAGAGTTGGTCCATCAATTTCTCTCTTTCCTAAATCTTTAGTAAATAAACCATCTAATTCTTCATAACCTAAAGCTTTAACAAACTTAACTGTTACATCATCATCTACTACTGCAATATTAATTATTTTTTGTTTAAAATTATCAGTTAATTCTTCTAATCTATTTATTATTTCATTTAATATTTCCATTTTTTCTAAAACATCTGGATAATTAGTTAACAAAATATGACTTACATCTAAAGAATCTTTTCTTAATACTACTCTAGCAATTCCCACTAAAACATTTTGTTCATTTAAGCACATAAGAAACAATACATTTCTTTCATAATTTTTAACTAACTTAATTGCTTGCATTAATGAACTATTATTTAAATCTTTATTACTTAACTTAGATTCATCAGTTGTAAAATGAATATCATAATTAAATAATCTTTTATCTTTTGTTACATTTTGACAATGTTTATAAAATTCTTCAACTGCTACTCTTTCATAAATTTTAGGTATATCTCTAGTTATTTCTATCATTATTTATTATCCTTTTCAATTTTATCAATAATTTTTTCTATTTTTTCACCATAAGCAATAGATTTATCAAAAATAAATTTAAGTTCTGGTGTATGTCTAATTTCTAGTCTTTCACTTAACTTACCACGAATAAATGGTGCAGATTCGTTGACTTCTTTTTCTAAAGATTTTTCATCCATATCCATAATAGAAGTAAAATATATTTTGCAATAACTTAAATCATTAGTTACATCACAACCCGTTATGGTTATACTTTTAAGTATTTCGTCATTAACTTCATTAATTAATATATCACAAAGATATCTTTGAATATCACTAGCAATTCGTGCAATCTTATACTTAGGCATGTTTTACCTCAACCATTTCATACGCTTCAATAGTATCTCCTTCTTTAAAATCATTAAATTTTTCTAAAGTAATACCACATTCAAAGCCTTTTTTAACCTCTTTAACTGTATCTTTTTCTCTTTGTAAAGATGCTATAACTTCATCACTTGCTATAACAACTCCATCACGAATAACACGAGCCATAGCACCATTTTTAACAATACCACTTGTTATATAAGAACCCGCTATATTACCAATCTTAGAGAATTTAAATATTTTTCTAACTTCGGCAGAACCTAATACTTTTTCTTCATATTCAGGATCTAACATACCATTAATAGCAGCTTCAATATCTTCAACTAATTTATAAATAATTGTATATAATCTAATATCTATATTATTATCTTTAGCAATATCCTTAGCATTATTTGATGCAACAACATTAAATCCAATAATAATAGCATTTGAAGCACTAGCAAGTACTACATCAGATTCACTAATAGCACCAATACCACTTCTTATTACTTTAACAGATACATCTTTTTCTTTAATTTTTTCTAAAGCATTTTTAACAGCTTCTTCAGAACCACGAACATCTGCTTTTAAAACAACATTTATTTCTTTATTACCAGCATCAACTGATGCAAATAAATCATCTAAAGAAACCTTCTTATCTTTACCTGCATTCATTTTCGCAGCATCGTGGCGTTTTTGGGCAACAGCTTTAGCTTCAGCTTCTGTTTCAAATGCCATGAATTTATCTCCAGCCGACGGATTTTCTGTTAAACCAGTAATTTCTACCGGAGTTGATGGACCAGCAAGAACTATAGATTCTCCACGATCATTTTTCATTGTTCTAACCTTTGCATAGCTTGTACCAACAACAATTGGGTCTCCAAGTCTAAGTGTACCATTTTGAATTAAGAATGAAGCAACACCTCCGACATTTTTATCAAGGCGAGATTCAATAACAGCACCAACCGCATAACGATTTGGATTAGCCTTAAGTTCATTAACCTCAGCAATTGTAAGAATTGTTTCTAGTAATAATTCAACACCTTCACCAGTATGAGCAGATATATTAATAAATGGAGTATCTCCTCCCCAAGCCTCAGGTGTAATTCCAATTTCAGCCATTTCTGTTAAAACTCTATCAATATTTGCATCTGGCTTATCTATTTTATTAACTGCTACAATTATTGGTACATTGGCACTTAATGCATGATCAACTGCTTCTTTAGTTTGCGGTTTAACCCCATCATCTGCAGCAACAATTATAATAACTATATCTGTAACTGATGCTCCTCTTGCACGCATTTCTGTAAAAGCAGCATGTCCTGGAGTATCAATAAATGTTATAAGTTCATCCTTATATTTAGTTTGATAAGCCCCGATATGTTGTGTAATTCCTCCAAATTCTTTATCAACCACGTGAGTATTTCTAATATAATCAAGTAATGTAGTTTTACCATGGTCAACATGTCCCATTATAGTTACTATCGGAGGTCTTTTAACTAAATCTTCTTCTTTATCAATTATTTCATAAGATTCAAAATTAGTAACATCTTGAGTTTCTTCTCTTTTTAAAGTCTTTTTATAATCAAGTGCTATTATTTCTGCATTTTCAAAATCAATTGGTTGATTTAAACTTAACATTAAACCATTTTCCATTAATTTCTTAATTATTTCAGCTCCACCAACATTTAAAACATTTGCAAATTCTGCTACACTCATTCCATTTTTATATAAAACAATATTTTCATCTGTTTCATTTTTCATAAGTTTATTCTTATGCTTATACATTTCTTTCTTCTTTAAATTGAAATCTTGCTTACTTGCATCTTTCTTCTTCAATTTTTCTTTTGATATACTATCTTTCATACTTTTATCTACTCTTGAAGAAGTCATTATTTCATCTACTTTATCTTCAATATCCTCTTCTTCTTCAAAAGTAATTTCATCATCCGTAGAAATTAAATTAATAGTATTATCTAGCATAATAATATCATCATCTGTTAAATAATCATCTTTATTATTAACATTAATTGCTAACTCATGACATTTCTTTAATATTTCTGCCACAGATAAATTTACATCATTTGCATATTCTGAAACTTTCATTTAATCACAACCTTTCTTTATTTGTTTATTATTTCTTCTAACTCTTCATATATTTTATCTGGTATTTCCACTTCTAATACCCTATTTAATAATTTATTACTTTTAGCTTTTTTTATAACCTCAATATCTTTTTTTAAATAAGCTCCACGTCCATTTGCTTTACCAACTGTATCAATAATTACTTCACCATCTGGTGTTCTAACTACCCTAATTAAATCTTTCTTAGGCAATTTTTCTTTAGTTATTACACATGAACGCATTGGAATTTTCTTCATTAATTATTACCTGCTTGTTGAATTTCTTCCATTGTTTTAATTTCTAAATGATATTTGGTTAACTTACTTGCTAATTTAATATTACTTCCCTTTTTACCAATTGCTTGTGATAAATTATCATTATTAACTATTACTAAAGCATTTCTTTCTTCTGCATCTGGAATTGATACTATTACATCTTTAGCTGGTGTCATTGCATTTTTAATAAATTCTGCAGGGTCTTCACTATATAAAACTAAATCTACTTTTTCACCCTTTAGTTCTTTTAAAATACCAGCAATTCTTGAACCTTTTTCACCAATACAAGAACCAATTGCATCAATTCTATCATTTGTTGAATATAAAGCTACTTTCGTACGAATGCCTGCTTCTCTAACTACTTGAGTAATAATTATTGTACCATTTGCAACCTCAGGTATTTCATGTTCAAATAATCTTTTAACAAAACCATAATTTTTTCTAGACAATTTAATAATTGGTCCTTTTGGTCCACTTTCAACTTTACTTACATAAACTTTAATACTTGACCCCATTACTATTTGTTCACCAGGTATAATTTCTTTTTTAGGCAATATTCCTCTTGTTCTACCTAAATCTATATAATAGTTATTTTGGTCTTCCATAGCAACCATACCAACCATTAATTCATCTTGTTTATCAGCAAATTCTTCAATAACACTATTCTTTTCTGCTTCTCTTATTTTTTGCATTACAACTTGTTTCGCAGTACCAGCTGCCACTCTTCCAAAATCTTTTGGTGTTACTTCTTCTTCAATAGTTTCTCCTACTTTTATAGTGGGTACCTTTTTAATAGCATCTTCAAGTAATATTTGGGCATCTCTATTTACTTCAGGTTCTACTCTCGTAACATTACCTTCTTCATCTTCTACAACACTACCTTCATCAATTTCAGGTACAACTACATAATAAGAATAAACTTTAATATCTCCAGTTTCACGATTAATATCTACTCTAACATTAGTTTTTGAATTAAAATTTTTCTTATATGCTGTTTGAAGTGCTAATTCTAATGCTTCAAATATTATATCAGCACTTATATTTTTTTCTTCCACAATAGTATTTAACGCTTTAATTAATTCTTTACCATTCATTTTACTCTCCTCTTTCTTTGCTTACTACATCTAGTATATAACTATCATCAGTTATATCAGCTTTATCCACTACCTCATTTACAATTTTCGTAGCATCAACAATAGTTTCCAAATCAATTCCTCCGATTTTATCTAAAGTAACCGTTAAGAAATGATACTTTCCTTTTTCTTCAAAAGTTACATCATCAACTATTATTTCCTCGCTATCCAATCTTTCTTGTAAATCAATTTTAAGTTTCTCCAAAACTAGTTTCATAAACACCTCCATAACTAATAATAAAAGTGGGATTTTCTGCCCACTTAAAACTGATAAATAAATTATACCACAATTTTTACTAAAATAAAAGAAAAAATTGCAATTTTTACTGAAAAAACCATAAAAAAAAGAGTCGCATATTAACGAGCTCTTCTATATCTTTCTTTTGGATCTAAATATTTTTTTCTAAGTCTTATTTCTGTTGGAGTTATTTCAATATATTCATCATCTTCAATAAATTCCAATGCTTCTTCCAAAGTAAATTTCTTAGCTTTATTTAATACTATTGCTTCATCAGCATGAGCACTTCTAGTATTAGTTAGTTCTTTATTCTTACAAGGATTAACATCTAAATCTCCTTCTTTATTAGCAATGCCTACGATCATACCAATATAAACATCAGTTGATGGGTCTACTATCATTGTACCTCTACTACTTAAGTTAAATAATGAATAACCAAAAGTTGTACCATTAACCATTGAAACTAAAACACCATTTTTACGTCCTGAAATAGCCCCAGCATAAGGTCCATAAGAATCAAATGAACGAACCATGATACCTTCACCCTTAGTTTCAGTAATAAATGAACCACGATAACCAATTAATCCTCTAGTGGGAACTAAATATTCACATTTTGTATATCCAACTTCACCTGGTGTAACGCTTTGCATAATTCCTTTTCTTTCATTTAAAGAATTAATTACAGTTCCAGAATATTCATTTGGTACATTAACAATAACTTTTTCATATGGCTCACATTTTTCACCATCTACTTCTTTAAAAATAACTTCAGGCTTAGAAACAGATAATTCATATCCTTCTCTTCTCATATTTTCAAGCAAAATTGATAAATGAAGTTCACCACGACCACTTACCTTAAAACCATCAGCACCTTCTAATTGTTCAACTTTTAAACCTACATTAGTTTCAAGTTCTTTTTCTAATCTTTCTTTTAAATGTCTACTTGTTAAAAATTTACCACTTTGACCAGCAAATGGAGAATTATTAACTAAAAAATTCATTGATAATGTTGGTTCTTCAATAACAATTTTAGGAAGTGGATTAATTTTATCTTTTTCACAAATTGTATCTCCAATAGAAACATCACTACATCCTGCTACAGTTACGATATCTCCAAAATAAGCAACAGGAACCTCTACTCTTTTAATGCCTTCATTAACAAACAATTTAGTAACACGGAAAGATTCAACTTTTCCATCATTTGTTGCTAAAGAAACAGTTTCCCCACTCTTTATTTTACCTTTATTAATTCTACCAATACCAAGTCTACCAATATAATCATCATATGCAAGTTGACATACTTGTAATTGTAATGGATCAGCCTCATTACCTTCAAAAACTTTAGTATTATTTACAATAGTTTCTAACAATGGCGTTAAATCCTTACCTTCATCACTCATATTATAAATTGCATAACCACTTCTAGCACTACCATAAAGAATAGGAAAATCTAGTTGCTCATCTGTTGCACCTAATTCCATAAACAAATTAAATGTCATATCAACAACTTCTTCAGCTCTCTCATCTTTTTTATCAATTTTATTAATAAATAAAATTGGTTTTAAATTATTTTGTAATGCTTCTTTTAAAACAAATCTAGTTTGAGGCATAGGTCCTTCAGCCGAATCCACAAGTAAAATAACTGTATCAACAGTTTTAATAACTCTTTCAATTTCACTAGAAAAATCAGCATGACCGGGAGTATCAACTATATTGATTTTATAATCCTTATATTTAATAGCACAGTTTTTAGCAGTAATAGTAATACCTCTTTCTTTTTCAAGGTCTCCACTATCCATAACACAATCAACTAATTCTTCATTTGCTCTAAAAACACCACTTTGTCTTAGCAAACCATCAACTAAAGTAGATTTACCAGCATCAACATGTGCAACTACGGCAATATTTATTATCTTATCCATAAAACTTCACCCTTTTTTCACGTAAATACCCATAGATAATAATACAAAATGATATAATTGTCAAGAAAAACATAATAATTTTAATAAAAGAATTTTACTAACAAAAAAAATAAATGTAATAAAATAAAGATCTATATTTGTAAAATGCACACAACAAAAATCCTCTATTTTAAAATGAGGATTTTGATTATCTTTAAATTATACCAAAAAATTTATTCATCACTAATTTATATAAAAATATAATTAAATTAATTAATTTTGTTTTTTTCTATAATAAATTAAAACACCTGTAACACCAACTAGTGATATAATACTAGAAATAAAATATATTACAATATCATCATTAGTTTTAGGATTAACTATATTATTATTCTCTTCGATAGCAACTATTCCATAATGACTTAAGTGTGACGTTTCAAAAACAATATATCCATTTTCTACTTTTGCTTCTATAGTTTCTTTTATTTCACCATCCAAAATATAAACTACTTCATATTTAGAAAAACCTTTTAAATCTTCTGGTAAAGCAATTTTTATTTTCATTTTAGTATCATTAATTTTAACAACTTGACCATTTTCTAGTACGTTAATATCAACTATATATTTAATATTCTTATTAGCAAGATTTTTTTTTACTTCAACTTCTTTAATATCTAATACATAATTCTTAGTTATTTCTTTATCAAATATAATACTAGCATTTACTTCACCATCATTTTTGATTTCATTATTTTTAGTCCAAGAAGCATATAAAGTTATATTTTTATATCTTTCATAACCGCTTTCTTCTTTTATTTTAGTATCTTTTTCAAACTCTTTATCTGTTTTTTCATCTATATCCCAGAATCTCCAGTAAACATAATTATAATTATTGTTACTATATTTTCTTTTTGCTTAGGCAAAATAATTGGATTAATAGACGTTAGAATCATACTAAAAGCAATATTTTGAGTAACCTCAACATAGTTTAAATGGTAATATATTTATTAGCCCTATTAGTATTTTAAAGTTTTTTCAATTTCATTTTAATTTCTTATTATAATAGAAAAAACCTATAAAATAGGTTCATTTTTTAGAATTTAGTTTATAGGTTTCATTTTTATTTTTCTAATTTTTTTCCTTTTTATCTTTTATTTTTTCTATAAAACCATAATGTTCTCTGATTTTTTGTTCAAGTTCATCCCTTAAAACTGGATTTTCTTTTAAAAATATTTTTACATTTTCCTTACCTTGACCAATTTTTTCACCATTGTAAGAATACCAAGCACCACTTTTATCAATTATAGCTAAATCACTAGCAATATCTATAATTTCTCCTTCTCTAGATATTCCTTCTCCATACATAATATCTACAGTAGCAGTTTTAAATGGTGGAGCAACTTTATTTTTAACAACTTTAATATTAGTTTTATTACCAATAATTTGGTCTCCCATTTTAATTTGTTCTCCACGTCTTACATCAAGTCTAATAGTAGAATAAAATTTTAATGCTCTTCCACCTGGTGTTGTTTCAGGATTACCAAACATAACACCAACTTTTTCTCTTAATTGGTTAATGAATATTGCCGTTGTTTTAGTTTTATTCATTGTTCCTGATAATTTTCTTAATGCTTGAGACATTAATCTTGCTTGAAGACCTACATGAGAATCTCCCATTTCACCATCAATTTCTGCTTGAGGAACTAATGCTGCAACTGAGTCAATAACTACAATATCAACAGCATCACTTTTAACTAAGGCATCACAAATTTCAAGGGCTTCTTCACCAGTATCTGGTTGACTTAGTAAAAGTTCATTAATATTAACTCCTAATTTTTTAGCATAAACTGGGTCTAGTGCATGTTCAGCATCTATAAATGCAGCTCTCCCTCCATTTTTTTGCACTTCTGCAATAGCTTGAAGGGCTACAGTTGTTTTACCACTTGATTCTGGTCCATATATTTCAATAATTCTTCCTTTAGGATAACCACCAACACCTAAAGCAACATCAATTGCAATTGAACCACTTGAAGTAACATCAACATTCATGTGTTCATTATCTCCAAGTTTCATTATGGCTCTTGCTCCAAATTGTTTTTCAATATCAGCAATAACTTGTTCTAGTGCCTTATCTTTATTCTTTTCATCTTTTGTAACTTTCATTTTTTCCTCCTAATACCCTGATACAACTTAATTGTACAACAAGTTTTATAAATTGTCAACACAAAACACAAACATTTGTTTAAAATGTCTATGTTTCTTATACATATAATTTTTATTGATTAGTTTTTAGGTTTAAAAATAATTGAAACTAAGAAAGCTGAAACTATTGCACCGGTTATTACACCAGATGATTTACATAACATATTACTAAATATACCAAAGAAACCATCTTCTATATACCCTTGCCAAGCTGAACTATATAAAGAGTGACCAAAGTTAGAAATAAGAATTGTTGCTCCTGCTCCAAACTTATTTATAAGACAATCATAACAACCTAAAAACGATAAAAATGCCCCTCCAACTGTATATAAACTTGTAATATGTCCTGGAGTTAATTTAGTATTATCCAAAATAATTTGAGCTGAAGCACATAAAGTCCCAGCAAATAGAAATGCCATAAAGAAATTCATTATTCCACCTCCAAACTAATAGCATGAGCAATTGATGGAATTGTTCCATGTTGGTTAACAGTTGTTGGACTATGCAAAGCCCCTGTTGCTACTAATAATATTTTCTTATATTTTTTATTAAGAAGCACTTTATTAAATAAAACAATTGGTAAACAAGCTGGTCCACTTCCTCCAGCATAAGTCTCTTGACTATCTAAATATAATTCACAACCGGCATCCATATATTTTTTTAACCTTATATTATATACAGTTTCTAAATAATCTTTTAAAATCTCACTACCAACACATCCTAAATCACCAGTTAAAACTAAATCATAATAACTTGCATCTCTTTTTAAACTAGCAAAATGTGTTGCAATAGTACTTGCAGCTGCTGGAGCCATCGCTGCCCCTAAATTATTAGCATCATTTATTCCTAAATCTACAGGAACCCCAATTGTTGCACTTTCAAATTTTATTTTACTAGGTTTCTTACTTAAAAGAGTTGAAACAGCACCTGTTGATGTAAATGTTGCAGTATGAGCTCTCGGTGCACCATATTCAACTGGATATCTAAATTGTCTTTCAGCAGTTAAATTATGACTACTAGTAATACTAATTACTTTTTTTAATTTTCCACTATCGACCATACTTGATGCAACAATTAAACTTTCTACAAATGTAGCACAAGCAGAATAAAGTCCTAAAAATGGAATATTGTAATTTTTAGCACTATAATTACTAATAGCAATTTGATTAGTTAAATCTCCACCTACAAGCAAATCAATATCACTAATATTTAAATTATTTTTACCAATTAAATTATCAATTACAAGTTGTTGCATTTTTACTTCAGCTTGTTCAAAAGTTTTTTCTCCAATATAATAATCATCCATAACCATATCTAATCTTTTTAAACGACTATTTTTTTCTAAAGGTCCAACTATTGTATAATAATCATTTAAATAAACATTTTTAAATTTCATACTAGCCACCAAAAATCACCTTCACAATCACTAAAATAAAAGCTGAAATAATTCCATATAAAATTACTGAACCAGCTAGTTTAAAAAAGTTAGAACCAAGACCAGTAATTAAACCATCTTTTTTATACTCTAAAGCACTTGAAGCCACACTATGAGCAAATCCAGTAGTGGGAATAATTAAACCACATTTACATTTGTTAACCCAATTATCAAAAAAACCTAAAGCTGTAAATAAACTTGATAAAAAAATAACAATTAAAGCTGTAATAAGTCCAGCAACAACTACTGAAACAGAAAAACAATGCTTAATTACAAAGATTAGAATTTCAGCAAATAAACCAATTAATCCTCCCACTAAAAAAGCTACTCCAACATTTCTTAATTTTGGTTCTTTAGGAGTATGCTTTTTAACTAATTTTTTATAGTCTTCTTTATTCATAACATTCACCATTATTATTATGAATTAAAATTTCTTACATATACATAAAGTCTCGCATTTTACTTAAACTTCTTTTTTCATATCTTGAAACCATTACTTGAGTAATACCTAACTTTCTAGCAGTTTCGCTTTGAGTTAAATCTTCATAATAACGACTTCTAATAATATCTTTTTCTAAATTATCTAACGAATTAATACTATCATTTAAAACTATTCTATCATCTTCACTTAAAGCTTCATTACAAGCTATTACTTCATGTAAATCTCTTCTTTCATCATTATCTTCATCCATTGAAACAAAATTATTTCTATACATTTCTATTTGTTCTAAGTTTCTTAAATCCATTTCTAAATATTCTGCTAATTCTCTATTAGATGGTTCACGCATTATTTCTTGAGAAAGCCTAACTCTTCCCATATCAATCATTTTTAAAAGTCTATTTACATCTTTGTTTAATTTAATTTCTTTGTTATTTGCTAGTATGTACATTTCTCCAAAGATATAGTTATAGGCATATGTACTAAACTTAGTTGTTCCATCATCTTTATAATTTTGATATGCTTTAATAACTCCAAGAACACCGGCTTGATACAAATCATTTTTATCTACACCATAAAAATTCTTAGCTATCTTCCATATTAATCCAGCACTTGACTTAATAATTTCTTCTAACATTACATAACCTCCATTTCCATACATGCATCTATTTCACTTTTAACCTTAACCAGTTTTAGATACTTACACAGATATTCTTGCGCCCCACATACCCCACATACTTTAACTACTCCTTTATTACATTTTACAAAATATTTACTATTTTTAATAGCATCTATTCCAGAATTATCTATCATTTCTAAATCTTCAAAATTATAGACTAAATATTTAATATTATGTTTTTTTATCACAGGATTTAAATAATTATTTATTTTATAACTATTCTTTCTATTTAATATTCCTTTAAGTCTTGCAAACAATATACCATTTTTATACTCTAGCTCTAACTTAAACATATTTTTCTCTCCTTACATATTAGTTTAGTGAATATTTTAAAAACTTTAAACAACTTCGACAAAACTAGTCAAAATATATGTCTGAATATATGTCACACTTGACACTTTACTTTACATATTTATCATAATTTAGCTCACAATAACTCATTTCACTAATTCATATGTAAGTGGCACAACCTTTTCACTTCTAACAAAATTTGCCACAAACTTGTCTTGGTCTTTAGTTATAATTATTCCTATCGTTGGGTTATTACTTGGTTCTTTAACATAGTTATCAACAAGGTTCATATAAAACTCTACTTGTCCTTTATCTTCTTTTTTTAACTTTCTACATTTTATTTCTACAACTACGAAACAATTATATTTGTAATTGTAAAGTAACATGTCTATAAAGTAGTTTTTATTTCCATCACTAACTTTATGTTGATTACCTATCCATGCAAGCCGCAGGCCCATCTCTAAGCGAAGCTTTAAAGGCTTCTTTACTCCGTAGAGCACATTCGGTATTATCAGTCGTTTCCAACTGTTATCCCCATCTTAGAGGTAGGTAACCCACGTGTTACTCACCCGTTTGCCACTAAGGGGAAAATCCAAATCCAAGAAAATCCATTCTTTGTGCAAGCACTCCAAACTTCAATTCTTTTCATTGGGCCCCTTCGTACGACTTGCATGTCTTAGGCATGCCGCCAGCGTTCATCCTGAGCCAGGATCAAACTCTCAATAAAATTGATTTATAACAATCATTATTTTTAAGTTTAATCAAAGCTACTCAAAATTGACTTTTTTACTTAGTTTTCAAAGATCATTTTCACACCCTTTTTGCTGAGTGCATAGATAATATATCAAATCCAGAAACGAATGTCAACAAAAAAATGCAAATTTTTTAAAATTTTTTCATTTTTTTTGAAATTTTACGTTTTTTTAAGGATTTTCTATATATTTTATGCTTATTTTTTTATTATATTACATCATTTATTTAATGCTTCATATATTTTTTTATACTCTAAAATTTGTTTTTTATCGAATGGTCCCTCATTATTTTTTTTCATTTCTATCAATTTTTGTAATTCTTTATTTATAATAATATCAATTTCTTCTGGATATTTCATTTTCTTTTTATGATATTTATATTCATTATAATCTAAAATTTTATATCCTCCATCTGGAAATACCCTTAAATCTAAATCATAATCTATATATTTAATAACATTTTCATCTATTATATATGGAGAAGCCATATTACAATAGTAAAATAAACCAAACGATTTTAGTTGAGCTATACAATTAAACCAATTATGTTTGTAAAAATATATTATTGCTAGTTCCTTTGTTTTATATGTATGCCCTTCAGGTTCTTTTACATCAACCATATAATTTCCGCATACAATATAATCATCTTTTATATCTAATATTATTGTTTCTTCACTTGCTTGATATGCTTCACCATTATGTTTATAACAATGTATTTTATATTTATCTCCTATTTTCATGTAATCCCCATCCTTTATATATTGCAAAAAAGAGCAAACTACATTGCCCTAATTACTTCTAATGCTTTATTTAATTGTGAATCTATAACTGTTTGTTCTCCATTTTCGTTTGTTTCATAAGTTAAACTCGCTGCATAATCAGGTGTTAAACCTTTATTATCTATACATTCACCTGTTGGTCTTAACCATTTTGCAGATGTGTATTTTGCCATAGATCCATCTTCTAATTTAATTGTTTGTTGAACTTTTCCTTTACCATAGCTTTTTTCACCAACCAAAACGGCACCATAACTATCTTTTAATGCTGCTGCTAAAATTTCGGCAGATGATGCTGACTTTTCATTGATTAATATAACTATAGGATAAGTTCTATGTTCTTCTGTTTCATCATAATAATCTTCTTTTTTATTTTTATCTTCCAAAGAATATATTAGCTTACCCTTTTCTAAGAATAAACTTGCTGTTGTTTCTGCAGAATCTAAATATCCCCCGGAATTATCCCTTAAATCAATTATTAACTTCTTCATTCCTTTTTCTTCAAGGTCTTTTAAAGCATTTGAAACTTGATTTGTTAAAGTTTCTGAGAAAATATCGATATTTATATAACCAATAGAATTTTCTTTTAATTCATATTTTACTGATGATGGTACATTTCTTACTTCCACATCAAAAGTTAATTCTTCTTCTTCTCTTTCTACTACTATAGATATCGTTTTATCTTTAGCATCTTGTATTAAAGCTTTTATTGCATTTGGTGTTTCTCTTACATCTGTACCTGCAACACTAACAAATTTATCACCAGCTTTTAATCCAGCTTCTTCAGCAGGACCATTTTTAGCTACTTCCACTATTTCTCTACCATTATAAGTTATGCCAATTCCCACATAACTACCTGATAATCTTTCTTCTAAATCTTCTCTTTGTTCTTTAGTTAAATATGTTGTATAATTATCCCCAAGGTAATTAAGCATACCATTAATTGCAGAATCTATCATCTTTTCTTTATCTACTTCATCATAATAATTATTTATTATATTAGAATATGTTTTTATAAATTCATTTAATTCTTTATCATCTGCTAAACCTTTATATGTTAAATTGTAATTATTTGTTACGATTATACCGGCGGTAATTGCTGATGCTATTGATGTTACAAAAATGATAATTATAACACTAATTAAATTAAAACCTTTATTTTGCTTCATTCTATATCACCCTTACTTTTATTTTAACATTTTTCCAAAAAAAAGAAAAGTTAAAAACTTTTCTAAACACTTAATTCTTCTTTAATTGTGTCAAGTGATTCAATATATTTATCAATTTTACCATTTTTTACTTTAATAAGGGTTAATTTACCAAAAGCAAATTCTTCTACTGTTTTTGCGTTCTTATTACTTGTTCCATTTTCTCCAACATAGTAATCTTTATTAAATCTATTGCCTAAGTCACAGAAATAAACTGGTAAACTTTTATCTTTTTGCATATATGTAGTAACAATTGCTGAATAATAAACTGCTTTGCTATCTTCACCATCATATACAATTACATAATATTCTTCATCACTTTTATTAAGCATTGTTCCAACACTTACTTTATCGTAATCGATTGCTCCAGCTGTAACATTTTCTTCTTTTTTACTATCTTTATTTTTATTAACAAGTCTTGTAATAGCATAAACTCCTAAAACTAAGATAATTATACTTAACAATATTATAATAAACCTTCTTACTTCTTTTGCTTCATCACTAACATATTTGTCAATATCTACACCTTTTTTATTCTTTTTTACGTTTACTTTGTCATTTAATTTTACCTTTTTATTTGCCATCTTTATGCCTCCATAAAATAATTATACATAAAATGACACTATTTTGCAAGGTAATATTTCATTATTATATATACTACTTCGTGGAAATTACTGTTTTAGAATTACCTAGTGATTTTGCAACGTTGACCATTTCATTTGATGATAAATCACTACTTACAAGATAGTAACTAACGTTATCAGCGTTCCAACTTATAGAATTTGAACTTAAAGCTGCGATTGTTTTATCAAGCATCAATGGGTCGCCGAATACTGGAATTACCTCAAATTCACTTGAGAATTTTGATGTTTCTTCAACTATAACAAAGTTTTTGTCACCACTAAATGTAAGTATTACACGTTCTCCACTTGCAGTTGATACAGTTTCTGAACTTTTTAAATGTGTATTAGTAGGTATATAAAGTGGATAAATTATGCTATCTAATGAACCAGTTGTTTTATCACAATTGTTATTTTCACAAGTTTTATTATTATCTTTACAATTTGTTCCTGTGCAAGTTTCATTTTTGTTATCTTTGTTTTCAGTATTATTTTGGTTATCTTTTGTTGTATCTTTATTATTATCTTCTGCTTTTGTATCAATTAAATCTTCTAAAACAAAGTCATCTTCTTTTAATTTAGCTTTTAAATTAACATTTTTAAACGTTACTTTGATTTTGATAATATCCTCATTATTATATACTTCTACGCCGGTGATATTCATATCTTTATCAAAATAAATCTTTTGATAAACTAATTCTTCATTATTTGGATAATTAACTTTACTTTTAATTACATATCCTTTTTCATTTTTTTCAAATGTTTTTTCATTATCATTCTTAATATCTGTTACTAAATTTTGTAATAGGTATGCTTGAGAAGAATTTTCTGGCCAGACACTATCAAATTTAAAACTCTTATTTAAACTTGGTGTTACAACATATAATCCTTCCTTGTTTTTAAGAATAACTTGTTCATGATTATTAGTTTGATTTACTAAAACAACTTTATAAAAATCATCTTTTAAAAAGTATGCATCAATATTATAAGTAAATATTTCTTCTCCACTACTTATTTCCATTGTACCATTTAATTTGTATGATTTGCTACTTTCTACACTTTTTGTAAAGTCATTAACAGCATCTTCAAGTTTGTAAGTTCCACATCCTGTTAAAACCAAACACATAATCGTTATTAGTATTAAATACTTTTTCATTACCAAATCCCCTTTTCTAATTAAATATATTTTTTCTATTTTAAAATATGTATATTATTTAATTTATTGGTAAAAATATGATTAAAGGGATGTGAATATATGGCAATACTACAAAAAGTAGCTTTAGTTATTACTATAATAGGTGCTATAGTATGGGGAATATATGGTTTATTCGATGTAAATATTGTAGCTAAGTTATTCAATAATGTTACAATACTAGAAAAGGCTATTTATGTAATTGTTGGTGTTTGTGGATTAATAAATATTGGTTTATTATTTACAAATATCGAAGACTAAAAAGGTGCTAGCATTAAGCTAACACCTTTATTTTTGGGTTATTTTAATTTTTATCTTATTAGATACAACATAACTTACTAGTGGGTTACTATTGTTAATTTTTACTTCCACTTCATGTTCACCGATACCTAAGCCTGCTAAATCTATATATGCACTAACTTTATTTTCATCATCACCATTATTTATTTTTTCAATAACTGATGCTACACCTTTTACTTGAACTGTAATGTCTTTTGTATCAATAAGGTTTGCTGTTAGGCCTTCACTTAGATTTATCGGAGTTATATTGTTACTTATGTCTATTGTCTTTTGTTGTTCTTCTCCGAATGTTGCTGTAATTGTTACTTTTTCAACACTCATTTTACGGACACCATTTGGTTTATTAATTGTGGCATTATATTTCTTTGTGCCTTCATTTCCTAGTCCATCAACATTTATTGTTACAGGAACACTATTAATTTTTTCTAAATCCGCTTGGTCACCATAAATAGTAATTGAATAATTTGAGTTACCATTTATTAAAATTGACGCAATTGATTTTCCAGCTATAAGTTCTCCAGTTGTTTCAATTCTAATTGGTACTGCTTTTGAGTAACTTTCCAAAATAACTGATGCACTAATTGTACTTGGAACAATTTCAACATTTGTTAATTTGTTTCCTTTTGAGTCATATGCTACTAGTTCAACGTTGTCAATATCATATGTTCCTGCTTCACTAAAGTTTTGTTTAGCAAGGTCAATCAATGCTTTTACGGATGCAATTTCTGCTAAAGCATCACTACCGCCCTTTACAACTACTTCAGTTTTATTTAATGATACAGACTTAACGCTTAATCTGCTATCTAAAGCATTTATATTAAGTAAATCGTATGATAATGTTTTAAC
The DNA here is from genome assembly GCA_000437355.1 of Firmicutes bacterium CAG:460. Lineage (GTDB taxonomy): Bacteria > Bacillota_I > Bacilli_A > RF39 > UBA660 > Onthocola_B. The sequence goes on from FR899774.1 coordinate 78,682, forward strand.
TTGACTTTCTTTATTTTTAATTATTACTTGTACATATGAAGGGTCTAACTTATATGTTAGTGAATGTATTGGTTTTGAATATGAGAAATAAACTTTGTATGGATTATCACTTGGTGTATATTCCGAAAGGTCTAATACAACTTCATATTCTCCAAGTTGTTTTGCTAGATATATATCACTTTTTCTTCCCGTTAGTGTTATATCAACTGTTTCAGGCACGCCTTCAATAACATACGCTTCTTCATTATATTTAACTACAACTGGTACACCACGTATTTCTTCTGCTTCTGTTTTTACTAAATTTATAACTTTAGAGTCAATTAATAAAAACATTATTACTGCTAAGAACAATGATAAGTAAATTAAAAAATGTGGTCTATTTAATAATTTGTCTAATTTTCCTTGATTTTTCTTAAACTTTTTTGATAAATAATAAATAAATCTACTTATTGGTACAACTATTTTTTGGTCAATAAATTTATATATTTTTTTAAATAATCTTGTTATCATTCTTCATCACCTTCACTTTCATCATCAGCTTCGAAGAATACTTCCATTTTAGGTTTTAATTCGTCGATTAACATCATTCTAAATTGGTCAGGTTCCAAATTATAATGTAAGTTGCTATCAACTGCAATTGATAGTCTTCCTGTTTCTTCACTTACAACTAAAGCTATGGCATCACTTTCTTCAGCAATTCCTAAAGCCGCTCTATGTCTTGTACCAAGTCTTTTTGAAACATTTGGGTTCATACTTGTTCTAAATACTGCTCCGGCACATGTAATTCTATCACCTTGAATAATTACACCACCATCATGAAGTGGTGAATTTGGAAAGAATATAGTTTCAAGTAATGAGTCAGATAAATCCGCATAAACTTTTGTAGCGTTTTTAATATATTCTTCTAAAGATATTTCTCTTTCAATAACTATTAAAGCTCCAATTCTATTTTTACGTAAATACTCTACAGAACGCATTATTTCATAAACAACTTTTTCTCTTTCATCTACTGTTAGTATTTTATGACGTCCTAAAAGTTGTGTACGTCCTAATGATTCTAGTACACTTCTTATTTCTGGTTGGAATATTACTATTATAGCAAGTGGTCCCCATTGAATTGCATATTCTAAAATTACTCCAACTGTATAAAGATTTAGTAAATCACTTACAACTTTAACTAAAAGGATTATAAATACACCTTTTACTATTAAAACCATTTTAATATTATTTTTAACATTTTTTAATATATAGTAGAATGCTAGCCAAACTAAGCATATATCTAACAATTTTGTGAATATTTCCCAGACTGTTGAGAGATTCATTTAAACACCATCCTTTGTCCAATTTATTATATCAAATTTTTTGAAAAATAAAAAGGGGGTAGCCCCCAATTTTATAAATTGTTATTGTTGTTATTATTAATACTTTTATTTTCATTAACGTAATCTCGTAAAGATACATTAGCATTTATAGGAATGTCATTTGCAATATTTATTGTTTCATCATTTAATTTGAATACTTTGGCTTTTTCTTTTTTTATAGAAACAAAATATCCAATTAAAGCAAGTATTAAAAACACCCCAATTATATCAAATATTATATAATGTTCTATAATAAAATTAACAAATCCATCCATATAAATTTCTCCTTTTTACTCTATTGTTAAATTTTGTCCAGAGGGTTGAATTTGAATAAATGTATTACCATCATTTACATCTATTTCTTTACCATCCGTATAATAATATTTTGTTTGGCTCTTTCTAGATTCTTTTACCCATTTTATTGGAATGCTATATCCATTTGTAATGTAGTAACCTTCTCCAGAACCAATATTTTCAATATCTTGACGACCTTTGTTTTCACCATCATTTAGTGTTGTATTTTTTACTTGATATGTAATTATATTTTTAAAATGATATTGTTCTTTTGTTACATAGTCAGTATGTGCTTTGCCATTAACACTTCTTAAGTAATATTTGTTAGTTTCATCATATTTGTAACTTGTAACTGTATTACTTGAATATGTTATTGATACATTATTAGCAACTTTGGCTCCCTCTTTTTTAGAAATATCAACTTCATCAACACTATAGTTTAATAATAAATCATTATTTCTAGTAGTTCTTTTACTACCAAGACCATTATTTAACTTTTCAATACTTGTAAATAATGTGTGTTCTGATGCAACATTTAAACTCTTATCTCTCCAGCCAGTTTTAGAATTATCAACTACAATTCTATCAACACCTAGAGCACTAAAATCTCTTTGAGCTTGAGGACTTTGACCATGATGAACATAAATTGCATCATTTTCTAAAGCATAATCTAGGAAATAATGTCTTGCACTTCGGATTGAACCTATTCTTTCAGTATTTTGGTCCATAAATAATGCCATATAACGTGTTATTCCGCCTTCAGCTATTAATTCATAAATAATGTAAGCATCTTGTAAGCCACTTTGTAGTGGTCTTGCAACACTTATGTTATTAATCATAACTGCATATGGTCGAGAATTTTTACTTGTATCAACTATTTTTAAATTTTTCTTTTCTGGTGATTGTGTTGTTTTTCCAGTATCCTTTGTTGTTTCTTTTCCACATCCACTTAGAGATATGCAAAATATACCAATTAATAATATCGTTAATATTTTTGAGAATTTAGATTTCATAATTACCTCCTTAACCTATTATCTCTTTCCATGTCCCTTTTTTTAATCATTTCTCTTTTGTCATAAAGTTTTTTACCTTTAGCAACACCAATTAAAACTTTGGCTTTGCCTTTTTTTAGATAAACTTTTAAAGGAACTAAAGTGTATCCTTCGCGACTAGTAAGTTCTAGCAACCTCTTTATTTCTTTTTTGTGAAGCAATAATTTTCTTTCTCTAGTCGGTTCGTGATTAAAAATACTTCCTTCATCATATTTATCAATGAACATATTGATTATATATGCTTCATTTTTTTTAATTCTAACATAACTATCTGTTAAATTTACTGAGCCTTTTTTTATAGATTTTATTTCCGTTCCAACAAGGACAATACCTGCTTCTATTTCAGATGAGATAAAATAATTAAAATAAGCTTTTTTATTTGTTATTTCCATTATTGTCCCCCACTAATTCAAAGTCAATAATGCCTTGTTTTTTACTAGCCTTTGTAACTATTATTCTTACCTTGTCACCAATACGATATTTTTTCTTTTTATTGCTACTTATTAACGATAGCATTTCTGGAACATATGTGTAAAATCCATTTAATGTACTTATATGAACTAACCCTTCAACTAAATTATCTAATTCAACAAATAATCCAAAATTTGTTACACCACTAATAATCCCGTCATATTCTTCCCCAACATGTTTTTCCATATATTCAGCCATCTTCATGTCTAAAACATCTCTTTCGGCTTCAATAGAATTAACTTCTGTTTCACTAGAATGTTCAGCAACATCTATTAGATATTTAGCATTAAAATTAATTGTTTCTAAATCAATTCTGTTTTCAAAAAGATAAGTTCTAAGAAGTCTATGAACAGTTAAATCTGGAAATCTTCTTATTGGGCTGGTAAAATGAGTATAGTTTTTACTAGCTAGACCAAAGTGACCAATATTATTTGTACTATAAATAGCTTTTTTCATACTTCTAAGTAACATATCAGAAAGTATTACAAATTCATCTTTATCACGAAATTCATCAAGTAGTTTTTGCATGGTAACAGGTGTTATTTTGTTCAAGTTAGTATGGACTTGATAACCAAGTTGTTTTATTAAGTTGCAAAAATCTTCAATCTTTTCGGCATTTGGTAAATCATGAACACGGTAGATAAATGGTAAATCCATATTACTTATATGTGTTGCTACAGTTTCATTAGCTGCTATCATAAAGTCTTCAATTAACTTTTCGCCAGTGCCTTGTACTCGTTTTACAATATCAATTGCTCGACCTTTTTTATCTTGTATTACTTTCGCTTCATCTATTCCAAAGTCTATGTATCCACGATTAATTTTTTCTTTTCTTAATATCTTTGCTAACTCATGCATTGTTTTTAATGTATCAACAAATTCTTCGTAACCTTTTGGAACTTTATTTTCATCTAATATTTTGTTTACGTTTTTGTAAGTCGTTTGTTTTCTAGACATAATATATGATGGAAATATATCGTAATCAATAACTTTTCCAGCATCATTAATTGTCATTACACAACTAATTGTAAGTCTTACTACTTCGGGGTTGAGAGAACAAATACCATTTGATAATTGATGTGGTAGCATTGGTATAACTGTGTCTGCTAAATAACTTGATGTTCCGCGAGAAAATGCACTATCATAAAGGGCAGTTCCAACTTTAGCATAGTTTGAAACATCTGCAATATGAACTCCAAGTATATAATTGTTCCCATCTTTTTTTACACTTATAGCATCATCGATATCTTTAGTATCATCACCATCTATTGTAAAAATCATTTCCTTTGTTAAATCTGTTCTTCCAATTAAATCATTTTCACAAACGGTATCAGGAATATTTTTTAATTCGTTTAAAACCGCTTCACTAAATATTGTTTCAATTGAATGTTTAGCTGCAATTGTTAAAATATCAACGCCCGGGTCATTTTTGTGTCCTATAATTCTTTCAACTTTACCTAAAAATGTTCTATTACCAATTTCTTTTATAATTGAAACAATAACTTTATGGCCTTCTACGCAACCTTTCATACTGTCTTTAGTCAATTTTACTGCAATATTTAACTTTTCATCATCTGCTTTAAAAGCAAGATTTTTCTTATCTTTTACTATTTCTCCAACGACGGTTTTTAAATCTCTTTTCAAAACATTTCTAATATATCCTTCGGGATTTGGGTCACTAAGTCTTGTTTTTATTTCAACTTCAACAAAGTCGCCGTTTATTGCCCCTAGTAAATCATCATTATGAACAAATACTGGTTCTGGTTCACATTCAACAAATCCATTACCATTTTTATTAATTTTAAGAACTCCAACACGTAAAGACTTTGTGTTAGACATTAATAAATATTCGTGATTTTTAGACATATGAACAATGCCCTCTTTTACTAGTTCAGCTAGGGTTGCTTCGAGTTCTTTTACGCCTTCTACACCTTTTAATTGGATTTTACTATTTATAGTATTTATATCTTGTCCTTTTGTTTCATCTTTTAATGCTTCTAATATTTTTTCCCTCATAATATACTATCCTTCTTTATGTGTACAAATCATTTTACCATCTTTCCAGCTAATTTGTACGAAACTTTTAGTATCTTCACTAACTAACTTATTATTTAAAGGATTTTTTAAATTATTTTTGATATACTTTTTATCAATTAGTCTTTCATACTTAACTTTGCAAAGATATTCAAAACCTTCACACAACGCTTCAGTATAATTTTCATCTTCAGCTAATTTGCATGCAGCTTTTTCTAATTTTTCGTGATAATCATTAATTTCTTTTGTTTTTATACCACCAAAAATCAAAACGACCGCTAGTATAATCGTAATAATTATTATTAATGCTAATAATATTGTCAGTACCCTCTTTTTATTCTTCATTTTTTATCACATATAAAGTATAACATATTTATTGTTATTTAACTAGTACTTATTGAACATTTTTTTTCATTATTTTTCCATGATACTTTTACGCCAATTATTGTTGAATCTTCTAAAATGGTTTTATTATTCTTAGGATTTTTTAAATCTTTTTTTATTAGACCAGCTCTGACAATAGTTTCCTTGCTAATTGTTTCAGCTGTTGTAATGTTATTTATTTCAACATATAAACAAGCAGCGTTTTCTATTTCTGTTTTGTAAGCATTATACTTTTTGTCTTCCTCTTTACCAAATAAGCCAGTCATACTAACTCCTACAGTTACTGATATCGCTGCTAATAATGCTATTACTACTATAATTTCTATTAATGTAAATCCATTTTTTTTCATATTGTCTCCCTTTATTTTAACTAAATTTATTATACACTAAATATTTATAAATTGCATTATTTTTATACAAATTTGTATGTGAGCGGTGCTAGTTTTTCACTTCTAACAAAGTTTGCCACAAACTTGTCTTGGTCTTTTGTTATAATTATTCCTATTGTTGGGTTATTATTTGGTTCTTTAACATAGTTATCAACAAGGTTCATATAGAATTCCACTTGACCTTTATCTTCTTTTTTAAGTTTTCTACATTTTATTTCTACTACTACATAACAATCATATTTAATATTGTAAAGTAACATATCTATAAAATAGTTTTTATTTCCATCGCTAACTTTATATTGATTTCCTACCCAAGTAAATCCTTTACCTAATTGTAAAAACACACAACTTAATTGTGAATAAATTAATTTTTCTAAATCACTCTCTGATTTTATTTCTTTATCTTTTAATTCTAGTAATATTGGATTTTTAAAGTTATCCTAATTCTAAAAACACATAACTTAATTGTGAATAAATTAGTTTTTCTAAATCACTTTCTGATTTTATTTCTTTATCTTTTAATTCTAGTAATATTGGATTTTTAAAGTTATTTATTATTGCTGGTACTTTTATAGGAACAATCATATCAATTTTTTCTGGCTTATGTTCTAATCTTTCATACGAATTACTTTTTATTTCTTTTATTAATTCTCTTTGAGACAAATTATTTTCAATGCATAAATTTATATAATAGTTTCTTTTGTTCTCATCTTTTATTGGCAAAATAGTTCTTATTATTGTCCAACTCAATTGTTGGCGCACTGCGCCAATTATTGGAAAACATAGATATAATTGCCTAAACCTGGATAAATTTGTATAATCATATCCTTTACCATATTCTTTTGTTAACTTTGCTGACCAATCTTTTAACAACTCATTTCCATACTTAGATTTATCTTTTCCTCCTTGGGCTTCCACTATTAATCTTCCCACATTCCAATAACATTCTACTAATTCCATATTAGCATTTGTTTCTCTGATAGCTTTTCCTATTTCTACTTTTTTAACATAACTATTTACTTCATCATAATAATTCATTTTTTACCTCCTTTTAGAAATAAATACAATTTTTCTTTCATATATAATATTTCCTAAAGAGTTTAAATTTTTGCACTTTTTTTGAAACTTTTTTATTTATTTTTGAGGAACATAAAAAAATCCCTTTATTTAAGGGAAATTTTTCATTTAAAAAATTTTTTGTTAAATTTTTTACTTTACGATAAAAACGACAATATTTTTAACACATATCGTGTAAAGTGCAGTTTTTGATACTCAGTCTGAGTATTTTAAATTACAAAAAAAATAGTGGTTTCCCACTATTTCAAGAACAATATTAATGATATAACGAAGAATAATATTCCTAAAATCATAGTAATTCTACTAACTACTAGTTCTAAGCCTCTTTCTTTTTGGTGTTGAAATAAATTATCATTTCCACCAGTTATTATTCCACCGGCATCACTAGCTTTATTTCCTTGTAAAAGAACTATAGCTATTAGTAATATTGATATTACAAGTAATATATTTTCTAACATTTTAACACATCCGTTTCATAAATAATCTATCACAAGTTGTTAAACTTTGCAACAATTATTTTTCTTCTTCCTTTGTTTTTCTTGGTTTTTTCTTTGGGTTTTTTTCTTCTTCGTTCTTTGTTTCTTTTTCAATTTCTTCAATTGGTTTGATTTCACCAGTTTCAACAATTGACTCAATTTGTTCTTTAGTTATTGTTTCATATTTCATTAATGCATCACTTAGAGCAAAGATTAAATCTTTGTTTTCACCGATAATTTTTTTAGCTTTTAAATAACAATCTTCAATAATTTTACGAACTTGTTCATCAATTTCTAATGCTACTTGGTCTGAGAAATCTCTTGATTTAGCATAATCTCTTCCTAAGAAGACATTTTCACTTTTTTCTTCATATTGAACTGGACCTAAGTCACTCATTCCATATTCAGTAACCATACTTCTTGCAATACGTGTTGCTTTTTTGAAGTCATCGCTTGCTCCGGTTGAAATTTCATTTAAGAACATTTCTTCACTTACACGTCCACCAAGTAAACCAGTAATTTGTGCAAGTAATTCATCTTTAGTCATGACAGCAATTTTTTCTTCTTTTGGAAGCATCATTGTGTAACCACCAGCCATACCACGTGGTATGATTGTAATTTTATGGACTTCTTGAGCATCTTCTAGTTTTATACCAATTACAGCATGCCCTGCTTCATGAATTGATACAAGTTTCTTTTCTTTATCAGTTATTTTTCTAGTTGTCTTAGCAGGTCCAAGTAAAACTCTATCTGTTGCTTCATCTATTTCATCCATTGTAATAGCATTTTTATTACGACGAACTGTAAGAAGTGCAGCTTCATTAAGTAAGTTTTCTAGGTCTGCTCCAGAAAAACCTGGTGTACGTAAACTTAAATTACTTAAGTTAACATCTTTACCTAATGTTTTATTTTTAGCATGAACTTTTAAGATTTGTTCACGTTCATTAGCATCTGGTAGACTTACTGTTACTTGTCTATCGAAACGTCCTGGACGAAGTAGAGCTGGGTCTAGAACATCTGGTCTATTTGTAGCTGCTATAATGATGATACCTTCATTTTCACCGAAACCATCCATTTCTGTTAATAATTGGTTAAGAGTTTGTTCTCTTTCATCATGTCCACCACCAAGACCTGTTCCTCTTTGACGACCTACGGCATCAATTTCATCTATAAAGATTAAGCATGGAGCATTTCTTTTTGCTTCTTTGAACATATCACGAACACGTGATGCTCCGACACCTACGAATAATTCAACGAAATCTGAACCGCTTATAAAGAAGAATGGCACATTAGCTTCACCTGCAATAGCTTTAGCTAGTAATGTTTTACCTGTTCCTGGAGGGCCTACTAATAAGACACCTTTAGGAATTCTTGCTCCCATTTTTTCAAACTTTTTAGGGTTCTTTAAGAAGTCTATTAATTCTTCAACTTCTTCTTTTTCTTCTTTTAATCCAGCAACATCTTTAAAGCTCTTCTTATCATTTTCATTGCTTAAACGAGCCTTACTTTTTCCAAAATCCATTGAATTTTTATTTGAGTTTGCTAGTTTAGTAAATAAAATATACATGATAACTACCATTAAAACTAAAGGTAAAACGTTAACTAAGATATATAAGAAAACATTTTCTCCAGGATCTGAATTAGTATCATATTCTTTTACATCATTTTCTTTTATTAAAGATAAAACAGTGTCTAATTCTGTACCAACTACTTTTGCTTGGAAACTTTCAGTCTTTTTATAATTTTCTAGTTTACCTTCAATTACATATATACTTTCATTACTTTTTGGAGTAACAGTAATTTCTGTAACATTATTTTCTTTTAATTCTGAAATTAATTCTCCAGTCTTTAATTCATGAACTTTAGTACCTTGCATGTTTAAAGCAAATAACACTATAGCTATTACCCCTGCTAAAACTAAATAAGGTAAAAAGTTTTTAAAATTATCATTTCCTTTTGTTTTTACATTCATTTATTATATTCACCTTGCCTTACATCTAATTATTATATCATATTTTTCTGATTTGTCTTTAGAAAATTGCGATTTTTTTAAATTTGGAACCCATAAAACTGTATTTTTGGCGTCAACTACGATAGGATAAGTACTTCTTTTAGCTTTTGGAACCTTTTCATCTATAAAAATATCACTTATTTTCTTGTTGCCATTTAAATTTTTAACTTGCATTTTATCTCCAGCTTTAACACTACGTATTTTTAATGGCAAACTAATTTCACTGCTATTTAAATATATACAAGAATTTGTATTATCTCCATCCTTATTATTATAGTAAAAAATGAAGTCTTCTATAACAATATCTTTATCAAAAACAATTTCTTCTAGTTTTTTATCTTCTTTTTTCTTAATAAAAACATGTCCATAACTGTTAATTCCTTGATAATAATTGTTTAAGTCTATACATTTATTGTTTTGATTTAATAGCTTTATTAAATTATTCATTTGTTCATCAGATATATCAAAATAATCTTTACTTTGAATGTCTTTTACTAGAATTTCTAAACATTTTCTTTTAATAAAATCACTTTCGTTATTTATATTGTTAATAACTATTTGATTATCTACAATAAAATTATTATTTTTAATATAATTAGTTACAAAACTATCATATTCAATTAATTCTTTAGAAAATTTTAAGTATTTTTCATGAACTTTAGGATTTTCCTTTTTTAAGAATGGTAAAACAATATGTCGATATCTATTTCTAGTATGTTCTAACTCATTATTTGTTTTATCAACTCTGTATGGAACATTATTTTCTTCAAGATACTTAATTATTTCATCCTTTGTTACCTTTAAAAGTGGTCTTAAAATTAAATTATCACTATGTGTAGATATTTCTTTGATACCTATATAACCACTTAGGTTGCTTCCTCTTGTTAAACGCATTAAAATTGTTTCAATTAAATCATCTCCATGGTGCGCTGTTAAAAGTTTTTTGGCATTGTATTTCTTTAATAATTCATAAAAAAATTCATATCTTCTTCTTCTAGCATCTTCTTCTGTGAATGTTTTTTCAAGATACTCATTAATCTCAAGTAACTCAAAAATTAATCCATTATTTTTAGCATATTTTTCCACCATTTGGGCTTCTTCTTCACTTTCAATACGTAGTTTATGGTTAACATGAGCAACAATTATTTTTAAATTTAACTCATCTTTTAACTTGGTTACTAAATCAAGTAGGCACATTGAGTCAGGGCCTCCGCTACAAGCTACAACAACAGCATCTTTATTATTTAAATTATTTTTTAAAAAATCTATTACTTTTTTCATTGTAACTCCTTTAAATTGTATACAAGCATTTCTTTTATGTTACCATCAAGAATTTTTTCTGGTTCATGTGACTCATAATTACTACGATGATCTTTTACCATTTTATAAGGTTCCAAAATGTAACTTCTTATTTGGCTACCAAAATTAATACTTGATGACTCACCTTTTAAAGCATTTAATTTTGCTTGTTCTTTTTCTAGTTCTATCATGTATAATTTATTTTTTAACATTTTCATTGCTTGTTCTTTGTTGTTTAATTGACTTCTTTCATTTTGACACGTAACTACTGTTTTAGTTGGTATATGAGTTATTCTTACTGCTGAATTACTTGTATTAACTGATTGACCACCTGCTCCGCTTGAATGATAAACATCTATTTTTAAATCTTCTTCTTTTATTTCAATATTAATATCTCTTTTTATCTCAGGCATAATACTTACCGATGCAAATGATGTATGTCTTCTGGCCCCAGCATCAAATGGTGATATTCTAACTAAACGATGCACTCCATCTTCTTTCTTTAAATATCCATAAGCATAATCACCACTTATTTTTAAAGTAATACTTTTTATTCCTACTTCTTCACCTTTTTGTTCATCTATTATTTCCCACTTGAAGCCTTCTTTTTCAGTAAATCTTTCATACATTCTAGCTAGCATACTAGCCCAGTCACATGATTCTGTGCCTCCAGCTCCTGGATGAATTTCTAAATATGCATTTAACATATCAAATTCTCCACTTAAGATAACAGATGTTTCCAACTCATTTATTTCTGTTTCTAATGTTATTAACTCTTCCCTTATCAACAAGAAAAAATCTTCTTCGTCAGCTATAAGCAATTCTAAATTATCCGCTATTTTTTTATTTAAATTATTATATAATGTTACTTCTTTTTTTAAATTTGCTAATCTTTTGTTGATATCATTCGCTTTATCAACATTTTGCCAGAAATCTTCTTGTTTTTGTTCTTCTTCTAGGGCAGATATTTCTTCCTTTTTTTTATCTAAGTCAAAGATACCTCCCTAGAGAATTTAAGGTTTCTTTATATTCGTTTAATTTATTTAATAATTCTTCTTTCATGCGAATTTTCCTTTCGTGCCATTATTCTATCATATTTTCTCAAAAAAAACTAGGGTCCAAAAGAAAAAACTAAGTAACAATGTGCTACTTAGTTCTATTAGCTATTAGTTAAAGTATTTTTTTCTTTTAGCAATACTTTTTGCTACTAATCCTAGACCAGCAACTGATACAATACCAACTACTAAATCTAAAACTATTTTATCACCTGTAGGTGGGTTTACTATCACTTCATCTTTAACATCTTCATAAGCTAAGGCATATGTAGAGAATTTATCTGATTCAAATGATAATACGTTTCCATCAACTGATGCAGAAATTATTTCTGATTTTCCATCATGATATCTAACAACATAATACTTTCTTGTATAGCCTTCAGCAACTTTTGTAAGTTCTTCTGGTAAAGCCATATTGAATTTGATTTTGTTATCTAATGTAGATAATGTTCCTAAAGTTTCTCCAGTAATGTTATTTTTTACATTTAATGTTATATCGAAGAACAAAACTACTTTAATATCATTTTTTTCTTTAGCAAGTTCTTTAATACTTTTTTGTTGCATCAGTTGGTGCTTCTTCTTCTTTTTGATTATCAATAGTTACCATAACTATAGCATTAATATCTGCTACATCAAGTTTAGAATTCTTATCTATCTTTTTTGTAATAAATTTATTTGTAATAGCACTTGTTTTAATTAAACCAGTTAATATTACGTAATTTTATCTTCGGTAACTAATACTTCTTTTGAACCATTAGTTCATTTTTTTAATGTATTTATTTTATTTTTCTTGCTTCAAGATAATATCTCTTGTCATAAGAATGTCCCATTGAAAATGTTTTTCTTGGTAATGAGCCATCTAAAATAACAGTTTTAAATAATTCACTTTTTGGCATGGCATCAAAAATGAAACCAACATTTTTATCACTTTTATGAGTTAATTCTTTTGTTACATCTTCACCATGAATGTAATCAACTTTTCCTGGATTTTCTTTTAAATATTCATCTAGGAACATTTGAATTGAACCAACAGAAATGTTTGATTTTGGATTTTCTATATACCAAACTTCATCAATATCTTTAGTAATTATTTCAAATTTTTCACCATTGCCATCTTTGTTAATAACATAATATTCTTTTAATTTTTCTACTAAATCTTCTGGATTTGTATCAAAAACTACTCTATTAATTGCTTCAAATTCAAGAGCTTTGCTATGTAAATTTACAAGTTCTACTAAAGCATAACGAGCTGGATGATTTAAGTATTCTTCTTCACTCATAGTCTTCTTTAAGTTTTCATAACAAGCTTTAGCTGTTGCAAGTGAATGATTTCCATCTCCCATGGCAAATAGTAAAACTCCTTTATCTTTAACATCATATTTAGCTTCAAAAGCATCTTTGTCTGCTAGAGATGCAAGTCCTTTATCAACTTCATCCATTGCCTCATTATTTAAAACATATCCTTTAATGTGTCCACCATTTTTCATTAAATCAAAATCATAAACAACATCTTCTTCAGTTACTTTTGTTTTTAGACTTTCAATGATTTCTTTTTTGTCATCATCAATTAAAATCATGATATGTGGAAGTTCTAGTGATGCATTTTCTCTGATTTTAACACGTGGTGGTATTCTTTCCATAACAGTTTTTTCTGTTGCTCTGATTGGTGTCTTGCTTCCAGCTTCATAAGAATATCCTTCTAGGTCAACGATACCCATTAAACCTTCACGAACTTTTCCATCATTTTGGGTTCTTTCAAGATAAATCATGCTATCTTTGTATTCTTTGAAAAAGTCTTCTTTTAATAATTCTTCCATGTTTGAATTAATATTTTCAATTCTTTTTTCAACATCACTTTCTTCAAGATATATTTCTGGTAAAGTTAATTTTAATGTTGATGGACTATCTCCGACGATTTTTTCAACATCACTCCAATATTCTGGTTCACTTGTATATTGGTCACAAGCTACTACACTCCATTTTGTCATATCAGCATTTTTAGGAAGTAGTATATTACCTCTTTTGAAAGGTACGTTCATAATATCATCTCCTGAATAGATTATATCATAGATATTATAAAAAAATAAGCATCAAATTTAATTTCTAATATAGATTGGCTTTTCTTTTCTTCTTATTAATTTCTTAGCTTCATTAAGTCTAGTTATTTTTGTACCTATATAACTACTCAAAGCGTATCGTAAAGCTTCGATAAATTCAATGCAAGAAACAGAATCAGATAAGTACATTTCTTTTAAAATTGAGTTTTTATTTACGAAATCGTTAAAATAGTTATCTACAAGAAACAACATTATTTCCAAATTAAACCCGCGCATGTTATCTTTAACTTTGTCTCCATAGCTATATTCCAGAGTATCAATTATTTTAAAGGTGCCATTATTATATAAAATATTGTACATAATATCGTATATTACTATATTGTTTTCTGATAGAATATTAAAATCTAATGTTGCATTTTTTATGCCTTTTAATAATGTATCAAGATTTAACATTAATGGATTTATTTTCCATAGATTTCTTGATGAAATATATGGCATAGTATATCCTACGACAATATCATTTATCATAATAACATCTGTTGCCCAGATAAAAGTTTTGTTTTTTACATTACTAAATTTTAATATATCTTCTTTTTTATAAGATGTTATTCCCTCTTCAAAAAAATCATGAAATATTTTTATTACTGTATTATTAGTTTTGTCTAAATAACATATTCCTTGTGATCCCTGTCCTATAAATTCTAAACTATTTAAATATGTTTTTAACTGTTTTTCTGATTTAAAGTTCATACTTACCTCCGCGAGATAATATTTTAGCACTTTTTACCCACAAACGCAAATAAAGTTAAAGCATCCACTTTGATAACCCAATCATAACATTTGTTTTGTCATATATCAAAACTTTTATTTCCAATAAAACTTGATTGGATATACCAAATATTGGTTAACACTTACCAAGCATAATCAAAGTGTCACATTTTTATTTTACGCAAATTTCTTTGCTAGATATAACGCATCATAACTAGATATTTTTCAAGTCGTGATATTTCAATTAATTTTGTTGGGGTTTTAACTTTTTTTTACTGATTTTCTTCATCTAACATCTCGTAATGCATGACGATATCTCTATCGTAATAAGTAATGCGTCCACTTGGTAAAAGTAACATTCTGTTAATATTAAGATTATCAACAAAATCCAAATTATGTGATACTAGAAGCATTGTTCCTTCATAATTTTTAAATGTATCTGAGATTATTAATTGAGTCATTGGATCTAAGTGATTTGTTGGTTCATCTAATAGCAATGTATTGGCTCCAGTTAAGGATATTTTAGCTAAAGCCACTCTGCTTCGTTCTCCTGGTGATAATACTTCAACTTTTTTGAAAATATCATCACCAGAAAATAGAAAACTACCTAACATTCTTCTTATTTCATAATCTGCAAGACCAAAGTTAGCAAAGTTTTCTAAAATTGTTTTATTAGGTTCTAGTATTTCATGCTCTTGGGCATAGTATGCTATGTCGGTTTTTTCAGTTATTTCAATATTACCTTCCAAAGGTTTTAAATACCCCATTATTAAACGTAAAAGTGTTGTTTTACCTATACCATTTTCACCTACTACTAAAAGTTTTTCACCACGAGATAAATCAAAATTTAAATTTTCATATAATAAATTTTCTTCATCATAACCAAATGTCAAATTATTACATTTTATTGGTATACTATAACTTGGTCTATTTATTTTCATATTGAATTTAGTATACTTATTTTTCTTTTCTAATTCAACTTTTTCACTTTCTAATTTTTCTAACTTCTTTATTCTATCTTTAGCAATATTTGCTTTCTTTTCATTACCTCGGATATATTTAGCTATTATACCTTTTAATTTTTCTTCTTCTTTTTGTTGACGCTCATATAATCTTTTCTTTGCTAAGTCTCTTTCATTTTTTATCTTTATAAATTTTTCATAATTAACATTATACATTTCAACATTATGTTTTATTTTATCAACATACAATGTCTTTTTGGTTACTTCATTTAAAAATTCTATATCATGTGAAATTACTAAAATAATACCATGATAATTTTTTAAATAATTAATTATATAATCTTTTGTATCTAAATCTAAGTGATTTGTTGGTTCATCAAGAAGCATTATTTCAGGATTTGAATATAAAAGTCTTGCAAAGGCAACTTTAGATTTTTGTCCACCGGAGATGTTTTTTAGCTTTAAATCAAGAAGATTATCATCTATATTCATTCCACTGATAATTTTAAGAAGAGAACCCTCAGCATTATATTCATCGTAGTATTCAAGTAATTCACTGACACGATTTATTTTTTTATAATATTTTTTTAATTCATATTCATTATCTAAGTTAGCTATTGCCTCATATAAAGAATTTAATTCTTCTTTAAGTTTTTTAATTGGTCTTCCTTCAAGTAGATATTCAAAAACAGTTTCTTCTTCATTACTTGCATCATCCATTATAACTTGTGGTAGATAGCCTAGTTTAATTTTAGAATTTAAAGTAATATTTCCAGCATCTGGAGTTATGTTTCCAATTAAAATATTAAATAATGTTGATTTTCCTGCTCCGTTTACACCAATTATACCTACTTTATCATTGTTATTAATTTGAAATGATATATTATCAAATATAGTTTGAGTTCCAAAAGACATACATAAATTTTCTATTTTCAAAAGCATCACTTCCTTACAAAGCAATTATAGAAGATTAACACAATCAAGTCAACAAAAAAACTATTTACTTTTTTTTGAACAACATAAAAATATCCGATATATGATTTTACATCCAATGATTCTAACGTTACGATTGTTTTTTAATGTTTCATAAAATTTATCAATTATTTTTTCCAACATTCTTAATTATTAAATACAATTTTGTTTTTTCACTCTATATCATTTTACTTCGTTTTTTTAATTTTCTTTACAAGAAAATTATTTAAATTATTTATGAATGCACCTTTTAGATTTTAAATTTTAATTTATGTATGACTATTCTTTATCTGTTTTATTTAAAAAAAAATACATACCATTTAAAGTGATATGTACTTTTATTTTATTTATCTTTTAGTGAGCTTTCTAAAATTTTATTTAATGCAGTATTACCTTTTTCTGTTAGATGTATTCCATCTGCCATTAAATAGTCTTTGTTCTTTTGAATTTGAGTGTAAAAATTAATTACTGTTACATTGCTATAACTTCCTAGACTATCTAAAGGTTTTCCACTTGACACAATATATAATTTGCTATTTTTACAAAGTTCAATTAATTCTTGATACTCTTTTATGGATATCACTGTTGAATTATCAAAGGCAAGTACTATTTTATTTGCTAAGGTATTTTCCTTAATAGATTTTTCAATACTTTCTTTTAAATCTTTATAACTAAAATCTTTATTTATTACGAATTTTGAGTCTGTAAAGTTTGATTGTAATGTTTCAAAGTCATAGAATAAAATATCATTACCATAAAAAACCATTTTCTTTTTTAGTTCCTCTTGGTGTTCTTTAATAAGCTGTTCTTTTTTATCTTTAAATGTATCTTTGTAAACATCTACGATGGCATTATAAACAATATTTGTATACTCTTTTCTACCTGTTGGTGGTAAATGAATTCCATCGGCATAGAACCAATCACTATGACCTTTTGAAAGACTATACCAATCTATAATATGTAAATTATCATATTTTTTAGCTAATTCATTTAAATTATCATTTACATAAGTATAATTTGTTGTATTGATCCAAAAAACAGTTTTATCGTTTAAAAGATCCATTATTTTTTCTTTGCAATTATTCTTGCAATCTCCATTTGTTCCTAGATGAATTACTACTGGGTTACCAAGTTTTTTGTTATTTTTTAGCTCCTCAAGAATTGTATATCCTACATATGTGGAACGAGACTCTTTAGAGTCAAAATAGCTATTTGGAAACGCTTTTTTTAAATTGTTCATGGCTCCGAGCATAACCGAATCTCCTACAAAAGTTACAGGAAGTTCTTTAACTAATTCATCAAGACTCTTGTTTTCTAGTTCTTCAAGTTGTTTCGCCCAATCATCTTCTTCTTTTTTCTCAAGAATTTGATACTCTTTTTGTTTTTCTAACATTATTTTTTCATTTTCTGCTAATTCAGCTTCTAGTTGCTTCATTTCTTTTTCGTGTGATTTTGTAGTTATATATTTATAACCTCCGAATGCTGATAATCCTATGATTACAACTAATACTATTCTTCTTACTATTTTCATATTATCCCTCTTATTTAGTACCATATGTAATACATATGATATTATTAATATAATTATTATAATTAATGGTGTTTTTAAATAATGATTTACATTTATATATTGAAATAAAAATATAACTGGATATTGTACTAAGTAAATTTCATAACTTAAATCAGATATTACTTTAAGTATTTTATCCAAAATATTCAATTCTTTTTTATCTAAAACGGCATAATCAATTAACCTACATGATATTAAAGTTATTATAATCATACTAAATGTAAATAACTTTGAATTTGAATCTATTAAACAAAATAATACTATGGATATAACTAAATATGCTCCGAATATTATTTTACGAAGTGGTTTTTTTCTAATATACTCTGGTACTAATGGTTTGTAATACGAATGAATAAAACCTAAGCACAAACCAAAAAGTATTGAATAAATTCTTGCGAATGTATTATAATAGGCATTCATTAAATTAGAACCTAGAGTACATTTATAAAAATATGCTGTCCCAATTACTGCAAGTATAAAAGTAAAAGCACAAGGAGCTAATTTATCTACTTTATCTCCAAGTTTTTTTAATCCTTTGTAAATAAACGGAAAAACTAAATCAAATTGTAATAATATTGATATGTACCACAAATGCATAAACGGTGAATCTACATGCCTAGCAAAATAATCTAAATTAGCATTTATTTGCCAAAAATTATTGTATCCTAATAATACTGATGTGGTTTCAATTTTTAAACTTAGCCAGTTAATACTACTAAAAAAAGAAACGATAGCCACCGATATTAAAGTCACCATTACTAGAGGTATATATATTTTTTTTAATCTAGATATATAATATTCTTTATATGAAAATTTTTCTTTTTTAAAAGACGTAACACATGATAAATATCCACTTAATACAAAGAAAGTACATACCGCTAAATAACCACCTTTAAGTATTCCTAAATGATAGAATAATACTGCAATACAGGCTATTACTCTGATTATATTTAAATTTTTATAGTATTCTTTTTTATTATTTTTGATTTTATTCATTTTGCACCTCAAATATAACACTATTTTTAACAATTTTAATTATACCATAAAAATAGCCTTTCAAAAGACTTTTATTGTTTTTTTATGGAATATTTCTTATTCTTGACATTCCAAGTTGAACTAAAGAAAAATTATCAGATAACTCTTTTAATAATTCTTTTAATTCTTGAATTGAAGATACCACTATATCCGTTGGTCTTAATATGGCAAGTTGAACATATACGCCATTTTCATTTTTATAAAATACACATGGAGAATCATGACCAAGATTGCATAGGCTAGCCCAGTCCATACCAAACGAAAATCTAAAACATGGACATATTTTATTCATTTCATTTACTGTGTAAACCTCTCCAACATAAATTGTTCTTACAAGGTCCTTTTTCTTCTTATTAGAATTTATTATTTCATATACTTCTAATTTCAATAAATCTTCTGGAACATCAATATTATCAATATCTTCTGGCATATTGATAACTAATGGAGATGTATTTTCATCTTTTATTGTAGGATATCTTTTAGAGTTTTAACATCAAAATTTTCACAATATCTATAATTGGGATTTATGCTTCTTATTATTCTTTCAGGGTATACTTCTCCAACATATATCGCACATATATATTCTTCTTTACCATCTTGTTTTTCAAATACTTCTAACTTTAAAATATTATTTGGAAATTCAACGCTTTCTAAATCGCATGGTAATTCAAGCACTAATGGCGAATTACTTTTATCTTTTGGAAATGAAAATCCTTTACTATTTGTATTTATTATTTTTAATATAATGTTTTCTTTCATTATTTACCTCCTTAATTCTGGATACTCCTATTAATCTTTTTTGGTGTTTTTCCGTTAATTCATCTAACAACATTTTAAGTTGATTTATATTTTCTACAACCATGTCACCACGATTTAATTTTGCAAGTAAAACTAAAGCCCCATTAGAATTTGGTACAAATACATAAGGTGTATTATCTTTTTCTTGAGAAAATTGAAAGGTCGGGCTTAATGATTGAATAGTTTCCTTAAAAAAACTTCTCCGATGTATATAGCAAATAAGTATTCTTCTGTTTCTTCGCAAGTTTCATATACTTCCAATTTTACAATATTTTGAGGAAATGATATTTTTTCAATTTCTGTTGATAAAATTATTTCGATAGGCATATCATCTTTTTTGTAAACTTTGCCATCTTTTGTTACTAAATTTTTTATTTTTAATTTCTTTTTTCATTCATGTCAAAACCTCCTTTATAAATTAAATCGCTTATTTTTTAGTTTTAATATATTTGTTTTTGTTTTTCTTTATATTCTTCAAATAATTCAAAGCATTTATCATGGTCTAATTGTTCTATTTTCAAAACCTCTTCATTTTTATTGTTTATATATTTATAAATGAAATCATCTCTAAATCCTATTTCTTCTGCTTCATTTACATTCGTTCCATAATATACAGTTTGAATATTTGCCCAGATTATAGCTGATAGACACATTGGGCATGGATATCCAGTTGCATAAAGTATGCAATTTGATAAATCATGTGTTTTTAGTTTTTTTGACGCTTCTCTAATTGCATTTATTTCAGCATGAGCTGTTGGGTCATAAGTTTCCAACACTAAATTTGAAGATATGCTTATTATATTTCCCTTTTTATCTGTAATTACTGCTCCAAAAGGACCACCTTTATTATCATTCATAGTTTTTCTTGCTTGATTTATTCCAAAAGTCATTATTTTATCGTTATTCATAGTTACCACCTAATTAAATTGTATCAAAAACACTAAAAAAAGTCATTAAAAATATGTTAATAACTTTTGAGTTATCAACACATTTCTTGTGCAATATTATTTATAACTAGGTGTATTTCTTTTTTCTACATAAAACCATTGAATTTTCATTTTCTGTAAATACTTTCAATGTATTTATTGTTGCAAAATTGGCTTCTTCTGCAAACTTTATACCTATTCCGCCTGCTTCTGTCCACTTAAGTAAATTTCCTGAATAGTCATCTACAAGAATTGCGTCTTGCGCTTTTACAATTTGTGATTTATCTATGCCGCTAGGTACAAAAATAATTCCTACTTCTTTATTTTTACTTCTTATATAATTTACCTTTGCTATCATTTCTTGTTGTGAATTAACAGTTGTTAGAATTGATACTCGATATCTTTTCTCTTCGCATATTTGGTTAATATAATGAAATGCTCTGTTTAATTCATCAGATGCTTCTATAAGTTCCATCCAGTTTATATCTTGATAAAATTTAATAACACGAGGTCTATCACTTAAACTTATTCCCTGTTCTTCCATCATTTTATAACTTACTTTTATTGTATCTTTTATAACTCCATCAAAATCTATATATAAATCTGTCATTTCCATCTCTCCTTTTGCGTATTTTTTACGCATTATATTTGTTTAAAAAAGGTATTTTTTAAAATACATCTTTTTTGTTTGTTGTACAGAACTTATACATTTTAGCTGGCTTTTTACCATTGTATAAGGTATTTTTATGTACATCTTCAATAATTCCTTTATTTAACAATTGTTTTCTAAAATTTCTTCGATCAAATTCTTTGTTTAATAGAGTTTCATAAACTTCTTGAATTTCTGGTAATGTAAACTCTTTTGGAAGCAAATCTTTTAAAATATTTCTTTCTAGAACTCTATTTCTAAGAATTTCAATTGAACTATCAATTATTTTATTGTGGTCGTAGGCAAGTTTTGGTATATTACCTATTTCAAAGAAATCTGCATTTGATGTTTTTAATGTTTCTTTTTGTAATTCTAATCCATTGATATTTATTACCCCGATAAATGAAATTCCTATCATTCTTTTTAATTCACTTCTTTTTATGTCATCAAATACAGCTGAAAAATCTAAATCTATTCCTGTTATGCCTGTTTTTTCTTTTAATTCTCTTTTGGCTCCATCACATAATAATTCATCATTATATAATGCTCCGCTAGGAAGTGCCCAGAAATCTTTAAATGGTTCATTGGTTCTTTTTACTAAAAGAATTTTAATTTTACCTTTATCTACTGTAAATATAGTTGATAGAACATGTATACCAATATTTTCATATCTTTTATTCTTTAATTCCATTATTTTCTCCCTTCATTTCAATTATATGCGTATTTTGTACGTTTGTCAAGTGTTTATTAAAAAATGTTGATAACAATTAAGTTATCAACAAATTTATGGCTTTAATCTTTCTAATTTTGTTTCTTTAGAAACCATATTATTCATTATTTCTATAAATCTTTCATTAGTAATATTAACTAGTAATTTTCTTATTTCTTCTTCACTTAAATGAGAAACAAAATCCATTATATAACCATATTCCATCTCAAAAAGTATTTTTTTCTTGTATTTTTTAATTGTTTCTTGCCAATATGGAGTTTGTTTTAATTCGACATAGTACGTACTTAATATAAATATCAAGTATTCTTTTAATTTCTTTTGAAGTTTTAAATCTGTTATTCTAATTTCTAAACTAATATTTTCTAGTGAAATCCCTGGTGTTATATAAAAATCATTATTTTTAGAAAATGAAAAAGTAAATGAAATGGTATTACTATTTACATTAAAGTTATATACTACAGGAAAATTTGCAAGTAAATAATCAATTATTTCTTTTAAAGTATTAATATCTAAAAAAGTATCTGTTAATATATTTCCATTTGGTACACTTTGTTTAAAATTTTCTGTGCCATCGAGGATACTAATAAATGTGTGTGGCATATTATCTTCTTCTATTAAATTAATTAATATATCCATTGATGGGCTTTTAAAACTTGGCATATCTAAATCTATTCTTGGTGTTTGAACGGGATGCAATAAATTTATTATATTAATTATCTTTTTTAATACTTCTTTTTCATTTGTTATTTCCATAACCAAAACCTCCATTTGTTTTTATGATAAATTATAATCATATTTTTTTCAAAAATGCGTATAATAAATTTTTTAATTAAAAGGTGCAACATAACTATAATGTCTACACCTTTTTATTAAATTTTATTACTTTCCACAACAATTCTTATATTTTTTTCCGGAACCGCAAATGCAAGGGTCATTGCGTCCAATTTTATGACTTACTCTTTTAGGTTGGTTCTTTATTTTTTCTTTGCCATCATTAGCTGTACCTTTTAAAGTTTGTTTCCTTTCAACATTTTGACGAACTTCTGCTTTAAGTAAGAATAAGGCAATATCATTATCTATTTTGTTAAGTAAATTGTCAAACATTTCAAAACCTTCCATAGTATAGACTTGAACTGGGTTTGATTGTCCATAACCACGAAGACCAACACCTTCTTTTAAGTGTTCCATTGCACTCATGTGGTCTACCCAACTTGTATCAATAACACGAAGTGATATAGCTTTTTCAAAATCATTCATAAGTGGAGATGATATCATTTTCTTTTCATAGTTTTTGATAACTTGCTCACTGATATAATCTATTACTTCTTGCTCTTTCATTCCTTCAAGAACTTTTGGATTTAACTGTTCACCTTTTAAAAAGTTTGTATTTACATATTCTGCAATTTCAGATAAATCATTTTCTGTTAAACAATTTTCTGGTGGAATATGACTATCTACAAGATTAGTAATCGTATTCTTAAACGTTTCAATAATTGTATCATGAATGCTTTCTTCATCTAGTATTTCATTACGACGTGCATAAATTATTTCTCTTTGTTCATTTAAAACATTATCATAATCAAGTAAACTTTTACGATAATCGAAGTTATTTCCTTCAACTTTCTTTTGGGCAGATTCTATACTTCTTGTTAGTGCTTTAGAGCGGATTGCTTGGTCATCATCAATACCCATGCTTATTAACATATTTTTGATTTTTTCAGTACCAAAACGACGCATTAAATCATCTTCAAATGAAACAAAGAATTGACTTGTTCCTGGGTCTCCTTGACGTCCAGAACGTCCACGTAACTGATTATCAATACGGCGAGATTCATGTCTTTCAGTACCAATTACATAAAGTCCGCCGATTTCACGAACGCCTTCCCCTAGTTTAATATCTGTTCCACGTCCTGCCATGTTTGTTGCAAGTGTTATAGCATCTTTTTCACCAGCATGAGCAATTATTTCCGCTTCTCTTTCGTGGTTCTTAGCATTTAATACTTCATGTTTTAAACCATTTTTAGTAAGTAATTTACTTAATCTTTCGTTAGCTTCAACTGAAATTGTACCAATTAGAATAGGCTCGTGTTTAGCATGAATTTCTTTTACAACGTTAATAATTGCTTTATATTTTCCATTTTCTCCAGAATAAACTAAGTCTGGTAAATCAATACGAGCAACTGGTTTGTTAGTAGGTATTCTAATAACATACATGTTGTAAATATTTCTAAATTCTTCCTCTTCAGTTTTAGCAGTACCTGTCATCCCTGATAGTTTATTATACATTCTAAATAAGTTTTGGAATGTAATCGTTGCCATTGTTTTGGTTTCAGTGTTAATTGTAACTCCTTCTTTAGCTTCAATAGCTTGATGAAGTCCTTCAGAATATTGTCTTCCATGCATTAAACGTCCTGTAAATGGGTCAACGATTATAATTGCATCATTATCAACAACATAATCAATATCTTTTTTAAATCCATAATTTGCTTTTAGAGCTTGATTAATGTGATGCACTAAATTAGTATTATCTAAATCATATAAATTTGCTACATTTAATAATTTTTCAACTTTTTTACTACCTTCAGCAGTTAATGATACGCTCTTTGTTTTTAAATCAATTGTGTAATCATCATCTTCTTTTAGTCTTTTAGCAACTCTATCAGCTTCAATATAAAGACTGTTTGTATTAAATTGACCTCCACTGATAATTAATGGTGTTCTTGCTTCATCAATTAAGATTGAATCAACTTCATCGATGATACAGAAGTTAAGTCCCCTTTGAACTCTATCTTCTTTTCTTACAACCATATTATCTCTTAAGTAGTCAAATCCTACTTCATTATTTGTTGAATATGTAATATCAGCATTATATGCTTCTTGTTTTTCTTTTGGAGATAATTCTCTTAAGTTGATACCAACAGAAACTCCTAGTAAATCATAAATTGGTCTCATCCATTCTGCATTACGACTTGATAAGTATTCGTTAGTTGTTACAACATGTACACCTTTTTTTTCCAAAGCATTTAGGTAAGCTGGTAAAATTGTTGTTAAAGTTTTACCTTCACCAGTTTTCATTTCCGCAATATTACCATAATGGATTGCTAAGCCCCCAAGGATTTGAACATGGAATGGTTTTTCCCCAATAGCACGATAAGCTGCTTCACGAGCTACAGCAAATGCAGGAACTACAATATCTTCAAGTGTTTTTCCATCTTCAAGCATTGCTTTAAATTCTAAAGTTTTATCTTTAAAATCTTCATCTTTTAAAGCTTGCATAACAGGTTCTAATTTTTCAATTTCTTCTGCTAATTTCTCAAAGCGACATAATTCTTTATATTCACTATCTAATAATTTTTTTATAAAATTCATTTTCTCATTTCTCCTTAATGTGTATTATATCATAAGTAGAAAAAAAGAAAAAGCTTTTAAAGGCTTTTTCACATGATTATCACTAAAAAAGAAGCCTTTTAGGCTTCAAATTATAAACTATTTAACATTTATGATACCAAAT
Source organism: Firmicutes bacterium CAG:460 (assembly GCA_000437355.1). Lineage (GTDB taxonomy): Bacteria > Bacillota_I > Bacilli_A > RF39 > UBA660 > Onthocola_B. Next base: position 104,563 of record FR899774.1, read on the forward strand.
TTACCATCTTTTCTTTTATATAGAACAGATACGCAATCTTCATCAATATTTTTGAAAACAAAGAAATCATGATTTAATAATTCAATTTGAAGCATTGCTTCTTCTTCATCCATTGGTTTCATTTCCATTTCTTTTCTCTTGATGATTTTTGGCACTTCTTCTTCCTCATCTTCAGGAACTTCAAAATCAAAACTCATTTCAAATTTAGGAACATCGCGATATTTCTTGCCAAGACGATTTTTATTTTTTCTAATTTGTCCTTCAAGTTTATCAACGACAAGGTCCGTTGCTGCATAAAGGTCAGGATGTCTTTCTTCTGCTCTTAAAGTAAATTTACTTGTTGGCACTGTTACTTCAATACTTTGGTCTTGGTTTTTTACCTTTACTAGAACCTTACATTCAGTTACCTTAGGACTTTCAAAATACTTATCTAGCTTTCCTAACTTTTCTGTTATGTATTCTTTCATTGATTTTGTGACTGTTACTTTGTCACCACGAATACTTATTTTCAATATATCACCTTCCTACTTTTAATATACCACAAAAAAAGGAAAAAAACTACTTAATTGTAGTCATTTCTTGTTCTAAAACATCAACTGCTTGTAAACCTTTTGAAGTTTCAATTAATTTGAAATTCACTGTTGCACCTTCGTTTAATGTCTTATAACCTTCTTTTACGATAGCTGAGTAATGTACAAAGATATCTGATAGTTTATCGCATTCGATGAAACCATAACCTTTGTCATTATTAAACCATTTTACAGTTCCTTGCATCATATCATTTAACTCCTTCCTACATTTAAACTTTAACACAGCGGAAAGTATTTTGCAAGAAAAATCGTTCGACAAAAGTCGACAAAAGCCCATAAAATCAGCCTTTCTCGCTAGTAATTATATGGGTTTCATGATTTTTAAAAATATATGTTTTTTTGTTAAATTTGTCTTCTAAATTTAAAAATACCTCTTCTAGAATATTTCCACTTCCAAGTAAGCAGACTTCTTTTTTATCTGTAATGTAATCAATATATTTTAAAATATCAGATGTATTTTTAAAAGAATTTGTTTCCATATAAATATTCTTTATTTTTTTATATTCATCTAAGTATGTAACATTAAAATAATTATCAAATATATTTATATATGCAATATTTTCTTTTAATTTATAATATTTTATTTCTTTTTCAACAACTATTTTTCGATAGTTAAAAGAACTAATAATGTTTTTTAAAAATAATATATCTGCTTCTTTATAATTATTTGCTACTATTATTTTTATTGTATCACCAAATAAAGAGTTATTTAAATGATTAGCATTTAATAACTTTTCAAATGATTTTATAAACTTTTTAGTATTTGATATTTTGCCACCATAAATGGTTCTATCTGGTAATTTATATTTTATTATTTCTTTATTCTTTTTATTTTTAAAATATAAATAATCATCTGTTATATGTAATATATTATTAAATTTCATAATTATCCTCTTTTGTATTTTTGCCTTGTTACTTCTCCTCCACGGATATGTTTTTCTCTATCATGGGTTTTAAATATATTATCTATTTCACGACCTAGATTTTTATCTATTTCTTTTAATCTTTCAGAAAGGTCTGTATGTACAGTACTTTTACTTACATTAAACCTATCTGCAGTTTGTCTTATAGTATCTTGTGTTTTAATTATGTGATTTGCTTCACTTAAAACTCTTCTTTTTATGTCTTTATTCATTAACCAAACAACCCCTTAATAAACTATATTATTAAAGGGCTATTTTTATGTTATTTTAAATCTTCAATTGACATGTTATAAAAGTCTTCTGGGTCAATTGCTGTTCCATTATGATATACTTCAAAAAGTAAGCAATTTTCTGTTTCACCATTTAGACTGTTATCTCCACTTTTACCTAGAACATCTCCGCTCATTACTGTGTCATCTTTCTTTACTTGAACTTCACTTAGACTGTAATAAATTGTTTTTAGGTTTGGATTATGAGTAATTTCTACAAAATTTCCTAATATTTCATCTTTGGAAACATTTGTTACTTTACCATCGATAGCACAGATAACATCAAATGCAGATGTTGATGAATATAAAACTCCACTATTTTGTAAGTATGTATTTTCATAGTAAACTAAGGAATTTTGTTGTTTTGCTTCATCATCAGTCATATCATAAAATGATTTACTTATTGAAACATTACTACTTACATATGGTCTTTCAATCCTACTTTCAACAACATTATCAGTTTTACCAACTGGTGTAACATTATCTTTTAAAGCACTAACTGCCATATTGCCATATTCCACCTTGCTTTGTAAAATGTTTCCTAGAAAGGAAATACTTATAAATAATACTCCGATAACCATTACATATACTGTAGGTAATACAAATTTTTTAAGTCTTTTTGTTTTCACTTTTTCACCATCCTAGTTAAAGTATGGGAATATTTACCACTTTTTATACACTAATTTTTTCAATATTTATATTTTGATAGTAATGTTTTAATATTTCTTCATAATTTTTACCATTTTGAGCTAGTTTATTAGCTCCATATTGACTCATTCCAACACCATGTCCATAACCTTTTGTTACAAATTTAATTTCACTACCTATACTTATGTCAAAATCTGTTGACTTTAAATCAAACAATGTTCTAATTTCTGTACCTTTAAAAGTTTTGCCATTAATATTTAAACTATTAATTCTACCCGATGAACTTTTTAAAACATTGCTAATATTTATGGCATCACAACTAATATTTATTTTATTACAAAATTCATCTTTACTAATTGTTACTTCACTAGTTAAACTTTCTTCAGGGCTTTCTACACTTTTTAAATATTCTTCATTACTTCCAAACACTAAGATTGCATCTTCAGTTTTGCCATTAGACCTTGCAAAATACAGGCTTAAAATAATATCACCATTATAAGTCATGATTAAATCTTTAGTATCATAAACTGCTTTTTTAATCTTCTCAAAATAATAATCAAAATTTTCTTGCCATAAACTTTTCATTTTATCTTCAGTTATATAAACTTGATTTGTTTTATCTGTTACTAAGTCATACGTGCCATTACTATTTTTCATTTTATACATAGCATAAGTTCTTGCTGCAATTGCTTGGGCTTTTAAGGCTTCTTCATTAAATGACGCAGGCATTTCACCAGCTACAACACCAACAATATAATCTTCTAACTCAATATTTTTTATCTCTCCAGTTGATGTATCTTTTAAAGCCAGTTTTATTTCTTCTTTTACTTCTTCTTTTTTAGCATTATTAAAATAAGTGGTTTCTTTTTTAGAACCACTTATTGCTATAACACTTAAAACTACTACGATTAATAATAATATTTTATTTTTCATAGCATCTCCATTAAATTATATTATATGTTTAAAAAATCTAGTACAAAATTTGTTAATAAGTAACCAAAAGAAAAACTTAAAACCATTACTAATACTTTAGCTTCAATAGTTTTATTAGCTTTTATAATACCATTAAAGTTTATTCCAGATAAACCAAAAGCACTTACAAAGGTGAAGAATATATATAATAATAACTTAACTAACATAGTTTTCACTTTCTATTTTATTTATTTTTTCTATTCTTCTTAAATGTCTTTCTTCACTTGGTTCTTTTGTCATAATAAAATTATCTATAATATTATGAATTTCTTCAGTTGGAATGTTGGAACTAAATGCAATGACATTGGCACCATTATGGTTTTTAGCTGTAAAAGCATCATTACTATCAACTACTCTAGCACAACGTATTCCTTTAAATTTGTTGGCAGCTATAGACATACCTATTCCTGAACCACAAACTAAAATTCCTAAAGAATGTTCTTTTAATACATGCTCACATACCCATTTTGCATAATCCGGATAATCATCGTTATCATTATTTATAATATCTGGTGTTTCTACTATATAACCAAATTCATTTAGATAATTAATGATATCATCTTTACACTTAACTCCTTGGTGGTCATAACCTAAAAATATTTTTATTGTAATCATCTCCCGATTTAATTATACAAAAGATTTTAGAACATGTCTATCTATTTAAAACTTATTTTTTGATTTTCTTTTTCTTCTTTGTCTATTTCAAAAAACAATTCTGGTTTAAACTTGAAAATATTTGCAATTATATTTGATGGAACTTTTTCTATTTCATTTTTATATTTTAAGACATCTTTATTATATTTAATTCTAGAATTACTTATTTCATCTTCTAAATCACTTAATTTATTTTGTAAACTCATATAGTTTTTATCTGCTTTTAATTCTGGATATTCTTCTTTTAATAATAATATTTTATCTACACTTTTACTTAATGCCTCATTATTTTTTATACTTTCTTCTTTGCTTGTTGCATTTAAAACATTACTTCTGGCTTTTATTATTTCTGTTATTGTTTTCTTTTCATATTTTGAATAACCTTTTACTACTTCAACTATATTTGGTATTAAATCTGTTCTTTTTTTAAGCAAAATATCTATTGTACTCCAACTTTCTTTTACTTGATTACGTAATTTTATTAATTTATTAAATACTATAATTACATATATAATTGGTATTAATATTATTAATATAGATAAAAATATTAATGCTATATACTTTATTTTATTTATTAATCTTTCACTGTTTATATTTTTTATTTTTTCTATTTCATATTCTTTATCTTTATTACTTTTTTCTAAATTTTCAGTTTTCTCATTTTCTTGTGTTTTTAAATCATTATTTTTCTTTTTATTTAAAGTGTTTTCTTCAGCCATTTTCTTATTTGTTAAGTTCCATTCTTCATCAGATTTATTTTTCATATTGGTACTTTTTTCACTTTGAAGGGCACTGATTTCATCTTGGATAGAATAATATTTTTTACTTAATCCATTTTTAAAGAATTCATTTTTTTGATTATATTCTAATTCACTTATTTTCTTATTTATTTCTTTTTCTTTAAGGGAATATTTTTCTGTTATTTCTTTAGATAAATCAGAATATTTATTATCTAACTTAGTTTTATCAGTTAAATATTCTTCATTTATTTTATTTACATTTTCATCATATTTAGTATTTATTTCTTTATTTAAAAGACTATATTTATCATTAATTTCATTTATTAGTTTATTTTGTTCTTCTTTAGTAAATTCTTTTGTATTATTTAATTCTTTTAAATTACTTATATTTGGTCTTAATATATAATAACTAGATAAAAATGTTATTACACCGATTACTAGACATGTAGTTATTATAGAAAGTATTCTTTTTTTCATTTTTTAAATCACCTAGAATTATAGTATCATATTTATAATTAATTGTCTATTTGAAATGTGGCACAGTGTGCCACACATCTTTTAAATTTTAATTTTGTTTTTTTCAAAAGGTGGCGCAGTGCGCCACCTTTTCATTTATATTTACTTTATCTCGTATGTAAGAGGTATTAATTTATCACTTTTAACATAATTTGCTACAAACTTGTCTTGTTCTTTTGTAATTATAATTCCAATTGTATTCTTTACATTTGGTTCTTTTCTATATTTGTCTATTAAATCCATATAAAACTCTACTTGGGCTTTATCTTCTTTTTTTAAACTACGAAGTTTTAACTCTACTACAACATAACAATTATATATAATATTATATAGTAGCATATCTATATAATAATCTTTGCTATCAACTGTTATTTTATATTGATTTCCAACCCAAGTAAAACCACTTCCAAGTTGTGAAAAAAAATCATTTAATTGTAAATATATTATTTTTTCTAGTCCTTTTTCACTCTTTATTTTATTTTTTCCAGACTTAATAATAATTGGATTTTTTAGATTATCTGTTATTGATGGCACGTTTGAGGGAATTACTATATCTATTTTTTCGGGTTTATTTAATAATCTTTCATATGAATTATCTTTTATTACTTGTTTTAACTTTCTATGAGACATATTATTTTTAATACACAAATTAATGTAGTAATTTCTTTTGTTTTCCTCTTTAATGGGTAAAAGAGTTCTAATTATTGTCCAACTTAAACTGTGGCGCACTGCGCCACAGTTTGGAAATATTAGATAAAATTGCCTAAATCTCTTCATATTTGAGTAATCATATCCCTTTCCATATTCTTGTGAAAGTCTATTTGACCATTCTTTTAATAAAGCATCTCCATATTTACTTTTCTCTTTTCCGCCTTGAGCTTTTATTATAAGTTTTCCTATATTCCAGTATGCTTCTGTTATTTCTTTATTGGCTTGTCTTTCCCTTATTGCTTTTCCTATTTCTACTTTTTTAACTAGTGTTTCTACTTCCTTGTAACTATCCATATTTCCTCCTTTATTTTAATTTCAACATCATTTATTTTTTAATAATTCCTGTAAATATAAAATATATACTATCATAATATGTTTTTTATTACAAGGATTTTAGCTATTTTTTCTAAAAAATTTTAATATTAAAAAGTTGGCACACTGTGCCAACTTCTATGAAAAGAACAAACTAGTTAATTTTGTTCTTTATCTAAACCAAATTTTTTATTGAATTTTTCAATATTTCCAGTCTTTTTAGCTTTTCCTTGAGTACCTGTATAGAATGGATGACATTCACTACAAATTTCAACATCTATTTTTTCTTTAGTTGATTTTGTTTGAAATGTTGCTCCACATGCACAAGTAACAGTAGCATCTTTTACTTCTGGATGGATATTTGCTTTCATATTCTCTCCTTCCGCCATACCATATTCATGGCATAGTAATTCGTTTTTCTTACATATTATACCATATTTTATGTTTTTAACAAGGGGGTTTTGCTATTTTTTACATTTACTTACTAATTAATGATGCTTAGCTACGGACAGTTTTCATAAATTAAAAATTTGGTATAACTATCATGTTACATCAAATCCTGATATTTTTGTACCAGATTCATTTGTTACTGTTTTATATTCTAATCCTGTTAAACTTGTTATTGTATTTCTTGATTTATCTGTATAATTAATAAAACTTGCTAAGCAATATTATTTTGAAATAACTATTGAGATTACAAGTAAGACTGATAAAATGATTAATCATAAATATTAATTATTTTTTTATTATGACATATATCATTTTAGCTATTTCTTGATGAGCCAGATAGTTCATGTAATAGCTATCTTTTTGTAAGTAATATTTTTCATTTAATGATAAAGCTAATACATCTATAAAAGAAGTATTATATTTACCACAGATAGTTTTTAATTTAGAATTTATTTCAATAGCATCTTTTTTAGAAAATGTATTTGTGGGATATACTCCAATTAATATTATATCTTTTTCATAGAATTCTCTAATACTTAAAAGAAATAAATCTATTTCTTTTAAGTATTTAGTAATCATTTCTTCAGAAATATTATCCACTAAAGAAAGACTTACAAATTCATCAATACCAATTGCTATTGTTAAAATATCTGTTTTAGCTATAGTTTGTTTTATTGGTATTCTTGTTGTTTTTCCTAAAGTATTTTCTTTTAAATGTTCATTTAATTCATGTATTGTTTGATGAACATAAGAAAATTCATAATTGTATGTTCCTAAATCTTTTTTATTTTCTAATTTTTCTTTTAAATAATCATTAAAACTTGTTCCTGCTACATTATATGGTGTCATACCAATACTAAAACCATCTCCGATAGATGTTAAATTTGTTTTTGATGTTACCCTTAAACTATTAATAATTATTGTTAATGTTGCTCCGATTATAATTATTAATAATAATTTATATCTTCTTTTCATAAACTCCCCCATTAAAAAATGTAAAGATTTCTCTTTACATTATATTTCTTCAATTTTAATATTAGCACCAACACGAGATAATTTGTTGATAATTCGTTCATAACCTCTTAAAATATGTTCGGCATCATTGATAATTGTTGTGCCATCTGCTAGAAGTCCTGCGGTAACAAGGGCTGCTCCAGCTCTAAGGTCTGTTGCTGTTATAGTTTTTCCATGCAATTTTGTTGGTCCAGTTATTTTAGCATGTTGTCTTTCAGCTTCAATATTTGCTCCCATTAAGTTTAGATACTTAACATGCCCCATTCTATTTTCCCAGATTGTTTCTTCAAATAACGATATCCCATTTGCTTGTGTTAATAACACTGACATTGGTTGACCTAAATCGGTTGGAAAACCTGGATAAACCACTGTTCTTACATTTGTGGGTTTTAAATTTGCACTTTTATTTAATATCATTTTATGGTTATTTAATTTAAAATTAACTCCCATTTCTTGTAGTTTATTTAATAAAACTATATTATGTTCTGGTATCATTCCATCAATTTCTAAGTTATCTCCGAGAAGAGCTCCCATTATGATGTATGTTCCAGCTTCTATTCTATCTGGTATTACTTTAATTTCTGCTCCATGAAGTTCTTTTACTCCTTCAATTTTTATTTCTTCTGTTCCTGCTCCAGTTATTTTTGCTCCCATGTTGTTTAGAAGTTCTGCTATGTTTACTATTTCCGCCTCACGAGCTGCATTATTAATAATTGTTGTACCTTTGGCTAATGTTGCTGCAATCATGATATTTATTGTTGCTCCAACCGATGCAAAGTCTAAAAAAATATTGGCTCCATGAAGTTCTTTAGCATCAAGGATGTACTTTGAGTCTTCTTTTGTAATTGTTGCTCCAAGAGCCTCAAAGCCTTTTAAATGTAAATCAATTGGTCTTGAACCGATATTACATCCACCTGGAAAATACATTTCAACATGTTTGTATCTAGCAAGTAGTGAACCCATAAAATAATATGATGCTCTTAATCTACTACTTAGATTTTCTGGTATTACAACATTTTTCATATTTGATGCATCAATATCAATATTATCTTTATTATTAATAACAGATACATTTAATAATTTTAATATTTCAATAAGGGCATCTCTATCAGATATATTTGGAACATTAGAAATATGAACATTGCCATTTGCCATAATTGCTGCAGGTATTAATGCAACAACACTATTTTTTGCTCCCCCAATTTTGATTTTACCACTTAAAGGTTTGTTTCCTTCAATTATTATTCTTTTCAAAATAAATCACCTCTTTATAATATTTATGGCATAGAAAAAAGAAATATTATTGTTCTTTTCCACATACTTTGCAATATTTTGAGTCACCATCAATTAATTTACCACAATATTTACAATATATTTTATTATTTGATAATCCATTTTTTATTGCAGATGTAGCTATTTCTATTCCTTCTTTATTTATATTCGCTTTTCTTATTACATTTTCTTTCATTATATCTTCACGATTATCTAATACTTCTTTTTCAGCATTTATTTCTACATCTTTTGATGTTGAAATAATATCTTTTAAATCTTCTTTACTATATTTTATCATGTGTTTAGTAGCTTTTATTTGTCTACTCATCCATTTTCCTCTTAACTTTGGACTTACCATTAATGCTATAGTAAAAATAAAAGATAAACCAATTAAAATTGGTACTATATAAAATAATATTTCCAAAATAATCACACTCGTTTCTATAACGATTATAACATTTATTGGTTAAGTTGTAAATTAATTGATATTTATTTTACAGTATATGATATAAACCTAGTAATATAAGAAGAATTATACCAATTAAACTTGCATATTTACCAATAAATTTATTAGAATACTTACCTATTAATAAACCAATTGCTGTAAATGAAAAACTACATACTGAAAAAATAAAACTTGCTAACATAAATTTATTAGTAATTTCACTTATACCTAAACCTATAGTAAAAGAGTCAATGCTTACACTAAATGCTAAGAAGATTAAACTAATTAAATTAATATTTATATTTATTTCTTCTTTTTTAAAATATTGTATTGCTAAGTTTACCCCTAGAATAATAAGTATTAAGCCTAAAACTATGTTACTTGCTATATTAAAATAATTCATTATGGTAATACCTATTTTATTACCAATAATGGGCATAAAAAAGTGGAATATACCTACTACAAAAGGAAACAATGTTAAAAATTTATTATTTTTTATTATTGCTCCCATGCTTAAAGATAAAGAAAAAGTATCCATTGATAAGGATACTCCTATTAAAATAATGGATACTAATTCTTGCATATTATCACCAATTAATTATATGTGAAATACAATTTTATATACAAGCTATTATAGCAAAAACAAAAATAAAATAGCAAATCCAGTAATAATTATAATTGATTATACATACTTTTTTTCATTTAATTTAAAATAATAAAATTAATGTTTCATTATTTGGTAAGTTTCAGTTATTTTCATAACTACTTATTGCTTTAGCACTAATATTTATTTTTTGTGCTAATTCTTCTTGATTTAATTCTTTTTCCTTTCTAAATTTTGCTATGTTTTTTCCAACATTCATACGTACTTCTCTTTCAAAATACATAATACCACATTTAAATTAATGTGGTACCTATTTATTCGAGAGTTAATATTTATTCATTAATTCTTGGATGTATGAAGTGTAAGTTATATCATCATAATTGGTTTCATTCGCTTCAAGTAAACATAATGGTGGAAATAAAACACACCACCAATTGTCACCGAGTCCATCACCTAAAGTTATAACTAATGATTCATAGTTTCCTTCTTTGTATGTTACTCCTTTATAATTCTTTTCTGGAAAGAAATTTAAACCGTAATTTACATCATATGTTGTATTAAATTTATCTATTACATGATTTATTTTATATAGATTGTTATTTATTTCAGTTTTGGTTTCTTCTTTTGTAGTGGAATTCGTTAAAATATCTCCGATGATTGGTTCTAATTCATTTCTTATTTCTATCTTTTCTTTTTGGTCTTCGATAGAATTACTATTTGCTATTATTCTAAATCTAATGGCATCTTCTGGAATTAATACTTTGGTTTCTTCTTTATTTACTAAAACTAATACTGTTACTATAAATAGACATACTATTATTTTTTTCATATGTTATCACCTTAAAAAGATGATGGGAAGAATAACAGTTATTTATTCAAAAAAAATAAATAAATATCTTGGTAAACCTTGTAAATCATTTTCAAAACTGTATTTTAAGTTTAATTCTTTTACTAAAGGTTCTAGTAATTCTTTTTGGTTATCACCGATTTCAAAAGCTATTATTCCTGGTGAATTTAAATTATCTAAATGCTTATTTAATATTTCTTTATAAAAATATAGTCCATTATCTTTAGCAAATAAAGCAATGTTTGGTTCATTGTTTTTTACCTTTTCTTCTACAAAACCATCATATGGAATGTAAGGAGGATTTGATATAATTATGTCATAGTTGTTAGTTAAATTATCTGTCATACTCTTATTTATAAATGTTATTTCTGTGTTATTAAGTTGAGCATTAGTTTTAGCAAGAGATAAAGCATCCTTTGAAATATCTAAAGCTGTTAAGTTACAGTCCAAATTTTTCTTTAAAGAAATTGCTATACATCCACTACCTGTTCCGAGGTCAATGATATTTATTTTGTTAGTAAAAATTCTTTTGGCATATTTAATTGTTTTATCCACTAGTAATTCAGTTTCATATCTAGGTATTAATACTCTTTCATCAACATTTATAATTGAACCATAAAAATCTACATTACCAATTAAATATTGAGGTGGATAATTTGTTAGTTTATCTAATAATTCTTCAGCATTGGGATATTTCTTAGTTAAAATTATCCAGTCAGGTTCACTAATATAATCTGGTTTCATGTTACCTCCTTAAATTGAAAAAGCTGGTCTACTCTAAAGACATACCAGCTAGTTTTAATTTTAAATCTTCAGTTATTAAAGCTTCAATAACTGGTTCTAGTTCTCCATCCATAACTCTATCTAAAGTCATTGTTGAGAAATTTATTCTATGGTCCGTGACACGATTTTGTGGATAATTATATGTTCTTATCTTTTCCGAACGGTCACCGGTTCCAATTTTTGATTTTCTTTCAGCTCCGATTGCACTTTCTTGTTTATGCATTAATTCATCATTAATTTTAATTTTTAAAAGTTGCATTGCTCTTTCTTTGTTGCGAAGTTGACTTCTTTCAGTTTGACATGTAACAACTACTCCAGTTGGAACATGAGTTATACGAACTGCTGAGTTGGCGGTGTTAACTGATTGTCCACCAGCTCCACTAGAATGATATACATCTATTTTTAAATCACTTTCTTTAATATCGATATTGACATTATCAACTTCTGGCATTACAAGAACTGTTGATGTTGATGTATGTACCCTTCCTTGTGTTTCTGTTACAGGTACTCTTTGAACTCGGTGTGAACCACTTTCATATTTTAATTTACTATAAACATTAGCACCTTTTACCATGAATTCTATTTGAGAATATCCTCCACTAGTACCTTCTAGAGCATGAATAACTTCAATCTTCCAACCATTTGCTTCTGCATAGTATGAATACATTCTAAATAAGTCTCCGGCGAAAATATTTGCTTCATCTCCTCCAGCTGCTCCTCTTATTTCCATAATAACATTCTTACCATCGTTTTCATCTTTTGGTACTAATAAAACTTCTAACTCATGATATAACTTATCTATTACATTAGTTAAATTATCTATTTCTTCTAAAGCTATTTCTCTTAGTTCTGGGTCATTTTCCATAACTTTTGCTTCTTCTAAATTGTTTTTAGCTTGTTTATATTTTTGATAAGTCTTTACAGTTTCTTCTAAATCACTTTGTTCTTTTGATAATTCTTTTACTTTATTAAAATCATTTAGTATTTCAGGATTTGATAAATCCTTTGTTAATTCATTATATTTTTCTTCTATAGCATCTAATCTATTAAACATTTTATCTTTCCTTTCTTTTTTAGTTATAATAAATATTTAAAGTAGAGCTATAAATTACTTTCATCAAGGTCATCAACTACAACTAAATCTGCTAAATCATCATCTGGAACATCATCAGTATCATCATCTTTGTCATAGAAGATATCATCATCTTCTTCAATGTCTTCATCTTCCATGTCATTTTCATCTTCTTCGTCTTCTTCATCATCCATATCAAAAACAATATCTAATTTATGTCTTGATTGTAAATCCCAATAACCTTTGTCTAACATAACAAATTTTTTGTTGATAGACATTAGTTCAAAGAAATCCATTAATTCTTCATCAATTCTTTCTTCAGGTAATTCTAAAACATTGATTACTTTAGCAAAAATATCACGAAGTTTCATTTTTTTGCCACTTTCTTGTAATATTAGTAAAGCAATGTCATCATAACCCATTAATTCTAATTCTTCTTTTGGTATTTGCTTTAATTTCATAAATCATTTCTCCTTACATTTGTTCTGGTGGGATAACCCCGATTAAATCTAGGGCATTAAATAATGTTTGTTTAACACCTTTTATTAAATTTAAATTTTCCAAAGTTTCTTGTTCGTTTTCAGTAAGTACACGATTTTTTGCATAGTATAAATGGAATAAACTAGCAAGTTCATATACATAGTTAGTAATTAAATGTGGTAATTCTTTTAATGCCGCATTTTTTACTACTTCTGGGAACTCATAAACTTTTTCTAAAACATTATATGATGTATTGTCATTAATTGCAATATATTTTTCACATTTTTCAATATTTTCTTGTCCTTTTAAGATTGAACAAATTCTTGCATAGGCATAACATACATAAAATACTGGGTTTTCATTTGATTTACTTTTAGCTAAACTTAAGTCAAAATCCATTTGAGTATCTAAGCTATATTTAGAAAAATAATATCTTGCTGCATTTACTCCGACTTCATCGATTAGTTCTTTTAATGTTACTGATTTACCTGTTCTTTTACTCATTTTTACAACTTCACCATTTTCTACAAGACGCACAAGTTGTAATAATTTTACTTCTAATTTTTCTGGATCATTTCCTAGAGCTTTTACACTGCTTTTTAAACGTGCTACATATCCATGATGGTCTGCTCCGAATATGTCAATCATTTTATCAAAGCCACGATTAAATTTATCCATGTGGTATGCGATATCTGGTAAAAAGTATGTTGGTATGCCATCTTCTTTAATTAATACATGGTCTTTATCATCAAACAAAGCACTACATTTAAACCATGTTGCTCCATCTAATTCATAAGTGTAGCCATTTTTATTTAAAATATTCACAACACCCATTAAATCATATTTTTCCGATAAAGCTTTTTCACTGGTTTTAACATCATATTCAATTCTATATTCTTTTAAATCATCAAATATGTGCCCAACCATTTCATTTGTACCTAACTTTTTAAAATAATCTAAATCATTATTTAATAAAGTATCTTGATGTTCTTCATAAAGTTTGCTCGCAATTTCAATTATTTCTTTTCCATAATATCCATTTTTAGGCATGTTTGCTGGAAGTCCACAAGCTTCTTGATAACGAGCTAGAATTGATAAACCTAAGTTAGTTATTTGATTTCCTAAGTCATTAATGTAATATTCTGTTGTTACATCAAAACCACTAAATCTCATGATACGAGCTAGTGAGTCACCATAAGCACCGCCACGAGCATTTCCTAAGTGTAGTATTCCTGTTGGATTGGCACTTACAAACTCTATATTTATTTTTTTACCATTACCAATATTTGAACTACCATATCTTTCTTTTTCTTCTAAAACTTTATTTAGATTAGCAAATAAATAATCTTTACTTACAAAGAAGTTTATAAATCCTGGAGCTTTTACTTCTATTTTTATTACATTTTCATCACTTATTTTACTAGCAATATTATTTGCTATTTCTAAAGGATTTTTCTTTAAAACTTTAGCAAGCTTCATCGCAATATTACTTGAATAATCTCCATTTTCAGGTAATGCTGGTTTACTTATTTCAATTTCTGCTTCAACATTTAATTCTTCTAAAGCTTTTTTAATTAATTCTTTTAATAATTCCTTCATTTTTCCTCTTTTCTGGTAATTTCTATTACCTTTTTTTCATCCGCTAAGCTATATGTTAACCTTATTATATTATCTTCTTCAAAATAATTTGTATTTATATTATATTTTAAATCATTACTTGCAAATTTTACGGTTAATATGTTGTTATTAAAATCAACTCTGAATATATCTTCAGGACTTCTTCGTTCATAGATTTTATTTTGTAAATCTACAACATGAGTGCCATATTCATCGATGTAATAAATGGTATTGTCTATAAATTCTACATCTTTATTTAGTTCTTCGATAACAATTTCTTCACCATCGAATAACCTCCAGTCGATTTTCATGCACACATCACCTCTTTTTTTCTCACATATTATAACAAACTTTGTATTAATTGTATAGTAAAATTGCATATTTTTTTGAAACTTAACTCATACTACTTTTAGGTGATGCCTTTTGAGAGCCATGAAATTTTTTGTTAAATCATTTATATTCTTATTTATTTCTTTTGTGGTTATCATAATAAGTCTTTATGTTTATGCTTATTTGAGCCCGAAATTGGATTTGAAAACTAGTGGTAGTTTATATCTTTATGATAATCAAAATGGACTTATTTATCAAGGGTCTAGAAGTAATGAATGGGCTAATTTAGAGGATATAAGCCAGTATTTGATTGATGCAGTTGTGGCTGTTGAAGATAAAAATTTTTATAATCACCATGGGTTTGACTATCCGAGAATAGCGAAAGCGATGTTAACAAACATTAAGAAGAAAGCGATTGTTCAAGGTGCTTCAACTATATCTCAACAATATATTAAGAATTTGTATTTGGATTTTGATAAAACTTGGGAAAGAAAGATTGAAGAAGCTTTTTTAACATTAGAATTAGAAGTACATTATAATAAGGATGAAATATTAGAAGGTTATTTAAATACAATTAATTATGGTCAAGGTAACATGGGGATTGTTAATGCTGCAAGTTATTATTTTAATAAAAAACCTAAAGATTTAACTTTAGAAGAAGCTATTATTTTGGCAGGTATTCCTAAAAATCCAGCAGGATATAATCCTGTTAGTAATTATGATGCATCTGTTAAACGCGCTTGGGTTGTTGCTAAATCTATGCTTAATAATAAGTATATTGATAAAGATACATATAATAATTTGTTTAAAGAAAAATTAGAGATTTTTGGTCAAACTAAAAATAATAATCTACAAATGATTATGTATTATCAAGAGGCTGTTTTAAATGAACTTTCTAATATAAAAGAAGTTCCAGCTTCATTAGTAAATGCTGGTGGTTTAAAAATATATACTACACTCGATTTAGAAGAACAAACTAATATGGAAGAAAATATTTTAAATAATAAAGTTGATGATGATTTACAAGTAGCAAGTGTTATTGTTGACCCCAAGAGTGGTGCTGTTAAAGCTTTAACTGGTGGTATGAATTATGCTAAAAGTCAGTATAATAGAGCTTTAAAAAGTAAAAGACAGGTTGGGTCAACTATGAAACCGTTTTTGTACTATGCTGCTTTAGAAAATAATATGACCATGTCAAGTAGTTTTAGAAGTGAAGAAACAACATTTAATTTATCAAATGGGAAAACTTATGCTCCACAGAATGCTGGAAATATCTATGCAAATAAAGAAATAACTATGGCTGCAGCATTAGCTTTATCTGATAATATTTATGCTGTTAAAACTAATTTGTTTTTAGGTGTAGATAAAATGATTGATGTTGCTAAAAGAACTGGTATTGAAGCAAATTTAGATGAAGTTGCATCTCTTCCTTTAGGTACTAGTGAAATAAATATATTAGATTATGCAACTGGTTATACAACATTTGCATCCGGCGGATATAAGAAGAACATATATTTTATAGAAAGAATTGAAGATTTAGATGGTAATTTGTTATATCAACATGAAACTGAAAATAGTTTAGTTATTAATCCAAACTATACTTATATATTAAATGAAATGATGAGGTCCACTACTAATGAAGCTTATGTTGATTATACAACGCCGACAGCTTTAAATATTGCTGCAAATTTAACACATAAATATGCATTAAAAACTGGGTCTACTAATACTGATTATTGGATTGTTGGTTATAATCCTGATAGAATGATGATGATGTGGATGGGTTATGATGATAATAAAAATGTGGATGGTAATGTTAGAAATAGCGCTAAGAAAATATGGGCTAGTACAATTGAAGCTTCCCTAGAAAATATCGGAGATAATTGGTATGATACTCCGAAAAATGTTGTGGCAATTCCTTTAGATGCTGTAACTGGTAAAGTTACTAATAATCAAAATAAAGCTACTCTATACTATTATGTTAAAGGTAGTGAACCCGGTGTTACTAATGAACAATATGTTATGAGTGAAGAAAAAGAAAAAGACTAGATATTTTTAATATTTTATAATATAATTGTTTTAGGTGATAAAGATGTATAATTATCCTTTTAAAGAAAATGAAGAACATGTGTTAAATGAAACAGAAAACGTTAATATTAAATTTGCTAATAGAAATATACTTGTTAATATTTTGTTAACCAATAAAAATGTTTTAGTATTTTATGATACTGAGAAAGATAATGCTATGAAAGCTGGAGGAATGCAAGTAATGCCTCAGTATGAAATAGTTTTTAAAATTGATTTAGGTAATATGGATTATAAAATAAATGAAGAAGATACAGTAGTTAATATTGATGGTAAAGAAGTTATTTTATATAATTTTAATTTAAAAAATTTCATAGAAAAAGATGATTAGTTATCATCTTTTTTAATTATTATATTTATATGATATTCGTTTGGTAAACTCATTTCTTCTAGTTTAACCTTGTTGCTATCTAAATTTAGGTCACGGATTGTTTTTATAACATAATTTAGATAATCATTGTTTTCATTATTTGTTGGAGTTTCTGGAAAATCTAGCATTTCAATTTCTTCAGTTTGATTTTCAGGTACAACACTTTCTTGTTTTGGTATTTCAAATGTTGGGGTAACTTCTGTTGTGTCTAAGTTTGCTGCCGTATCTTCAAGAAAATTAAAGAATTTGTTTGGCATTTTTTCAGGATTTGAGAAGAATGCATCTGGGGTAATTGGTGTTGTATCAATTAATTTTTCAGGTTCTTCATGTGGTACGATATCTTCACTTTCTAAAGCACTTGAAAATAAGTCTTCAATACTTGTTAGATTTTCTTTTTTTGGTTCTTCGTGAGTCTCAACATTAACTGGAGTTTCAACTGGAGGTAATGTATCAATGTTTTTTATTTCATCTTCAAGCTGTTTTACTGTTAATCTTTCATTTATTATTTTATTTAATAATTCTTTTTGTTTTTCATGTGATGGAACTTTTAGTAAAGTTCTAGCATGTCTTTCTGATATTTTTTCTGCCAGAATTGCTTCTTGAACTGCTTCATCTAGTGTTAATAACCTTAATTTATTAGAAATTGCTGATTGAGATAAGCCCATTTTTCTTGCTAATTCTTCTTGGGTCATGTAACCTTTATCAAGAAGTGCTTGGTAAGAACGTGCTTCTTCAATAGCTGTTAAATCCTTTCTTTGAATATTTTCAACAATTGCTACTTCAGCTGATGTATTATCATCAAGATTAGAGATTACTGCAGGTACTGAAGCAAGTCCAGCAAGTTTGGCTGCTTTATATCTTCTTTCACCAGCAATTATTTCATATTTATCATTTTTTCTTCTTAAAACTAGTGGTTGAATAATACCATGTTGTTTAATAGAAGATGCTAAATCTGAAAGCGATGCATCATCAAAAGATAACCGTGGTTGAAAACGGTTAGGAATTATGTCCTCGATAGGAACTTGTAATATTGTTTTTTCCATTTGTGTATTATTCACTTAAATCAACCCTTTATCATCTATAATGATACATTATTTCTTAGATTTTTGCAAGGGGCTTTTTAATAATTTTTTCATAAGGCCTTAATTCACTAGGTAATGTATCATTTATTTTTTTTATCTTAACAATATTTCTTGCTCCACCTTCATTTGGTAAAGAAAAAGTTTTAATTTCTTTAACTTCTCCATGAGACTTAGTAATTGCAGGCAGGCTTTTTGCAATTTCTTCTTTATTACCACCTTTTAAAGCAATGAAATATCCACCATTTTTTATAAGGGGCAAAGCAAGTTCTGTTAAAACAGGCATGTTAGCTACTGCTCTAGCTGTTATGACATCATAAGAATTTAATCTTTCTTTTCTTATATTTTCTACTCTTGTGTTGATAAGTTCAAGGTTATCAACACAAATTTTTTCTTGTAATTCTGTTAGGAACTTTATCTTTTTATTATTACTATCTAACAAAGTTACCTTTAATTCTGGGAAAAATATCTTTAAAACCATTCCTGGAAAGCCTGCTCCAGTACCAAAATCAAGAAGATTTTTACAAGTCTTTAAATCAATTACTTTGGTTAGTGTTAAACTATCATAAAAATGTTTTAAATAAATATCTTCTAATTTAGTTATCGCTGTAAGATTAGTATGTTCATTATATTCTTGTAAAAACTTAGCATAAATATCTAATTTTTCCAATATTTCTTTCGTAGGATTTAAACCTAAAGATTTTACTTCTTCAATAAATTCATTAATTGTCATTTTTGCCATATTCCTTTTTTAAATAAATTGTTAAAACTGAGATATCAACTGGGTTTACTCCACTGATACGTGATGCTTGAGCAAGTGTTTTTGGTCTTATTTTTTCTAACTTTTGGCGTGCTTCACTAGCTAAGTTGGTAACTTTTTGATAATCAATATCTTCAGGTATTTGTTTTTCTTCTAATTTTGCTAATTTTTCAACTTCTTTATAGGCTTTTTTAATATAACCATCGTATTTAGCTTTTATTTCTACTTGTTCTTTTACTTCAGTAGGATAATCTAAAGTTATAAAGTTTTCAATAAATTCTAGATTTATTTCTGGTCTTTTTAATAAATCATAATAATTTAAACCTGTCAAAGGTACATTTATGTTATTTTCATTAAATATTTTTGTTACTTCACTGGTTATATGAAGGGTATTTTCTTGTAAATACTTAGTTAATTCTTGTATTTTTTCTTCTTTATCTAGCAATCTTGCATATTGTTCTTCAGTAATTGTTCCAATATCATGGGCATAGTGGCGAAGTCTTAAATCAGCATTATCATGTCTTAAAATAAGGCGAAATTCTGCACGAGAAGTTAACATACGATAAGGTTCTATTGTTCCTTTTGTTACTAAGTCATCAATTAAAACACCGATGTAAGCATCACTTCTTTTTAGGATTAAAGCTTCTTTATTGTCTACTTTTAATGAGGCATTTATACCGGCGATTATCCCTTGGCCAGCAGCTTCTTCATAACCACTTGTACCATTGATTTGACCTGCAGTAAATAAATTTTCTAATACTTTATTTTCTAGTGATGGCTTTATTTGTAATGGGTCAATGGCATCATATTCTATAGCATAAGCATATTTTGTTATTTCGGCATTTTCTAACCCATGTAAGCTATGAACCATTTTTTCTTGAACATCTTCTGGCATACTTGTGGAAAAACCTTGTAAATACCAATCATCATAGTAAAGACTTTCTGGTTCTAAAAATAGTTGATGTCTTTCTTTATCTGCAAATCTTACTATTTTATCTTCAATTGATGGGCAATATCTAGGTCCTACTCCAGTTGCATAACCACCATACATTGCAGATTTATCAAGATTATCTCTGATAATTTGATGAGTTAATTCATTTGTGTATAATAAATAACATGATTTTTGGTCTTCAAGTTTGTATGAAGGAGCGAAGTCATTTGAAAAAGTCCAATAAGTGTTATCACCATGTTCTTCACTCATAACAGAAAAATCTATAGAACTTTTCTTTATTCTTTGTGGTGTTCCTGTTTTTAATCTAATTATTTTTAAACCATATTCATTTAATTTTGTTGATAAATAGTTACTTCTTCTTTCTCCATGAGGTCCTCCGGGAGTATTTTTACTACCAACTAAAATATTTCCACGTAAATAAGTACCAGTTGTTAAAATAACTGTTTTACCAAATATTTTTTCGTTATTTTCAGTAATAACTCCTTTTACTACGTTATCTTCAACTATTAAATCTTCAACTAAAGCTTCTTTTATTTCTAAATTAGGCATTTTCATTAAATATTCTTGCATGTTTTTAGGATATGTAATTTTATCTGCTTGGGCACGTAGACTTCTTACAGCAGGCCCTTTAGAATTATTAAGCATTTTTATTTGAATGTGTGAAATATCTGCAATATGTCCCATTAAACCACCGAGAGCATCAACTTCACGGACAATTATTCCTTTGGCAGTACCTCCGATTGATGGATTACATGGCATGTCCCCGATATTTTTGATATTTCCTGTTATAAGTAAAGTTTTTTTACCAATTTTAGCAGCGATATGACTTGCTTCAATTCCTGCGTGTCCTCCTCCTACTACTATAACATCATACATATATTTTTCACCTACTTTCCTAGACAAAAATTACTAAATATTTTGTCAATTAGTTCATTATCATAACTGTCCCCAATAATTTGTCCTAGATACTCCCAGGCACTTTTTAAATCTATTTCTATCATATCAACAGAATAACCATTATCTAAGTTACTTTGGGCACTTAATAAAGCTTCATGAGCTTTATTTATTAAATCTATTTCTCTTAGATTACATAGATAACTCATATCTTTATTTACAATATTATCTAAATTTAATTTAGTAATTATTCTTTCTTTTAATTTATCTAAACCATTTATATCTATGGTATTTCCATAAATTACATCTTGTAAATTAGTTGATAATACTAATTTTGTTTCTAAATCCATTTTATTTACAAAGATAATTAGTTTATCACTATTATATTTATCAAGCATTTGTTGTTCTTCTTCACTTAAAGCTTCGTTATTATTTAAAACAAGTAAAATTAAATCAGATGCATCAGCAGTTTTTTTACTTTTATCTACACCGATTTTTTCAACAATATCTTCAGTTTCACGAATTCCTGCTGTATCTATAAAATTAATTGCTACCCCATTTAGGGTAATTGTTCCTTCAACTATGTCTCTAGTTGTTCCTGGAATATTTGTAACAATGGCTTTTTCTTCATCAAGTAAACTATTTAAAATACTACTTTTACCTACATTTGGTTTACCTATTATAGCTATATTTACACCATTTTTAATAAGCCTGCCATTTTTAGAACCACTAACTAAACTATCTAATTCTTCTTTAATTTCATTTAAATATCCATGCATTAAATCTTCTGTTACTTGTAGTTCATCAGTATATTCTGGATAATCAATATTTACTTCAATATTAGCAAGTATTTTAGCGATTTTATCCCTTAAAGTGCTTATTTGTTTACTAAGCTTTCCATCAACATTATTTATTGCTAAAGTTCTAGCAGCATCTGTTTTGGCAACAATTAAATCATTAACACTTTCTGCTTCTAAAAGATTTATTCTACCATTTAAATATGCTCTTTTTGTAAATTCTCCAGGTTCTGCTAATCTACATCCAGATGCAAGTAAGACTTCCATTATTTTTTTAGTGGTATTTATTCCTCCATGACAATTTATTTCAATTGTATCTTCAGTTGTATAAGTCTTTGGTCCACGCATTAACATTACTAATACTTCATCAATTACTTCTTCATTATATTTAATATGTCCATAATGAATTGTGTGGCTAGAAGCATTTTTTAAATCATGGTCAAAAATACTATCTACAATGTTGATAGCTTCAGGACCAGTTAAACGCACAATAGATATTGCTCCGATACCCATTGAAGTTGATATTGCACAGATTGTATCTTCCATAAAAAATACTTCCTTTCATTCGGAAGTATTATAACATACTTTTTAATAAATATAAACATTTTATGTAGCCACAAGATTATTATTTTGTAATTTGTAATTCTATTTAAATCGTTGGATATAAATGGATTTTGATAAAAATGTTTTATCATATAAAATATTATCAACATCCTTTTACATTATGAACTAATATATTACTTTCTGATACATAATAAGTATGGTTATTTGCTACCTCAAAATTATAAACAATATTATTTTCTTTCATATATTCAATTTTATTTATGTTTATAAGTTCATTATTACTATCTAATAATTTGTCAGTTAATTTCAAATCTTTAACAGCTATCCATTCGTAGTTGTTATTTCTTAATACATAAAATCTATGATATGGTGTAACTCTAATTATTTCATTATTTAAATATAAATTATAAATTTCAATATCTTCATGAATAAATGTTTTTGTAACTTTGTTTAATTCAACTTTATTTGTTGTTTCATTGTATGAGTATACAATGTCATTAACTCTAATGTCTTCAATATTTTTATAACCATTTTTAGTAAATATTTTTGTACCAGCTGTAAAACAAGATACAGTTACAGTTTCGGTTGTATATGTTTCAGATTTATTTCCCTCATTATCAATTATATACACTGTAAAATTAAATTCTCCTCCATTACAAAAAAGTCTATCATCCGTCGGTATATAATATGTAAATTCATTTAAAGATCTTGATTGTTGTTCAAAATATTCTCCTTCTTTACTTGGATTAGTTTTTTTTGCTTTAATATAAGAAGTACTGATCTCATTTTTGCTTGTATATTGAATATTTAATTTTATAACCCTCCAGTCTGCACTTACAACTGTAATAGAGTTAATAACAGGTTTTGATGCTTTAGTTGTACTACTTAATGTATAATTAGATGATTTATTGCCTTTTGTATCATCAACATAAACTACAATATTATACGTTGTGCTATCATCAAGACTACTAAATGTATAAGTATTACTGTTACTTTCTGTAAATGTTGTTCCATTATCTTTAGAATAATAATATTTATTTACATCAAATGTTCCCTTTTTAGATGTAGAATTTATCGTTATTGTACTATCTGTTACTTCTGTTACGGATGCGATTATCGTTGGTAAAATTAATTTATCAAAATAAATATAGCATTTATCTGACATATTTCCTGTCATTAAAATAACTTTTCTTGTATCATCCCAACTTAGTTCTCCACCATTTTCACATTTTGATAATGTTGCATTAAAAAGATATCCAGTTGTTGGCCAATTTTCTCCAGAAGACATAATATAATCTCCACTATCATTTTCTAAATAATATGATAATAAATTTTTCTTTTTTCTAACAACTAGATTGTTCTCATCTTGAAATTCAATTTTCTCATTATTAGAAATTACATTTATTGTTATTGTGCATGCGATAAATACAGATGCTACTATCGCTAATTTTTTTCTCACTATATCACATCCTTACTTAATAATATAATATTATTTTAAGCCAAAATGGCTTAAATGTCAATAAGCCATTTTGGAATATGATATCTTTTTGTTGTAGGTGAAAATATGAATAGACTTAAAGAATTACGTGAAGATAAAGATATAATACAGAAAGATATAGCTAAAATACTAGGAATAACACAGACTGGTTACTCTAAATATGAAGTTGAAACTAATGATATACCAACTGATGTGTTAAAAAAATTAGCTAAGTTTTATAATACCTCAATTGATTATTTATTATATCTTACTGATGAGAGAAAACCTTATCCTAAATCTATTATGGACATAGAAAAAACAAGTTCAAAATAATACATGAACTTGTTTTAGTTTGTAACTTTAGCATTTAAAGAGTCAGCATAACCAATTAATCTAAGTTGGTCTT
This sequence comes from Firmicutes bacterium CAG:460, assembly GCA_000437355.1. Lineage (GTDB taxonomy): Bacteria > Bacillota_I > Bacilli_A > RF39 > UBA660 > Onthocola_B. The sequence goes on from FR899774.1 coordinate 129,196, forward strand.
CAGTAGCTAAATAAGTAAATTTTTCTAATAGTGCTATTTCTTTTTCACTTAGGTTTTTTGTAATATATTTTATTGGGGTATCATCATCTGTTAAACCCAGCAAATAGTCTGTTGAAGTTTCTAAATATTTTGCTAATTTTATTAATACTGTTGCACTTGGATAACCAACTCCAGACTCATACATACTTATTGATTCTTGAGTTACTCCAACTTCTAAAGCTACATTCAATTGGTTCTTATGTCTTTTTTCTCTAATTTTTCTTAGATTTTCCATGTTACTTATTCCTTTCACAAATTAATTTTATAATATTAATTTATACTAAAAATAAGTATATATTATATTCTTTATAAAATAAATTTATACAGGCAATAATTTATTATGGTTATAGACATTTTCTTTACTTATGAAACTAAGAGATTATTGATTATTTTGAAATAATACTTTATAATTTAGCTAGAATATGGAGGTTACTATGAAAAAGTTACTATATGTAAGTATAATTTTTGTTGCTGTTTTGGGTATTTCTATTTATATTAATGGTAATAAAAAATTAGATAGTAATATAAATAATGATAAGTATGATACTTTAGGTTTATTACTTGAAACTGAAGTTGGTTCTGGAATTTATGAAACATCTAGTTCTGATACTTACCCAACTAGTGGTTATAAATTTAATAGTGAGTTATCGAAATGTGAAAATGGCGGAGAACTTTCTTGGGATGATGTAAATAAAAAAGTGGTTTTTTCAGGAAATGTTTCTGATAAATGTTATATCTATTTTGATAAAGAATAATCTTAGAACCAAGTATGGTTCTTTTTTTGTAGGATTTATGGGATGGTTGCACCAAATTCCTGCTTTTTCTTTCGCATTTTCACACATTTTTCCATGGTTTTTACACTTAATTTTACACAAAATTTCTTAAAAAAAGTAGTTTTTATTTTAACTACTTTTATAGTTTTGTCTCAGATATGTATCTTTTTAGTAAGAATGTTAAAAAATATGGAAATGTGTAAAATTTACCATTAAAACCAATGTTTTTACTACATAACTTAATACCATATTTTATATCTTTGTACTTTTCGCTATTTATCAAGTTGTTCAATGAAACAGTTGCATTATCATTTGCTTTAACTTCAACTGGAATTAATGAATTTTTATCTCTAATAAAGAAATCCATTTCTATTGTGCCTTTTTCATTTTTATAAAAATACAACCTGTATCCTTCTTTAACTAGCATTTCCCCAATAATATTTTCATATATTGCACCTTTATAAGTATTAAAATTATTATTTTTTCTTAAATCTTCTTGAGCTTCATCATCTAATGATGCAATTAATAATCCAGTATCTGAGAAATATAATCTATAATTTTCTGGATTATAATTTCCTTTTAAAGGTAGTTCACAGACCTCCATGCAATATGATATATTCACTATTCCAGCATCAGACAACCAATCTGATACACCTCGATATTCACGATTTCTAGCACCTTCAGTTATTTTTGAAATTTGAAATTTCTTGTTTTCATTTCCTAAAAATGCAGCTATCTTTCTATATGCATTTAAAACTCTTGCTTTATCTAAACCTTGAGCATATTTTGCTATATCCTCTTCATAGTCAAGTAATATTTGTTTTTGCATATCTAGGATGCCACTAAAGTTTTTTTCCTCTACAAATTTAGATACAATGGCTGGCATACCACCAACTAACATATATTCTTTAAATAATTCCATCATCACATTCATTTCTGTACTTGATAAAGGTGTACAATTTTTCATACATACATAAAGGTCCTCTATTTGACTTTCTTTATAACCTTTAGCCCATAAAAATTCTTCAAAATCCATTGAATACATAATGTAATCCTGTTTATTACCTACACTATTTGACTCAATTTCATTATAATTAATGCCCATCATTGAACCAGAACATATTACATCAAACCTTTTATCAATATTAAACGACTTTAATGATGTTGCACAATTAATACAATCTTGAATTTCATCGAAAAATATTAATGTTTCGCCAGGTTCAAAAACAAGCTCATTATTAATTAATGATATATTTTTAATTATTTCATCTACTCCAAAGCCACTGTCAAATATGCTTTTATATTCTTTATGTATTGCAAAATTTATTTCAATAAAGTTTTTATAATTATTTTTCGCAAAATTTTCTATTGCATCTGTTTTTCCTATTTGTCTAGCACCTTTTACTATAAGTGGCATTTTAAAATCTGAGTTTTTCCAATCTATTAAAAATTGGTCAATTTTTCGCTTTAATCTTGGCATTTTTATTCACCTCATTATTAATTTATCACAAAATTCCAGTTATTTCAAGATATTTTACACATTTTTCCTCTTTTTTTTGACTTATTTTACACAAAATTCCACGTAATTTAGTTCGTTTTTTACTTTTTTTTCCAGAATTATAGTATTTAAAAACCGCTGTTATAGCGGTTTAATTACGATATGTCTGTTTGGTTCTTCGCCTTCACTTTCGGTTTTTACACCTTTAAAATCAGTTAAGGCACTGTGAACTATTCTTCTTTCATAAGAAGTCATGTTATCTAAAGCAACTGGAACATTTGTAGAGGCTACTTCTTTAGCTGTTTTTTTTGCTAACCATTCTAGTCTTTTAATGTTCTTTTCTTTATAATTTGAAACATCTAAATTAAATTTATAATATATTCCTGTTGTATTTTGAATATATTGTTTTGCTAACGTTTCTAAAGCTTTTAGGGTTGCACCTTCTTTACCAATTAAGATATAGTCTTTATTAGAAAACATTCTTATTGTAACTCTGTCATCTTTATTAGTAAGTTCCATTGTTACTTCAAGTCCCATGTTTTCTACAACTTTTCTTAAGAATTCTTTAATTTCATTGTTGATATCAGTCTTTAAATAGGCTGTTACTTCATAGATAGTTCCTTGAAATAACTTACCTTTTTTAACTGTGCTTGTGTAAAGGAATTCTTCTTTTGAAAGATTATTTTCTTCCATTAAAGCACTTAGTGCTGCTTCAATACTTTTTCCCTCTTTAATTATCTTTTCCATACTTCATACCTTCTTTCTTAACTAATTTATCTTTTATTTTATCATTTTTCTTTTTATTAGTTAAGTCTTTGTTATTAACTTTATTAATAATAATATTTTGTACTGCGATGAATGCATATGTTACAATCCAGTAGAATGCTAATGCTGTTGGAAGTGTAAGTGATGCATAAGTTATTACAACAAGCATTACATATAACATTGTTTTCATTTGTTTTGCTGCTTCAGGTGCTGCACTTCCTGTTTGTGACATTGTTTGTTTAAATGAGAAATATGTTGATACGGCGATTAAAACTAAAAGTAATAAATATAGATAATTACCTGTTTTAATTCCCACAAGTGGGGTCATACCTAAATTAAATGTTAATAATGTTTCTTCATAAATGGCTGGTGTTCTATAAATTGCTTGTAAGAATGCAAAGAATAATGGTAATTGAATGAACGCCATTAAGCAACCAATCATTGGATTTACTTTATATTTTTTATAAACCATCATTGTTTCTTGACTTTTAGCCATTAATGACTCATTATCTGTTCTATTACGATATTTTCTTTCAATCTTTTCTATTTCAGGTTGAGCTTTTTTCATATTCATTGTTTGCTTAGTACTTTTAATTGTAAATGGTAAAAGAATAAGTCTGATAGCTAAACCAATAAGTATTAAAGAAATACCAAAGTTACCAACAAGTTTTCCTAAAGCAAGAATTAAGAATGCTAAAGGTTTTACAAATAAGAATTCCCACAATCCTGATGATTCATTTGAATTAACTTTAAAATCAGTACATGCTGGTAAATCTTCAAAATCAACATTAAGTTGGTCTTTATATTCTTTATAAAGGTTATATAATTCTCCATCTTTTTCTGGTAAACATACAATATCTTTTTCAAGCATTTGACCAGTTGCTTCATATGTTACTATTTTGTTATCTTTATCTTTTATATACTTGTTATCTCCACAACCACTAGTAAGAAGAAGGACACATACAAGTATTATTGCCATTATTTTATTTTTCATGTATTTCCTTTCTTAGTGTATTTATTAAATCTTTTTCTAAATCACTAAATGAAGCATTATTTGCTTCCCTTTTAATCATTATAATATAATTATGATTATTTTTAAAGAGAAATTTGTTATTATCTACAATATTTCGAAATTGTCGTTTAAATTTGTTTCTAACTACAGCATTACCAAGCTTTTTTCCTACGGCAATACCAAAGTTAGGTTTAGGATATTCTTTTTCTTTAGAAAATATTAGTACATATTTTCCTTTTTGTTTGTATCCTTTATTTATAATCTCATTAAATTCTTCATGAGATTTTACCATTTCATATCTTTTCATAATAGTTTCTAGGAAAAAAAACCACATTAAAGTGGTTTTTTACTTACATAAAACTTTGCGTCCTTTTCTACGACGATTCTTTAAAATATCAGTTTCTTTACGAGCAAAAAATCCATGTTTCTTTGCTGCTTTTCTTTTATTTGGTTGATATGTTCTTTTCATAATATAATTTCTCCTTTTCTTTAATAGCGTTATTATTATAATATTAAAATTAATGATAAGTCAAGGAAAATTGCTATTTATATACTTATAAATGTCAAATTTCTTACTTTTTTGGGTAAATTTCTTGATGTAATTCATGCATAAATGTTATTTTAGGAATAGTTCTTACTAATTTTGTTTCTACTAAAATACTTTTTTTAGTTGTAATTTGTTTTGGTGATACATTATTATATTGAATATCTTCTAAAGCAAATTCTGTTAGTAATTTGTTGTGTAATTCACTGGATAATGCTTGTTTTTTAGCAAAATCTCGAGCAGTTTTTGATGAAACATCTCCTTCATAAGATAAATAATAGTCATTTATAATAGAAATATTTTTCCAATCATTAAAATTATATAAAATTCTTATTAAACGACATAATTCATATTCTCTAGATTGATATAAGCCTTGCATTTCAAATCTATCATAATGTTGGTTTCTATCATAACTTACAAATTTTACTGTATCTAAGCCACTTAAAATTCTATCTATAATATGATAAATGTTATAAAGGGCCACTTGGTAATAAATATCGGTGTTAATTATTTGTTCTTTTCCACTTTTACTTAAATAATCTTTTGTTACTGCAAATTCTAGTTCTATTAAAGATAATAAGTACTCATAAACTTCATTTGTTAATTTATCTTTGTTTTGGAGTAATAGTTGTTTTAAATTAGATTTTGCTTCAAAAATACTTGCCATAATAATACTTCCTCTCAAATTAAGAAATATTTTAACATATTTTCAAAATTAATCAACTATTTTAGGTAGATTATAGATAAATGTAAATTTATAATAGTTTGTTTTTAAACTTTTGTTGTAGTCGTACATTTTAGAAAATTTTGTATTATATTCAATACCATCTTTTAGTATATATAATATAATGTTGCACCATTCAGGATGTCTTAAATAGAAATTACTTGTTGTGTAATATTTTTTTACTTCATAAAAATCATATTCTAAAATTACTTGTTCATAAATTGTTATATCTTCATTAATCGTTAAAATACCAAATGTTGTGACTTTAGGTTTACCCATGAACATACTTATAGCGCCGGAGTTTATAAATAAATGATGACGATATTCTAATTCAAAATTACGATGGGTGTGTGCAAAAAGGTAAATGTCTGCATTAAAATCGTTGATAAGTTTATTAAAAAGATTTAGGGATGATTTGGTAACAATTTCTCTGGTTTTATATGGACTTCCATGTGACATACATATTTTTTTATTAGCAATAGTGATGGTTTTTGTAGTAGGTAGTGTTTTTAAATATTCTAGGTTTTTTTTAGTTAAAGAGTGATAAGTGTAATAAAATGAATCAAATTTTTCTGTTAATTCTGCACTTTTTGGAGTTAGTTTTAAAATAGCTTCTTCACGGTTTCCTAGAATTATTTCAGCATTTAGGGATTTTAGAGTATCAATTATCTTGTTATCATCAGGTCCATCAGTTAAAAAATCTCCGCAGACTAAAAATTTAGATATATTTTTATCTTTTAAATATTCTAAGGCTTTATTTAATAAATATAGATTTCCGTGGATATCATTTAATATTGCTACTTTTTCCATTTTACATCATTATGATTATAACACAAATTTTTGTTAATAACTAGCTATTTTTGTGGATTGTGGATAAAATGTTGATAACTAATAAAAATTATCCACGAAATTAACAACATTTTATCAAAATAGAGTTTGTTGATATAATGGGGATAAGTTCATTGTTAACAAAAATTTGTTGATAGTGTTGATAAGTCGTTTTAAGTAGCATATATTAGGGATTTTTTAGGTGAATAATTTTGTGGATAAAAAAAAAGTTATCAAAATTGCAAATTTACTCTTTTATTTTTTGTAAAAATAGGTTAAAATTTAGTTATGAAATTTAGTTAGCGGGGTGAGGTTTTGAAAACTGATGAAATTTTTACACGTTTTTTAGAAGAGATGCAAAATCAAGTAACTCCTTCGGCTTATAGTATTTGGTTTTCAAAATTAGAGCTTCTTTCTATTGTTAACAATGTTGTTACAATAAAGGTTCCTCTTAACGTGCATAAACAAATGCTTGGAGGTACTTATAAAGAAATTATCGCTAATTCTTTCTTTTCAATAACTGGTATTTATTATACATTTAATTTTATAACGGAAGATGAAGTGGAAACTTTTGTGGAACCAGTTGTACCTGAAGATGCTGTGGATAAAGAAATTGCATGGAATACTAATTTAAATCCAAAATTTACTTTTGATAATTATGTTGTTGGTAATTCAAATAGATTAGCATTTGTGGCGGCGAGAGCTGTTGCAGAAGCACCGGGGACTATTCATAATCCATTATTTATTTATGGAAGAAGTGGAATAGGGAAGACACATTTGATGCAAGCAATAGGTAATTATATTAAAGACCATTCTAAGTTAAAAGTATTATATACGACAAGTAATGAATTTAGAGATGAATTTACTGGAATTGCTACAAGTAATAATAAAATGGGTTATGCAAATGATTTTAAAGATAAATATCGAAGTGTTGATGTATTAATAATAGATGATATTCAGTTTCTAGTAGAAGCTGAGAAAACTCAACAAGAGTTCTTCCATACATTTAATGCACTTCATCAAGCTAATAAACAGATAATTATTAGTAGTGATAAGAGCCCAGATGATTTGAAAAAGATTGAGGAACGTCTTAGAAGTAGATTTATGTGGGGACTTCCTGTTGATATTTATCCACCAGATTTCAACTTAAGATGTGATATTATAAGGTCAAAAATTAAAAATACAAGTATTGAAAATAAATTAAATGAAGATGTTATAGAATATATTGCTAATTCATGTGTTAATGATGTTAGACACATTGAAGGAACTATAAACAGGTTGCTAGCTTACACTGCAATGATGGTTCCTGATAGAATTACTTTGGATTTTGCTAATGAAGCTTTGAATGATTATGTTAATACTAACATATTTATCAACAATTCAATAGGTTCAATACAAAATGCTGTGGCAGAATACTTTAAAATATCGGTAGATGACTTAAAAAGTAAGAGAAGAACAAATACAGTAGTTAAACCAAGGCATATTGCAATGTACTTATGTAGAGTTGAAACAGATGAAAATTTACAGAAAATTGGACTAGAATTCGGTGGAAGAGACCATTCTACAGTATCTACAGCAATTGATAAGATTAAAGAAGAGTTAGAAACTAATCCAAATTTAAATAACATATTAAAAGAAATAAAAATGAAGTTACAATAATGTTGATAAAATGGGGGTAAAAAATTAAGATTTTTCTAGGAAATAAAAGAATGTTAATTAGTTATCCACGTTATTAACGCTATTAATAAATAATAATAAATAAACATAAAGAAAGAAGGATGTAAAATATGAAATGGACAATTGAAAAAAATGTAATTTTGGAAGCATTAAATAATGTTACTAAAGCTTTAAGTCAAAGAACAACAATTCCTGTACTTAATGGGATTGTGTTCGATGTAAATGAAAAGGGTATGGAATTACTTGCTAGTGATTCAGAGCTTACTATTAAAGTATTAATTCCTAATAATGATATTAAAATGATTGAGGGTAGTGGAAGAATTATTATTCAAAGTAAGTATTTTATTGATATGATTAGAAAGATGCCTAGTGATGTAATTGATTTTGAAGTTGAAGATAATTTAAAGATTAAAATAAGCACTCCGAATAATCAATATAGATTAAATTGTTATAATCCATGTGATTATCCAAATATTTTAATAGATAAAAGTAATGATGTAATAAATATTAATTCTGAAAAATTAAGAGAATTAATTAATCAAACTTCTTATGCGTTATCAACACAAGAAGTAAGACCACTTCTTACTGGTATTAATTTTAAAATAAATGGTGATATATTAGAATGTATTTGTACAGATTCTTATAGATTATCTAAAAAGAATATTAAATTAGATGTACCATGTGGAAAACAAGTTAATATTGTTATTCCTGGTAGAAGTATTACAGAACTTGAAAAGATTATTGCAGATGAAGATAATGTGGAAATCTATGTATTTACTAACAAAATATTATTTGTTTATAAAAATATTTATGTTCAAAGTAATTTATTAAGTGGTACTTATCCAGAAACTAGTCATTTTATTCCAAAAGATTTTGCTTATATAATTAATTTAAATATGAAGGAATTTTATGATGCTGTTGATAGAGCGTCATTACTTGCTCAAAATAAAGAAAAAAATATTATAAAGATGCATATTCAAGATAAAGATATGGTTATAACATCAACAAGTAATGAACTTGGTAATGCTGAAGAAAAATTACATATTGATTGTAATAATAAAGAAAAGATTGAAATATCATTCTCAAGTAAATTTATGATGGATGCTCTAAAAGTTATTAAAGAAGAAAATATTTTGTTACTTCTTAATACTGATGATAAGCCAATTTTGATAAAACCAGTTGAAGATGAAACGTTGACAGAGCTTATTTTACCTATAAAAACATATTAATTATGAAGAAAATGAACAAAATTGCACTTGTTCGTTTTTTTTCGACAAATTTTTTTACTTTGATGTGGTATTATAACCAACTAAGAAAGGAGGATATTATGTTTAAAATTAGTAATAATACCCTTTTTATGGAGTTTGATGGAAGTAATACTTTAGTTATGGAAGCTGATGCTGATTATGTATTTGATGGAGATGTAATAAATACTATTTTAGATGAAAGTTGTATTTATTATGGAAGTTCATTAAATGGAAGAATTAAAGGAAGTAAAAATATAATAGGAAGTTATTATAAATTACCAGTTATAGTTAGTGAAAGAAATAATATTGTGTTTTTTCCTCTTAAAAAAGGTAATTGTTGGTGGTGGATTAATTTTAATAGTGTTAAATATTTTGAAAAAACTAGTAATGGAGTTCTGGTAAGTTTTAAAAATGAACTAAAAAAATATATAAGTGTTAGTTATACAATATTTAATAATCAAATGCTTAAATGTAGTAGATTGTGGTTAGTTTATACAACAAGATAATATTTTGAAAAAATATACGATTTTTCTTTTATTAGGGTTAATTTTGTGATATAATTAATATGTGTATAGGTATACCAAAATGCCTTGTATTTTTAATGTAGGGCACTAAAGGGGGTAAATTAATGAAAATTGATAGTTTAAGTTTAATGAATTTTCGTAACTATGAAACATTAAATATCTCTTTTGGTGACTTAAATATTATATATGGTTTAAATGGAAGTGGAAAAACTAATATAATTGAGGCAATTTATACTCTGGCACTAACTAAATCATTTAGAATAAATAATGATAAAGTCATGATTAAGAAAGGAAAAATTAAAGCTAAGATTAAAGGAAATGTCTTAAAAAATGGTGATGAAAATACTTTTGGGGTAGAAATAAGTAATGATGGTAAGGTTGTTACTATTAATGGAGAAAAGCAAGATAAAGTAAGTGATTATGTATCAAGAATTAATGTTATTTTATTTAATCCAAGTGATACAAGGTTAATTGACGAAGCCCCTAGTGAAAGAAGAAAAATGCTTAATATTGAAATAAGTCAGATTTATAAAGAATATTTAGTTATTTTAACAAATTATCAAAGAATTTTGAAACAAAGAAACTTTTATCTTAGAGGTATGTATGTTAATGGAAGTTATACAAATACTTATTTAGATATTTTAACTAAGAAATTGATTGAATATGGAAGTATTATTTGTAAATATAGGGAAAAATTTGTGGATAATATAAATAAATATATTGCAAGTAATTATGAGAAAATATTTGGTAGTGGAACATTAAAAATAAGATATGTATCAACGTTTAAAAATAAGAGTGAAGATGATTTAATTAAAAGATATAAAGATAATTATCAAAAAGAATTAAGTGTTGGTAAGACTTTAGAAGGTATACATCATGATGATATAGTATTTGTTTTAGATAATAATAATTTAAAGGAATGGGGAAGTGAAGGTCAAAGAAAGAATGCAATTATTTCCTTTAAATTAGCTGAAATTAGTGTTATTAATGAGATTAAAGGATTTTATCCAATACTTATTTTAGATGATTTGTTTAGTGAGTTAGATAAAGAGAAAGTTACTAATTTGTTAGGGATGTTAGATAGAAATGTACAGACATTTATGACAACAACTGATTTAAAAAATATTAATAAAAAAGTAATTAAAGATGCCAAAAAGTTTAAGGTTAATGATGGTATATTAGAGGAGGAGTAAAAAATGAAAGAAACACATTATACTGATAGTGATATACAGGTTTTGGAAGGTTTAGAAGCTGTTAGAAAAAGACCAGGAATGTATATTGGTTCAACTGGTGAGAGAGGTCTTCATCATTTAGTTTGGGAAATTGTGGATAATGCAGTTGATGAAGCATTAGCTGGGTTTTGTGATGATATTGAGGTTATAATTGATAAAGATGATATCATTGAAATAAGAGATGATGGTAGAGGTATTCCAACTGGTATAAATGCTAAGACAGGATTATCAACAGTTGAAACAATCTTTACTGTACTTCATGCTGGTGGTAAATTTGGTGGTGAAGGATATAAAGTTTCTGGAGGTCTTCATGGTGTTGGGGCTAGTGTTGTTAATGCTTTGTCTAAATGGCTTGAAGTTAAGATTTATCGTGATGGAAATGTCTACTACCAAAGATTTGAAAATGGTGGACATCCTGTTGAAGCTTTAAAAGTTATTGATAGTTGTGATGTAGATAGAACCGGTAGTACAGTTAGATTTAAACCAGATGAAGAAATATTTACGGAAACAACTGTATATAACTATGATACTTTATATAAAAGATTACAAGAAATTGCTTTCTTAAATAAAGGGCTTAGAATTAATTTATATGATTTAAGAGAAATGCCTGAAAAACATGATACATTCCTTTATAACGGTGGTATTATTGAATATGTTGAAATGCTTAATAAGAGTAAGACACCGATACATGATGATATAATTTATATGGATGGAGCAGAAAATGGAATCGAAATAGAAGTTGCTTGTCAATATAATGAAACTTATTCACCAAGTATTTATTCATTTACTAATAATATTAATACTTATGAAGGTGGAACTCATGAAGATGGTGTTAAAGTTGCTTTAACTAAAGTTATTAACAATTATGCTAAAAATGCTAAGATTTTAAAAGAAAATGATGCTGCATTAATTGGGGAAGATTGTCGTGAAGGTTTAACAATGATTATTTCATGTAAGCATCCAGACCCTCAATTTGAAGGACAAACTAAAACTAAGTTAGGTAATAGTGAAGTAAGAAAGATAGCTAGTGATGTATTTTCACAAGGTTTTGAACGATTTTTAATGGAAAATCCTAATGAAGCTAGAACTATTGTGGAAAAATGTATTAGTGCATCTCGTGGTAGAATAGCTGCGAAGAAGGCAAGAGAAGCCACTAGAAGAAAAAGTGATTTAGATATCGTAAACTTTGGAGGAAAACTTGTAGATTGTAAAGAAAAAGACCCGAGTGTTTGTGAAATATTCCTAGTCGAAGGGGATAGTGCAGGTGGTTCTGCGATTAAGGGTAGAAATAGTATGACTCAAGCTATACTTCCTTTGAAAGGTAAAGTATTAAATGTTGAAAAAGCAAGACTTGATAGAGCTTTAAGTAATGATGAAATTAAAACAATTATTACAGCTTTCGGTACTGGTATTGGTCAAGAATTTGATTTAAGTAAAATGAGATATCATAAAGTTATTATTATGAGTGATGCCGATGTTGATGGATCTCATATTAGAGTTTTGTTATTAACATTATTTTATCGGTTCTTTAAACCAATTGTGGAAGCTGGTTATGTTTATGCTGCGCAACCACCATTATATTGTATAAAACATGGACAAACTATTAAATATGTTTTAAATGATGATGAAAGAGATGAATATATCAAAACATTAAATGAAAAGAATGTTAGATATGATATAGCAAGAATGAAAGGTTTAGGGGAAATGGATGCTGAAGAATTAAATGAAACTACAATGGATATAAATCATAGAATTCTTCGTAAAATAACTGTTGATGATGCTATTAGTGCTGATGCAGCATTTAGTAAATTAATGGGTGAAGAAGTTGAACCTAGACGTAAGTTTATTGAAGAAAATGCAACTTATGCAAAGAATTTGGATTTTTAGGAGGTTATTATGGATCATAGTAGAGATAGACTAGAAGAAAATAATATAGTAAGTGAAATTGAATCTTCTTTTATTGAATATTCAATGAGTGTTATTATTTCCAGAGCTTTACCAGATTTAAGAGATGGTTTAAAGCCAGTTCATAGAAGAATTATTTATGATATGTTAGAAAATGGTTTAACACCAGATAAAAAACATCGTAAGAGTGCGACGATAGTTGGGGATGTTATGGGGAAATATCACCCTCATGGAGACTCATCAATTTATGAAGCTATGGTAAGAATGGCTCAAGATTTTAACTATCGTTATTTACTTGTTGATGGACATGGTAACTTTGGTAATATTGAATATCCTAGAGCAGCTGCTTATCGTTATACTGAAAGTAAACTTGCAAAGATATCAATGGAGCTTTTAAGGGATATCAACAAAAATACGGTTAATTTTGTACCAAATTATGATGATTCAACTGAAGAACCTGAAGTTTTACCTTCAAGATTTCCAAATATTTTAGTTAATGGAACAATGGGTATTGCTGTTGGTATGGCAACAAATATTCCACCACATAATTTAGGTGAGGTTATTGATGGATGTATTGCTTATATTGATAATCCTGAAATTACTACGGAAGAATTAATGCAATATGTTAAAGGCCCTGATTTTCCAACTGGTGGTATTATTCTAGGTAATTCTGGAATTAAAAAAGCGTATGAAACTGGTAGAGGTTCAATAACTATTAGAAGTAAAGCTACAATTGAAGAAAAAAATGGAAGACATTATATTGTTATTGAAGAAGTTCCATACGGAGTAAATACACTAGATTTAAAACAAAAAGTTGCGGATTTAGTACATAATAAAGTACTTGAAGGTATTACTGATTATCATACTGATTTAAAAGATGGTATTAAGATTACTATTACATTAAAGAAGGATGCAAATCCTCAAGTAGTTTTAAATAATTTGTATAAACATACTGCTTTTCAAACAACTTTTGGTATTATCTTCTTAATGCTTGATAAAGGTGTTCCAAGAACACTAGGTTTGAAAGATATAATTAGTAAATATGTAGATTATCAACAAGAAATTATTATTAGAAGAACTCAATTTGAATTAGATAAAGCAGAAAAAAGAGTACATATCTTAGAAGGTTACCAAATTGTATTTGATAATATCGATGAAGTTATTAAGATTATTAAAGAGTCTAAGGCTGATGGTGAAGCAAAGCTTAAATTAATGGAACGTTTTGGATTAACTGAAGCTCAAACTGATAATATTTTAGAAATGAAATTACGTCGTTTAACAGGTCTAGAACGTGAAAAGATTGAAGAAGAACTAAATACTTTAAAACTAGAAATAGAACGCTTACGTGGCATTTTAGCAGATAATAATAAGGTGTTAGGTATCATTAAAGATGAAATGACTGAAATAAAAAATAAATATGGTGATGAAAGAAGAACTAAAATTGATATGACTGCGGTTGATTACATTGAAGATGAGTCTTTAATACCAGAAGAAAATATCTTAGTTGTGCTTACTAACAAAGGTTATATTAAGAGAACTACATCTGATACATTTAAGTCACAAAATAGAGGTGGCGTTGGAATTAAGGGAATGTCTACGAATGATGAAGACTTTGTTGAACACATGATTAACTTATCAACACACGATTACATCTTGTTCTTTACTGATAAAGGTAAAGTTTATAGATTAAAAGGTTATGAAATTCCAGAGTTTTCACGTCAATCTAAAGGAATTCCAATTGTTAACTTACTTCAAGTTGAAAAAGATGAAAGAGTTAATGCTGTTATCCAAATAAGTCGTGAAGAAGAATGTAAATATTTATTATTCGCTACTGAAGGTGGAGTTGTAAAGAAAACATTAATTAGTGAATTTGCTAATATTAGAAATAGTGGTAAGATTTGTATTTCTCTAAGAGAAAATGATAAATTAATTGATGTTAAGAAAACAACTGGTAATGATTTAGTACTTTTAGGTAGTGATAGCGGTAGAATGGTTAAGTTTAATGAAGATGAAATCAGAGTTATGGGACGTACTGCTTCAGGTGTTCGTGGTATTTCTCTAGATGGAAGCAAATGTATTTGTTCTGAAATCGTTAAAGAAGATGATACTATCTTACTTGTAACAGAAAAAGGTTACGGTAAACAAACAAAAGTTAGTGAATATCGCCAAACAAGAAGAGGTTCTAAAGGTGTTAAAGCAATGAATATCACTGAAAAGAACGGAAATCTTGTTAGTGTTAAAATTGTTTATGAAGGTAAAGAACTTGTTATTATGACAAATTCAGGTATGACAATGAGAATGCCTTTAGAACAAATATCTTTATTAGGTCGTGTTACACAAGGTTTAAGACTTATCAACTTAAAAGATAATCAAAAGGTATCAACTATAAGCTTAGTAGATAAAGAAGAAGAACCAGATATTGTTTCAGAACCTACTGTAAATGAAACACCTAGTGAAAATACTGAAAATATTGAAGTAAATGAGGCTGAATAAGCCTTTTTTATTTTATTGTAACAGTGTATATAAAGTATATACAATGTTATTTTTGCTATAAGATTATGATATTATAACTAAAGCAAAAAAGAAGAATATAAGTTATCAACAAAATATTTATTTTAAGTACTCTTTAATTGGTAAAACAATTTATTATTTTTTTGTAAAGTGTTATGTTTCACGTGAAACAATGTGTGAATAATATGTTAGTTTAGGATTTATTTTTTTTAATATATTTTTAAAATTATAATACAATAACAATAATTAAAAATAATTAATATTGTTTTCGATGTTTAAATTCTTTTTCTAATTATTATTATAATTATAGTGATGTTTCACGTGAAACATTGTGTTGATAAGTTGTTGATTTAAGATATATTTATAATATTAAATATTTTATATTTTAAATTATCTTTTTATTATTATTAATTACTATATTTTAATATATATTTATTTTATATATTTTAAAATACATGTTTCACGTGAAACATTGTTGATAAGTTGTTTATATTAATATTATTTCTATTAATTCTAATCTTTTTTAATAATATAAATACCATGTGATTATTAAAATAATTTAATGTTTCACGTGAAACATTGTGTTGATAATATGTTTATATTCTGTTTTAGTTTAATTATTATATTAAATTTAATCTTTTTCCAATTTAAATTATATGTTTCACGTGAAACATATTGTTGATAACGTGTTAATTTAAGGTTTATCTATATTAATATGTATTTTTAATATTATAATACAAGATTTTCGTAAATATATATTTAATATTATTAATCGTTAATTATTATTTTTAAATTCTATATAATTTCCTATTAAAAATTTAGGTAATGTTTCACGTGAAACATTGTTAATAGGTTGTGAATAGTTTTATTGAAAATTAATACCCATATGTTACACGTGAAACATATGGACGAACAAATGTACAATAAACTAATACTTTAACATAAGAATTTAATTATTCATTTTTATCAAATCGTATTTATAAATTATTTCCCGGGAAATAATTAGTTAACATAATATTTTAGTATATTTGTGTTTTTTTGAAAAAATAAATGTTAATTAAAGCTAGATACAATAAGGTAAAAACAAGAATAGCAAGATTAAAAAAATTATTATTTTAACAATTATTTAATTTTTGAATAAATATTTCCCGGGAAATAATTGGTTAACATAATATTTTAGTCGATTAAACTTATATTAATATTTAATTTTTGGCATATTTTAGCCAAAATATTAATCATAATTAAAAATAGTACATGAGTTATCAACATAAAAATTAGTTAAATATTTAATACTATAATAACTATATAATAAATGTTGGTATTTTACTTGACTTTTAAATAGTAATTTGATACGATGTAAACGTGCAACAAATATGCTGTAACCTGGTCAGGATTGGAAAATAGCAGCCACATCAGCCTATGTTTGTGTGCACATTTTTTTTGGAGGTAAAATGAATAAAGAGTTAATAGATAAAATTATTGATAATTCTAAGTGTTCTTTGAGTTCTTTAGATGTACCAGTCGGAGCAATAATAATTAAAGATGGTATTATTATAGGCAGTGGTTATAATACTAAAGAGAAAAATCAAAATGTGCTTGAACATGCTGAGATTAATGCTATTAGAGAAGCTCAAAAAAATTTTAACAATTGGAATTTAAATGGAAGTGATATGTATGTAACTTTAAATCCTTGTTCAATGTGTATGGAAGTAATCAAACAAGCTAGAATTAGTAATGTTTATTATTTAGCTTCAAAACCTAGTTCTAAAAAAGAATTTAATAAAACTAATTTTGTTAAAATTGATAATGAAAGTAAAGAAGAAGAATATTTAGAAATATTATGTGATTTTTTTAAAAAATTAAGAGAAAAATAACTATTTTTATGTTATACTATTTATTAGGGAGGTTTCTATGAATTATAAAGTTTTGTATCGAAAATATAGACCAGATGGATTTGATACTTTAATTGGTCAAAAACATGTTGTAGAAATTTTAAAAAATTCTATTAAAGAACAAAAATTAGCTCATGCATATTTATTTTCAGGTCCAAGAGGAACTGGAAAAACATCAACTGCAAGAATTTTAGCTAAATCAGTAAACTGTTTGGATAATAAGAATGGTATTGCATGTGAAAAATGTGAAAATTGTTTATCTTTTAATGGAAATCCAGATATTATTGAAATAGATGCTGCATCTAATAATGGTGTTGATGAAATAAGAGAACTTATAAATAATGTTAAAATAATGCCAACAAGTTTGAAATATAAAGTTTATATTATTGATGAAGTTCATATGTTAAGTCAAAGTGCTTTTAATGCGTTATTACTTACTTTAGAAGAACCACCAGAACATGTAATATTTATTCTAGCAACAACAAATTTAGAAAGTGTTCCAATTACAATTGTTTCCAGATGTCAAAGATTTGAGTTTCATAGAATTACAGATAAAGACATTGTTGAAAGACTTAAGTTTGTTTGTGATGAAGAAAATATTAAATATGAAGATGATGGTTTAAAAGAAATAGCTATTTTGGCGGATGGTGGACTTAGAGATGCTTTAAGTATTTTAGACCAGTTATCAAAAAATGAAGAAGTAATTACAAGCACTTTAGTAGCAAATGAAATAGGTAGTATATCTAATAAAAAGATAGAAGATTTAGTTCAATCTCTTGGTGAAAATGACATTTTAAATATTGAAAAAATATTTGATGAGTTACAAAGTTCTAATTTAAATTATAAAGTTTTTGTTAAAAAAGTAATTGAAGTTCTAAGCAATTTAGGAGTTAAATTATTAACATCTCCAGAAGCTTCTAGATTATCTTTTGATGATTGTAAAAATTTAGTATTAGAATTAAATAATATTTTAATGAAGATTAATATTAGTGTAAATCCATATATATTAATTAAAATGCTTATGCTAGGATATGTTGAAAAAACAAATAATTTTAATAAAGTTAGTATTGAAAAAGTACCAGAAATAAGAGAAGAAAATGAAGAAATAAAGATAGAAAAAATTATAAAAAAAGAACCAGTTAATACTGAAAAAAATTTAAAAGTTGATATTAGAATTAATAATTGTTTTGTAGATGCTTCTAAAAAAGAATTGGAAAGAATGAAAGATTTATGGAGTTCTTTTATTAATAATATGGAAGATGCTATTATGAAAGGAACTCTTAGTGATACTATTCCTGTTGCTTCATCAAATGATTATACTATTATTGAAGTTACTATTCCTCATAAAGATATGGAACTAAATAATATGTTAGAGAAAATAGAATATTTATTTAATAGTCAAAATCAAGAAAATTTTAAATTTGTTTTTATTGGTGAAGCTAGGTGGAGTAAGGAAAAAGTTGAATATATTAATAATATAAAAAATGGAAAAAAATATGAGATATTAGAAGAAAATCACGAAAAGATGCAAAAAAGTATTGATGTATCAGAAGTAGCTGATATATTTGATATAAATAAAATTGAAGTTGAGTAAAGAAAGAGGGAAAAATTATGAATATGCAACAAATAATGCAACAAGCGCAAAGAATGCAAAGGGATATTACAAAGAAAAAAGAAGAAATTGATGGAATGGAGTTTCTTGGAAAATCTGAGTGGGTTGAAATAGTTTTTAATGGTAAACGAGAAATTAAATCATTTAAAATATTAAAAGATGTAATTGATGAAGATGATAAAGAAATGTTAGAAGATATGATTATGTTAGCAATAAAAGATGCGTTTAGTAAAATTGATAAAGAAACTGAAAGTAAATTAGGAAGTTATGCATCAATGAATGGGCTTTTCTAGTATGATATATCCAGATTCATTAGAAAAATTGATAAATTATTATAAGAAATTACCTGGAATTGGTGAGAAAAACGCCGAAAGATTAGCATTAGCAACATTAAATTTTAAAAAAGAAGAAATTGATAAGTTTAAAGATGCATTAGGAAATATAAAAAAAATACATAGATGTAGTATTTGTGGGCATTTAACAGATAATGAAATATGTAATATATGTAGTGATGCTTCAAGAGATAAAAACTTAATATGTGTTATTGAAGATTCAAAAAGTGTATTTTCTTTTGAAAAAGTTGGTAATTATCGTGGAGTTTATCATGTGTTAAATGGTTTAATTAGTCCAGCTGATAATATTGGTCCTGATAATATTAATTTATCAAGTTTAGTTAAAAGAGTAAATGAAGCTTCAAAACCTGAATTGATACTAGCCTTAAAATCAACAATTGAAGGTGAAACAACAACATTATATATTAAAAAAATATTTGAAAAAAAGAATGTTTTAATATCAAGGCTTTCTTATGGTATACCTATGGGAGCTGAAATAGATTATCTAGATATAATTACATTAGATAAGGCATTAGAAGATAGAAAAAAAATAAGTGATTAAAATAAATATTTTTCATATAGTTTTAATGGAGAAACGTATGAAAAAGGTTATATTTGTAGTAATAAAAAAAATAGTGTTAGCAATATGTTTAGTTTATGCTTTTAATTTACTAGCTAGTGGATTAAAAGTATTTATTCCAATAAATGTTATAACTGTGAGTGTTGTGGCATCTTTAGGAATGAGTGGACTTTTAGCATTGGTAGCAATATATTTTGTTTTATTGTAGGAGGATTTGTGGAAGTAAATGTATTAGAAAATTTAGTTAAATATTATCATGAGAATAAAATATCTCATGCTTATTTAATTGAAACAAATAATTTAGAAAAATGCTATTTGGATTTACTTGAAGTAATAAAACAAATATTTTGTCAAAATGAATATAATAAAGAATGTAATAAATGCAATATTTGTAATTTAGTTAATCAAAATTATTTACCATCTTTAGTTGTAATAAGTCCGGATGGAATGAATATAAAAAAAGAACAAATTGTGGAATTAAAAAAGAAGTTTAGTACTGTTCCAATTTATACAAAAGAAAATATTTATGTAATTAAAAATGCTGAAAAGTTAAATGGTGCTTCGGCGAATACAATGTTAAAATTTTTAGAGGAGCCAGAACAAAATATATTAGGTTTTTTTATAACAAATAATGCAAATAATGTTATATCTACGATTAGAAGTAGATGTGAAGTAATAAAAGTACTCTATGATATTCATGAACTTGATATAAATAATATAACAAATGATATAAATAAAGATAAGTTTGATGTAGCAATAGAATATTTATTTAAAATAGAGGTAGAAAAAAAACTAGGAATAATGTATAATAGAGATGTAGTTTTAAATAAATTTAGTGAAAGAGAAGATATCAAGACTGTTTTTAAAATTATATTTATTATTTATGAAGAATTGTTAAAGAAAGTAATGGGATTAGATAATAAATTTGATTTTGAAAAGATAAATGAATTAAGTAGTTTAGATAAAGATAAAGTGTTAAGAAGAATTAATTTAGTAACTAAGTTTATTGATGATATTGATAGTAATGTAAATGTTGAATTATTGCTAGATAAATTTGTTATAGAATTAGGTGATTATATTGAATAAAGTTTATGGTGTTATATTTAATGATATTGATAAGAAGTATTATTATTTAGGTGATGAAGAATTTGCTGAGGGTTCCTTAGTTATTGTTAATACTGAAAGAGGAATGCAACTAGTTAAAGTTGTTCAAGTTATAGATAAAATAAGTGAAGAAATAACTGATAAAATTGAAAGACTTGCAACAGAAGAAGAGTATGAACAATATTTAGAAAATTTAAAAGATGCAAGTATTGCATTAAAAAAATGTATTGAGTTTGTACGAGAATTGGAATTAGAAATGAATGTTGTAAGTGCTCAATTTAATTTAGATAGAAGTCAATTATTATTTAATTTTACTGCAGATGGTAGAGTTGATTTTAGAGAGCTTGCTAAGAAACTTGCAAGTATATATCATACAAGAATTGAATTAAGACAAATAGGTGCTCGTGATAAAGCTAAAGAAATTGGTGGAATTGGTGTTTGTGGCGGAGAACTTTGTTGTCTTAGATTTTTGAAAAAAATGGATACAATTAGTATGAATATGGCTAAAAATCAAAATTTAGCATTAAATCCTTCAAAGATAAATGGGGCTTGTGGAAGGCTTCTTTGTTGTTTAGCATATGAAGATGAAACTTATATTGAAGCAGCTAAAAAGCTACCTAAAGTTGGAGATAAAATTAAAACTAGAAGTGGTGATGCTCAAGTTTTAAGTGTTGATATAATAAATCATCGAGGAAAAATTTTATTAGATGGAGAAAGAATAAATTATGATTTCGAAAGTGAAGAATGATTTATTTGATTATCCAAATAGATACATTATGCAAATAAAAGATGGATTTAAGTTTTCTTTAGATTCTTTATTGTTAGCAGAGTTTGTAAATATTAGAAAAAGTGATAAGATTATTTTGGATATGTGTACTGGAAATGCTCCGATTCCTTTAATTTTAAGTTTAAAAACAGATGCTTTAATTGTAGGATTTGAAATTCAAAAAGATATTAGTGATTTGGCTCAAGAGTCTGTAATACTCAATGGATTAAAAGATAATATTAGAATAATAAATGATGATATAAAAAATATAAATAAACATTATAAAACGGGAACATTTGATATAATAACATGTAATCCCCCATATTTTAAAACTAGTGAGGATGGTTACAAAAATAAAAATGATTATTTAACACTTGCAAGACATGAAATAACAATTGATTTAGATAGTTTGTTTAGTATAGCAAAGAGTTATTTAAAAGATAATGGTGTTTTTTGTTTAGTTCATCGTGCTGAAAGATTAGATGATATTATGTATTTGGGAAGAATAAATAATTTAAATGTAAAAGATTTACAATTTATATCTACTAAAAATGGAAGTATTCCAAATACAATATTAGTTAAATGTGTTAAAAATAGTAAACCAGGTGTTAAATTAAGAAAAGAAATTTGTGTTGATAACCTTAGTACTTATCAACATATATTTGAAAGTAGGTGAAATAAATGAAACTTATTGTGGGATTAGGTAATCCTGACAAAGAATACGATAAGACTAGACATAATGTTGGTTTTATGGTAATTGATAATTATTTGGGTAGTGTTAATTGGTCAAATAAGTTTAATGCTTTATATTGTGAAAAAGTAATTAATGGAGAAAAAATTATTTTTGTTAAACCATTAACATATATGAATAATTCAGGTAATGCAGTAGGAGAATTTGTTAGATATTTTAATATAGATAATAAAGATATTTTAGTTATTCAAGATGATTTAGATTTAAATGTCGGTGATTATAAATTAAAAATGCATTCTTCAAGTGGGGGTCATAATGGAATTAAATCAATCATTGCATCTTTAGGTAATCAAGATTTTCCGCGTTTAAAAGTTGGTATTGGAAGTGTTAAAAAAGATGAAGTTATTGATTATGTTCTTGGTAAATTTAGTAAATCTGAGTTAGAAGTTCTAAATGAACTTTTTAATACTTTTGATAAAATAATTAATTCATTTATAAATGAAGGAATAGATAAAACAATGAATGTTTATAATACTAAATAAGAGGTAATATGAATTTTTTAGATGAATATTTTAAATATGAAATTGGTACAGAAATATCTGGTTTAACTCATGAGTTAAACGTTTTTTACGTTCAAAAATTATGTGAAAAATATGATAGAAATATAATTGTTCTTACTAGTTCTTTATTTGAAGCTAATAAGATATATGATAGTTTGGTTAAAATACATGATAATACATTATTGTTTCCAATGGATGATTTTTTATCTTCGATGATTGTTGCAAGTAGTCCAGAACTTAAGTATAAAAGATTAGAAACTTTAGATAAATTAAAAAGTGATAAAAAATATATAATTGTTACTAATTTAATGGGGTATTTGAAATATTTACCTAGTGCTAATATTAAAAATTATATAGATATTAAACAAAATGATGTTATTAAAAGAGATATTTTAGCTGAAGAAATAAATAAATTAGGTTATCATAGAGAGTCTTTGGTTACAATGTCTGGAGAATATGCTGTTCGTGGGTTTATTTTAGATTTATACCCAATAGATTATGAACATCCAATAAGAATTGAATTTGATGGAAATATTATAGATAATATTAAATATTTTAATGAAAATACCCAAATGTCGACGGAAGAAACAAATAAAATTAAAATTAAAGCTATTGATGAAATGCCATCAGATGATAAGAATTCTTTATTTGATTATGCTAAAAATCCTTTAGTGGTTTATGTCGATAAATCTCAAATTGAGGCAACATATACACATTTATATGATGATATTATTGAATATAAAGAAGCAAAAGATATCAAAGAAGATTTAATGTATTCTTTAGATGATATTAAAGATAATGATAAAATATTTATTAATTTATTTTCAACTGATGGTATTGATTTAAAAGCCCAAAGTATAATAAATTATAAAGAAAATTTTCTAAAGTTAGAAAGTGATTATAATAAATGGATTAAAGAAGGAAAAATTGTTTATTTTTATTTAAGTAATAATAATGAAAAGAAACAATTATTAAAAATAATTCCTAGTGCTCACATTATTATGAAAGAATTAGAACATGGATTTATATTAGATAAATATGTAATTATTTCTGAAAATGATATTGAAGATGTTAAAGTAACTCACGGGGTTTATAAAAATAATTTTCATGTTGGTAAAAAAATTAAAGATTTTAATC
This sequence comes from Firmicutes bacterium CAG:460, assembly GCA_000437355.1. Lineage (GTDB taxonomy): Bacteria > Bacillota_I > Bacilli_A > RF39 > UBA660 > Onthocola_B. The sequence goes on from FR899774.1 coordinate 153,149, forward strand.
AATTAGAAAAAGGAGATTATGTAGTTCATATTTCTCATGGTATTGGTATTTATCAAGGAATTACAACACTTTCTGTTCGTGGAGTTCAAAAAGATTTTTTAACTATTTATTATGAAGGTACAGATAAAATATATGTTCCAGTTGAAAAAATAGATTTAATATATAAATATACTTGTAAAGATGGTGTTAAACCTAAACTTAATAAGCTTGGAAGTACTAATTGGGAAAAAACTAAGAAATATATTTCTGAGAAAGTTAAAGATATTTCAAGAGAGTTAATATTACTTTATAAAAAAAGATTAGAATTAAAAAAGAAACCTTATAAAGATTATCCAGAAGAAGAAGTATTTGCAAGTGAATTTAAATATAAGTTAACTCCAGACCAAAAAAAGGCTGTTGTGGAAATTAACAATGACTTAAAGAAAGATAATCCAATGGATAGATTACTATGTGGGGATGTAGGTTTTGGTAAAACAGAAGTTGCAATGAGAGCAATGTTTAAGGCAGTTTTAAATAATGAACAAGTTTTATATTTGTGTCCAACTACAATACTTTCAAAACAACAATATAATGTTGCAAAAGAAAGATTTAAAAATTGGCCGATAGAAATAGCACTTTTAAATCGACATGTAAGTGCACGAGAAACTCATAGAATACTTGAGGATTTAAAAAAAGGTAAAATTGATATATTATTTGGGACACATAGAATACTTAGTGATGATATTGTTTGTAAGAATTTAGGTATGCTTGTAGTTGATGAAGAGCAAAGATTTGGTGTTACCCACAAAGAAAAAATTAAAACTATGAAAAGTGATGTTAATGTTTTGACACTTAGTGCAACTCCGATACCTAGAACTTTAAAAATGGCTATGTCTGGCCTTAGAGATTTATCAGTTATTGATACACCTCCAGTTAATAGATATCCAGTTCAAACTTATGTGGCGGTTGAAGATGATTTTTTAATTAAAGATGCTATTTATAAGGAGCTTGCTAGAAAAGGTCAAATATTTATTCTTTATAATAGGGTGGAAACTATTGAAAAATATATGAACCATATTCATGAGTTAGTGCCTGATGCTAAAATAAATTTTGCACATGGAAAAATGGAAAAAGATGAACTTGATAATATAATGACATCTTTTATAAATAATGAATTTGATATTTTGATTTGTACAACAATAATTGAAAGTGGAATTGATATTCCAAATGTAAATACATTAATAATTCATGATGCTGATAATTTTGGTTTAAGTCAACTTTATCAAATTAGAGGTCGTGTTGGTCGTAGTAATAAAATTGCTTATGCTTATTTAATGTATGAAAAAAATAAAATGTTAAATGATATTGCCATTAAAAGACTTAATACTATCAAAGAATTTACGGAACTTGGTAGTGGATATAGAATAGCCATGAGGGATTTAAGTTTAAGAGGTGCTGGAGATATATTTGGAGCTTCTCAGGCTGGATTTGTTGATAGTGTTGGTATTTCTTTATATATGAAAATGATTGAAGATGAAATTAAACGTCAACAAGGAGAATTTGCCCCAGAAGAAGATAAAGAAACTCAAGCTTTGATTAATGTAAGTACTCATATTAGTGATACTTATGTAACAGATGAAGATATTAAAATTGAAATACATCAAAAAATTAATGAAATTGATTCTTATGAAAAGATGTTAGAAATTAAAAATGAACTTGAAGATAGATTTGGTAAGGTTACTGCTGATATGCTTGTTTATATGTATGAAGAATGGTTTGAAAAACTAGCTAAGAAATATAATATTAAACAAGTTGTTCAAACTGATAGAAGTATTGAGATTACTTTACCAGAAGATGTATCAAGTAATATTAAAGGCGATAAACTTTTAATTGAAGCTATGAACTTATCAAGAAGTTTTAATATAAAATATGTTAATAAGAAAATTAGTATTTTACTTTATACTAAAGATTTACCTAAACATTTTATATTTTATATAGTAACTTTACTTGAAAAGATACTTTAATACATAAAAAATTCAATTTGCTCCACAATAATTAATGAAGTGGAGTGAATTTTTTTGAAACAAACTGGTGTAACAAGAAAAATAGATGAACTTGGAAGAATAGTTATTCCTAAGGAAATTAGAAAGAATTTGGGGATTAGAGATGGTGAGGCTTTAGAAATATTTACTAGTGAAGATAGTATAATATTAAAAAAATATTTTGAGGTTAGAAAATATGAAGATTTAAGTAGTAAGTTATGTGAACTTATTAAGAATATTTATAATGTTGATTTAGTAATTACAGATAGAGAAAAGGTGATTACTTCATCAAATAAAGAAATTGTGGAAAACACTAAACTTAATAACAAATTTTTAGAACTTATTGATAATAGAGAAATGTTTATAAGTAGAGAGTTATTAACAATAAATTTTGGAATAGATGTAAGTGGTTATTTTACAGTAATACCAATTATTGCATCGAGTGATTCATTGGGGCTTGTTATTTTAATAAGTGCAAATGGAAGTGACTATACTGCTTTAGGAAAGTTACTAGCCAAGATTATTGCTGATAAAATTGATATATTTTAACTTGAATTAATTGTTAATATGTGTTAAACTATGTTTAGTTTAACGAAGAAGGAAAGAGTAGGTATCTTAGTTTCATAGAGATTTCTTGGTTGGTGGAAAAGAAAAAATGAAGATATACGAACATGGCTCTGGAGTTAAAATCGGGTAATTACGTTAAAGATTTTAAGTTGCATGATAAATCATGAATTAAGGTGGTACCGCGGGTTATACTCGTCCTTAGTTTGTGATTTTTTTATTGGAGGAAATATGAGAAAGTTTGAGAAAATAAGTTATCCTGAATTTGTTAAAGTCTTTGGTGATAATAAAACTTTATATGATGATTATATGCTCCCTTTAAGAGGGACAAAGTATAGTGCAGGTTATGATTTTTTTGCTATAAAAGATTATGTTATAAAACCAAATGAAATTTTAAAAATACCAACTGGTTACAAAGCAACATTTGAAAGTGATGAAATGCTAATGATTGTAGTTAGAAGTAGCATGGGTTTTAAATATAATGTTAGACTTACAAATCAGGTGGGAATAATTGAAAGTGATTATTATAATAATCCAGATAATGAAGGACATATGTGGGTATGTCTTCAAAATCATGGAGATAAAGAATATATAATTAATAAAGGAGATGCTTATGCTCAAGGGATTTTTGTTAAATTTTTAACAACGGATGATGATTGTGTTAATAAAACAAGAGTTGGCGGGCTAGGCAGTACAAATAAAAAGAAAGAAGGAAATGAAAATGAATAAAAAATATTATATTACTACACCAATATATTATCCAAGTGCGGATTTTCATATTGGACATTGTTATACAACTATTATTGCAGATGCTATTGCAAGATATAAAAGATTAAATGGTTATGATGTGTTTTTCCAAACAGGAACTGATGAACACGGAGCAAAAATTGAACAAAAAGCTAAAGATGCTGGTGTTACCCCAAAAGAATATGTTGATGTTATAATTGAAAATGCTAAAAATTTATGGAAAAGTTTAAATATCTCATATGATTATTTTATTAGAACAACTGATGAAAATCACGTAAAAGCTGTTCAAAAAATATTTAGAAAATTATATGACCAAGGAGATATTTATAAAGGTTCTTATGAAGGACTTTATTGTGTTCCTTGTGAATCTTTTTGGACAGAAACTCAACTTGTTGATGGTAAATGTCCAGATTGTGGTCGTGAAGTTAAAACTGTTACTGAAGAAGCTTATTTCTTTAAGTTATCTAAGTATCAAGATAAATTAATTGAATTATATGATAAAAATCCAGAATTTATTTTACCAGTTTCAAGAAAAAATGAACTTGTAAATAACTTCATTAAACCAGGACTTGAAGACTTATGTGTTTCAAGAACTTCAGTTAAATGGGGAATTCCTGTAGATTTTGACCCAAAACATGTTATTTATGTATGGATTGATGCTTTATCAAACTATATTACATCATTAGGTTATCCAGATGAAAATGCTCCATTGTTTAAAAAATATTGGCCAGCAGACCTACATTTAGTAGGTAAAGAAATCACAAGATTTCATGCTATTATTTGGCCAGCACTTCTTATGGCTTTAGGAATTGAAATACCTCATCAAGTGTTTGGTCATGGATGGTTAATTATTAATGGCGGTAAAATTTCTAAATCATTAGGAAACTATAAAGACCCAAGAGAATATATTGATGCTTATGGAGTTGATGCCGTTAGATATTTTGCTTTAAGAGAGGTATCTTTTGGTAGTGATGGCGCTTTCTCTGAAGAAGCATTAATTAATAGAACAAATGCTGATTTGGTAAATAACTTAGGAAATTTAGTTAATAGAACTATAAGTATGAGCCATAAATACTTTGATGGTGTGGTAGAAAATCCAAAAGTAAATGAAGAAATAGATAATGATTTAATTAGTGCTGTTACAAGTTTAAAAGCAAAAGTTGATGAAAAAATGGCTGGTTTAAAAGTAAATGAAGCTTTAGAAGAAATATTTGAAGTATTAAAAAGATGTAATAAATATATTGATGAAACTACACCATGGATACTTGCTAAAGATGAAACAAAACATGATAGATTAAAAACAGTTTTATATAATATCTTAGAAGGTATTAGAGTATGTGCTATACTTCTTGAACCATTTATTAATGTTACAAGTGAAAAGATATTAAATGAACTTAATACAAATGAAAGAAGTATTGAAAGCATAAGTGATTTTGGTAATTTAGAATGTGGAATTACTTTAAATAAGCCAGAAATATTATTTAATAGGATTGAGATTAATGAATAATTATTTTGTTGATACACATTGTCATGTATTTAAATCTGATTATGAAAATATAGATGAAGTTTTAAAAAATGCAAGTAATAATCATATAAAATATGTCATTAATAATGGAAGCAATAATGAATTTAATAAAGAAGTATTAGATTTAATTGAAAAATATCCAAATATGTATGGTGCAATTGGAATTCATCCAGAAGATGTTGATGGTGCAACACAAGAAGATATTAAGTTTATTGAAGTTAATTTAAGTAATGAAAAAATTGTTGCAATTGGTGAAATTGGATTGGATTATTATTATACAAAAGAAAATAAAGAGAAACAAATAAAGTTATTTGAAACACAGTTAGCTTTAGCAGAAAAATATAATATACCTGTAATTGTTCACTCTAGGGATGCAACTGAAGATACAATTAATTCTTTAAAGAAATTTAAATGTAAAGGTGTAATTCATTCTTTTTCTGGTAGTTTAGAAACTGCAAAAATTTATATTAAAATGGGTTATTTATTGGGGGTAAATGGAGTTATTACATTTAAAAATGCTAAGATAAAAGACGTAATTAAAGAAGTTGGACTTGAAAATGTTGTTTTAGAGACTGATAGTCCATACCTTACTCCAGAACCTTTTAGGGGTAAACAAAATAATCCTGGACATGTATTTGAGGTTGCTAAGTTTGTAGCTGATTTATATAATATTTCATTAGAAGAGTTAGCAGAACAAACGAATAAAAATATTACAAATATGTATAAAAAGATGAAGTTAGATTAATTCTTAACTTCATCTTTTTCTGACTAATTTAAAGTGAGTACCCTGACTAATTCAAAGTTTAAATGATTTTCTGTAAAATATTGTCAATTGCTTTATTACTATATTAATGTTATAATTTAGGTATCCAGTGAGAGGTGGATATTGAATGAAAGTAGTAAATTATTTCGTTAGAATGTCAATTGTTATATTTATGCTTATTATTGCTAAAAGTAGTTCTGATATAAAAATGGCTGTTGTTGAAAATGATAATTTAAATAAAACTGTTAATATTACAACAATGGCTATGAAAATAATGGAAGTTGAAGATGTTATAAAATATACTCCGATAGCTACATATACTGGAGATTTAACTGGTTATGCCTATAATTGTCCATTATGTAATGGTACTCTTGGGTGTATGCCAAAATATAATATTAAAGATGGAACAACTACATATAAAGATTATGAATATGGTGAAGTTAAAATTGTTGCTTCAAGTAAGAATTTAGCTTGTGGTTCTATTGTTAGATTTAACAGTAGCAGAGTTGGTGAAGGTGAACAATTTGCAATAGTACTTGACCGTGGTGTTGGAGGTTATGCACTTGATTTACTTACACCGAGTGAAGATTATGCTTCTAGATATATTGGAAGAAGTCAAATAACATATGATGTTTTAAGGAGCGGGTGGGAATAAACCCCATCCGAATTTTTTTATGAAAGCAAAAAAGAGTTTAGGACAAAATTTTTTAATAGATGATGAAGTAATCAATAAAATAATTGATGAAGTTTCAGCATGCAAAGATGATTTAATTATTGAAATTGGCCCAGGTAGAGGAGCCCTTACAAGTAAGCTTAAAAATAAAGAATGTAATGTAATTGCATATGAACTAGATAGAGATTTATGTAATATATTAAAAAGGTTTGAAGATGATAAATTACATGTAATTTATGGTGATTTTTTAAAAAGTAATATAAAAGAAGATATAAAAAATATTAAATATAATAATTTGTATTTAGTTGGCAATCTTCCTTATTATATTACAACACCGATTATAGAACATATTATTGATGAAAATATAGAGTTTAGTAAGTTTACTATAATGATACAAAAAGAAGTTGCTGATAGATTTATGGCTAAGGTTGGCACAAAAGAATATGGTTATATTACTTTAGTTTTAAAATATTATTTTGATATAAGTAAAGTTTGTGATGTATCTAAGTATGCGTTTAATCCAGTTCCTAAAGTAAAAAGTAGTGTTATTAGTTTTGTACCCAAAAAAGAAAAAATAGATATTGATGTAGAAGGATATTTTAAGTTTTTAAAAAATATATTTAGACAAAAAAGGAAGAATGTTAGAAATAATTTAAATGGTTTATATGACTTAGATAAGGTCTTGGAAGTGTTAAGTAAATATAATTTAGATTTAAGTGTTAGAGCAGAAGGATTATCTGAAGAAATATTAATGGATATTTATAAAAATGTTACTCGTTAGAGTAATTTTTTTGTGTTTTTATCATAAACTTTAATGGTGATATTTATTTTGAATATAGAAAAAGGTGATTATGTAACTAGAAATAGTTATAATAATGATACTGTTTTTAAAGTAATTAATATTAAAAATGGCATTTATTATTTAAAAGGCGTAGAAGTAAGATTAGTTGCTGATGCAGAAGTAACTGACTTAAGAAAAGAAGAAAATATAAATGAAGAAGATGTAATTGATGATATTGATTTATTAGAAGATAATTTAAATAGAGGAGAATTTTTTTATTTACCAGCGAAAGCTTTACATATTGACTCAGATGAAGAATATTTATCGAGATGTTTAAAATTTTATAAAAGAAATGGTATTATGGCAGTGGGTAAAAAAATTAATGAAAAAAATGTGTATGAACAATTACCAATGCTTTTAAAAGAATTTAAACCTGATATTGTTGTAATTACTGGACATGATGCTTATTACAGAAAAAAAGGAGATGCTAAAGATATTAAAAATTATAAGAATTCTCTTTATTTTGTTAAAGCTGTAAAGGCTGCGAGAAATTATGAAAAAAGTCATGAAAAATTAGTCATTATTGCTGGAGCATGTCAAAGTGATTATGAAGAACTAATTAAAGCAGGAGCTAATTTTGCATCAAGTCCTAAAAGAGTTAATATACATGCCTTGGACCCAGCGATTATTGCAAGTACAGTAGCTTTAACAGAGAGAAATAAAGAAATTGATTTGAAAAAATTACTTGAGAAAACTAAATATAAAGAAGATGGAATGGGAGGTCTTATTTGTAATGGCCTTATGTATGTTGGGTATCCAAGATAAGGAGAGATAATGAATATAAATATAATTAAACATGAGATACATAGTAAATTAAATAGAAAAGTTATGGTATCTGTTTATGGAATGCGAAATAGAGTTAGTAGATTAGAAGGAATTTTATATAAAACATATCCTAATTTGTTTACAGTTTTAGTGGATGGAGAAGAAAAAAGTTTTTGTTATAGAGATGTTATAACTGGAGATGTAAAAATAAAATATTTATAAATTATTAAAAATATCTTGCAAAAATTAAAATAATGTTTTACAATTAAGTTAGTAATACATCATAAGGAGGTTAAGATTATGGAAATTACAAAACTAGAAATTTATAGAAGAGAAAAGGAAGGTTCAAGACTAAAAGCTTTTGTTGATTTTACCCTAGATGATTGCTTAGCAGTAAGAGGGGCTAAAATTATTGAAGGAAATTCAAGAGTATTTGTTTCTATGCCTGGTAAATTAAATAAAGAAGGTAAAGAAGAAAATGTTGTTTTTCCAACTAATAAAGAAACTAGAGATAAATTTGAAAAAGTTATATTAGATGAATATAATAAACTATTAGATAAGGAAGTTAGTGAATAACTTCTTTTTTAGTACTATAAATTTTGGGGTTGACATATAATGTATATGTGGTATAATTAAATCCGTCGCTTAAAAAGGAGTGAAGAAATTATGTTATATAGTATACAATATGTTTATGGTAAAGATAAAAAAGAAAAGAGTGTTTTAGAAGGAGCAAAAGTTATTAGTTTTGATGGGCAAAAAGCTTATGTTCAAGAAATTTATGTTGGATTAGAATTTACATTAGAAGATATTTTAGAAAATAAAATTAATAGAAATGCTATTGGAGTTAAAAACTTAGATGTATTTAAAAGTAAATATGAAAAACTTGGAGCAACTGGAGTTATTTATTTTCCTGAAATTGATAAATATGAATTCTTAGAAGCTGGGGACATCGTTATTCCTTGGGTTAGTCATGAAAATGTAGAAAAATCTTTAGAAGAAGCTCTAAAACCATATAGAAAATTAGCGACTGATAAGGTTGTAAAACAAAGAGTGGCAGCTAAAAAAGCTTATGTTGAAAGTTTAGACCCAGAAGATGCCTTAGTTGAATTAAGTGGTTTATCTTTACAAAGACATGTATCAAGTAGATAGAATATTTTATCTACTTTTTTCATACAATTAATTGGTGATATATATGGGTGAAGTAAGTTTTGGAACACAAGAAGTTAAAATGGTTGATAGAAGTAATATTAGTATAACTGGTGTTAATAAGATTGTTAGTTTTGATGATGAAGAGTTTTTGATGGAAACAGTAATGGGTAATTTAAGAATATTAGGTAATGGTCTTGAGTTGTTGAAATTAGATACTGGTGATGGTAATGTAAAGATAAAAGGAAAGATTAATTCATTTATGTATATTGATGGTAAAACTAAAAATAAAGAAGAAAGTATTATAACTAAATTATTTAAATGAATAGTTATGTTCAAGTAATATCTTTCTTAGTATCTTTTATATATGGAATAGTGTTTTACTTGTTTGCAAGATTTAATAAAGTTATGTTAAGTAATAAAGATAATGTTATTAAGTTTTTAATAACATTAGTGTTTGTGTTAGATATGGTTATTTTATATATTTATATGATGTATAAAATTAATTTTGGTATGATACATCCTTATTTTGTTATTGTAGTTTTAATTGGTTATATTGTTATGATGTTGTTATATGATAAGTGTGTTGTTTTTATTAAAAATGTTTTTTATAAGGTAAAGAGACCTCGATAGGTCTTTTTTGTAAAATAAATGTAAAGAATTATAAAATAATTAATTAAGTATTTACAAGTAAGAAATAATTAACTATAATGCAGATAAGAATGGGGAGGATGTCGGATTGAAAAAGACAAGAAAAGAAAAAAAACGGCTTTTTGTTATTTCTGCCGTTATAATTCTTCTTATTGTTTCATTAGTTAGTTCTGTTGCTGGAGATTGGACTAAGATAATGGAAAATAAAAGTAAAATACAAAAGTTAAATAAAAAATATAATGAATTATTAAGTGAAGAAGAAAAATTACAAAGTGAAGTAACTAAATTACAAGATGATGATTATATACTTAGGTATGCAAAAGAAAAGTTTTTGTATTCTGAAAATGGAGAATTAATTATTAGAATGAACTAAAATTCATTCTTTTTTATGATATCATCAATAAGCCCATATTCTTTGGCTTCTTTAGCACTTAGGAAATTATCACGTTCAGTATCTTCATAGATTTTTTCTAATGGTTGATTGGTATTATCAGCTAAAATTCTATTTAATTTTTCTTTTAATTTAATGATACGTTCTGCAGCGATTTTAATGTCTGTTGCTTGGCCTTGAGCTCCACCGAGAGGTTGATGTATCATAACTTCAGCATTTGGGAGGGCATATCTTTCATCACCACTGGAAAGAAGAAATGCTGCCATACTTGCACACATACCAACTCCGATAGTTATAACTTTACTTTCAATAAATTTCATTGTATCATAAATTCCCATTCCGGATGTGATAGCTCCTCCGGGAGAATTAATATAAATATAAATGTTTTCATGATTTATGTTATCTAAATAAAGTAGTTCACTGATAATGATATTAGACATTGTATCATCAATTTCACCAGTTAAGAAAATAATTCTGTCTTGTAAAAGTCTAGAATATAAATCATATGCATATTCTTTATTGTTAGTCTTTGTAATTACTGTTGGAATAATATTCAAAATTGATCACCTAAGTAAATAATAGTAAATATTGTGGATTTTTATTCACAAATTTAAAAAAAATTGATATAATTATAAAGAATAGAGGTTGGTTAGATGGATATAGTTAAAGTAACATTTAATGATAATACTGTTCACGAGTACAAAAAAGGTACTTTGTTTTATGATGCAAGTAAAGATTTTGATATGGAAAACATTGTAGGTTATAAAATTAATAATGAGGTATTTTCTTTAGATAATAAGCTTCTAGAAGATGTTAAAGTTGATTTTATAAATACTAATGATTTAATAGGTAATAGAATTTATAAAGCGGGATTAAAGTTTTTGTTTTTAGTTTCTTTACAAGAAGTTTTTAATGATTTTGATGTTGTTTATGAACATAGTGTTCCAAGGGGAATGCTGGGAGTTTTAAAAGGACCAAGGGTTTTAAGTCATGAAGATATATCAAAAATTAAAGCTAGAATGTGTAAATTAATTAGTGATAATGAAATAATTACGAAATTAAATGTATCTGCTAAAGATGCAATAAAGTATTTTAATGATAAAAAAGAGTATGAAAAAGCTAATAATATCCAAAATATAAGTGATAAGGTAGTTAATTTATATAAGTTAAAAAATAATTTAAATTATTTTTATTCATTAATGCCTTATAGTACAGGAGCTTTAGAAAAGTTTGAATTAGTTTATTTAGGAAATAATAGAATAATATTGTTATTTCCAACAACTAGAAGTAATGGTATGGTTCCTGAATATGTTCACTATGATAAAATAATTGAAAGTTTTATGGATGGTAAAAGTTGGTTAAGCAACTTAAATATGCCATATATTACTGATTTAAATAAAGATGTAGGTAATGGTAAAATTATTAATTTTATTAAATCTTGTGAATTAATGTTTAATTTAAATATAGCTGATTGTGCTAGAATTATTGAAGATAGAAAAGATATTAAATTTATTTTAATAGCAGGTCCATCTTCAAGTGGAAAAACTACCACTACAAGTAGACTGGCATCTTATTTTGAGGCTCTGGGTTATAATCCAATTAAAATAAGTTTAGATGATTATTTTGTTAATAGAGAGGATACTCCGAAAGATGAATTTGGAGATTATGATTTTGAATGTTTAGAAGCTTTAGATGTTAAGTTATTTAATGAAAATTTAAATAAGTTATTAAAAGGTGAAAGTGTTAAATTTCCTAAATATAATTTTATGACTGGATTAAGAGAATATTATAAAGAAGAAGTAAAGATGACTGATAAAAGTATTTTCTTAATTGAAGGTTTACATGCATTAAATGAAAATTTAACAAAAGAAATTGAAGAAAAATATAAGTTTAAAATTTATTTAAGTCCTTTTATTCCTTTAAGTATAGATAAATATAATTATGTATCAACAATTGATTTAAGGTTACTTAGAAGAATAGTTAGGGATAATAGAACGAGAGGCTATGATGTAATTAAGACAATAGATAATTGGCAGAGTGTTAGAAATGGAGAAGAAAAATATATTTTTCCATATATACACCAGGCAAATGTTATTATTAATACAGCATTAGCTTATGAAGTTGGGGTTTTGAAGGTTTATGTTGAGCCATTGCTTTTATCGGTAAGTGTTGATAGCATTTATTATGAAGAAGCAAGAAGATTAGTGGATTTTTTAAAACAATTTTTCCCAATACCGGGAGAATATGTTAATGATGAATCAATATTGCGAGAATTTATAGGAGGAAGATATAATGATTAAAGTAGCAATTAATGGTTTTGGCAGAATAGGTAGATTAGCATTTAGACAAATAGTTACACAAACTGATTTTGATATTGTGGCTATTAATGACTTGACAAGTGCAGAGGATTTAGCTTATTTAGTTAAATATGATACTGTTCATGGAAGCTTTCATGAAGATGAAATTAGAGCTGAAGGTAATGAAATAGTTGTGGCTGGTGTTAAGAGAATTAAAGTATTTAGTGAAACTGACCCAGCAAATTTACCTTGGGGAGAACTTGGAATTGATTTAGTTCTTGAATGTACTGGTAAATTTACTGCTAAGGAAGATGCAATGAAACATATTTCTGCAGGAGCTAAAAAAGTACTTATTAGTGCACCAGGAAAAGGTGAAATGAAAACTGTTGTATATGGTGTTAATGATAATGTTTTAACAAATGAAGATGTTATTGTTAGTGCTGCAAGTTGTACAACAAATTGTTTAGCACCAGTTCTTAATATAATACATAAGAATATTGGTATTAAAAAAGGTTTTATGACAACTGTTCATGCTTATACAAATGACCAAGCAACTTTGGATATTGCTCATAAAAAAGGTATTAAATCTAGACGTGGTAGAGCTTGCGCTCAAAATATTGTTCCATCTAGTACTGGAGCTGCTAAAGCTATTGGCTTGGTTATTCCTGAACTTTTAGGAAAACTTGATGGTAATGCCTTAAGAGTTCCAACTGCAGATGGTTCTGTTGTGGATTTAACACTAGAATTATCTAGAAATACAAGTGTTGAAGAAATAAATAAATTATTTCAAGATAATCAAAATGAAACAATTAAGTTTACTATGGACCCAATTGTTTCAAGTGATTGTTTAGGTAAAAAAGTTGGTGCTATAGTTGATGGTCTTTCAACAAGTATTGTTGAAGCTGAAGGTTCTCAACTTGTTAAAGTACTTGCTTGGTATGATAATGAATATGGTTATACTGCACAAATGCTTAGAACTGCTAAGAAAATGTTTTAATAAAAAGCTTAACTCTCAATAAATTTCGAGAGTTTTTTTGTTTTTTTAAAATGGTATATCGCAAATTTAATGTTTTAAAATTATTTAGTTTAGATTTGATTACATGTTAGATAATCTATATTTGTTTCGTAATAAGCTGTTAAATCTGATAAATAGTTAATTGGTTTTAATCTTGATATATTGATAGAGTTATTTCTTTCTTTTAAACTTATTTATTAATCTGTTGCCAACTAGTTCATTTAGTAAATCTTTATTCATTATGTAATAAAGAATTAAAGAGGCAAGCCCAATACCCGCTAGGGCAAGTAACATCGGTAATTTTCTAGTTATGTGATTAAATACTAATGGCTTCAATATTAAGCATATTATTACTAAGATAACAATAGTTACTACTAGTTTTGGTATTGATTTAACTGTTTCTTTGTAACTAAAGTTATATTTGTGATGTAATGTGTAAAGTGGTATAGCAAGTGATAGTAAATAACCAATTGTAGTTGCAAGAATTGCACCATAGAATGGGTATATACCTAGTTTATTAAATAAGAATATTAATGGTATATCTAATATTGTTTTAGTAATTAAACCTGTTGCACAAGATATGTAAATTAACTTTGTTTTAGATAGCCCTTGAAGAGCACTACATATCATTATGTAAGCAGAATCTAATATGGCAAGTAAGATTGTATATTTAAATATTAAAGGTCCATAGAAGCTTTCTCCATAAAATATTGTCCATACTTGTTTTGAAAAAATACTTAAGAATATTGATAATGGTAATATAACATAAAGTAGTACTTGTAATGTTTTATTAAATTGTAAATTAACTTCTTTCATATCTTTTTTAGTGTATGATTCCACGATTGTAGGGATTAAACTTATTACTAAACCTGTTGCGATTGCTGTAACTACACTCACTAATTTGCTTCCCCAGGTGGTAAATACTGATGAAATTGTTTCAATATCCCCGGCAGGATAACCAATCCAATTTAATCCTTTGATAACTAATATCATATCAACAGTGTTATAAATACTATTAGCAACATTTATAATTATAAATGGAATACAATAACCAATTAATTTTTTTAAGATTGTTTTCTTTTCAGTTGCAGATACTTCTTCGTAAGGTACAAATAATTCTTTTTTTACTTTATTTGTTTTAATAAGAAGGTATAAATATGATACTAAAGCTCCTGCACAAGCTCCGAATACAGCGATTCCAACAGCCTCTGCAGTTGTTAAGTGGAATACTTTAAGTGCTAAGTAGGAACCAACAATTATAACTAGAACTCTGACAAATTGTTCAATTACTTGACCAATTGATGGAGCACTAATATAATGATGTCCTTGTAAATAACCTCTGAAAATACTTAAAAGAGGTACAACTAATATGGCAAATGATACACATCTAATTACAAAAGCAACATCTGATACAGTGTTTCCACCAGTTAAATCTCCAACAATAGCATTAGCTATTAAATTTGCTCCGAAAAAACATATGCAAAATGATACAATAGAAAATATTCTAATAATTTTTTTTGAATATTTAAACATGTATGTTTTTTCTTTTAATTTACCTAATGTGTTGTACTCACTAGTTATTTTACTTATAGCTAAAGGTATACCTGCAGACGATATAATTAGAAAGAAATTATATATGTTGTAGGCATAACCATATAAAGAACCACCATTTTCACCGATTATATTATAAAAAGGAATTACATAAAGTACTCCGAGTATTTTAGATATAATTATAGCAATTGTTGCTATTAAAGCACCTTCGATAAATTCGTTTTTTTTCAAAAATACCATCTCCGTATGTAATTATTATAATAAAATATTATAATGTTTACAAGTAAAGTTAAGTTAAATATATGTAAATTACATAAATTTGGCATTTATAAAATATAGAATTAATGATATAATTATGGTGGAGGATTTGCCAAATGAAGTTTATAGAATTAAAAAATGTTAATAAAACTTATAAAAATGGTATTACTGCTGTTGCTGATATGTCAGTAGAAGTTAGTAAGGGTGAGTTTGTTTTTGTTATTGGTCTTACTGCAAGTGGTAAATCAACATTTATTAAAATGCTTTATAGAGAAGAAAAACCTACGAAGGGAACAGTTTTTGTAGGTGGTTTAAATGTGGGAAAACTTAGAAATAGAAAAGTATATAAATTAAGAAGAAAAGAAGGAATTGTTTTCCAAGATTTTAAGCTGTTGCCTAGACTTACGGTTTATGAAAATGTAGCTTTTGCTTTAGAATGTATTGGTATGAAAGGTTCTGAAATTAGACCTAAAGTTATGAGTGCTTTGGAAAGAGTAGGCTTAAAAGAAAAGGTTAGATCGTTTCCGGGAGAACTTTCTGGTGGAGAACAACAAAGAGTTTGTATAGCTAGAGCTATTGTTAATGAACCAAAGCTTTTAATATGTGATGAACCAACTGGTAATTTGGACCCTAAAACTAGTGAAGAAATTATGAATGTAATTGAAAAAATTAATAAAGAATTGGGTACTACAATTATTATGGCAACTCATGATAAAGATATAGTAAATAGAATGAAAAAAAGAGTTCTAGTTATTAATCATGGAGTACTTGTTGGTGATTATGCGAAAGGAAGTTATAAGACAAATGAGAGCGTTTAGAATATTTTTTAGAAGTATAAGAGATGCGCTTAAGAGTGTTGTTAGAAACTTTTCTTTGAGCTTTGCATCAATTATGTGTACAACAATTACTTTAATTCTTGTAGCAGTTGCTGTAGTTGCTGCAGCTAATGTTAATAACGCTACAAGGTTAATTGAAGATGAATTAACAATTGTTACTTATTTAAAAAAAGATGTAACTGAAGAACAAATTGAAAATATTAAAAGTGAAATATCAAGTTATAAAAATATAGAAGAAGTAACATTTAAAAGTAAAGATGAATGGAAATTAGAAATGAGTGAATATGATGACTCATTTAAAACTGTATTAAATTATTTAGATGAAAATCCATTAATGGACTCATTTGTGTTAAAAGTAAATGATGTAAAAAAATTAAGTGAAACAAGTGAATATATTAAAGCAATAAATGGTGTAGATACTGTTAAATATGGTGAAGGTATGGTTGAACAAGTAATATCTGTATTTGATATAGTACAAAAAATAGTAGTAGTTGTTGTAATTGCTTTAATAGTTGTAACAAGTTTTTTAATAAGTAATACAATTAAACTAACTATATTTAGTAGAAGAAATGAAATTGAAATTATGAGATTAGTTGGGGCAAGCAATATTACAATTAAATTACCTTTCTTATTTGAAGGGTTCATAATTGGTTTAATTGGTTCAATTATTCCAGTATGTATTACTATTTATGGATATGTAATTCTTTATTCAAGATTGCATGGTAAATTATTTTCAAATATGATTATGTTAATTAAGCCATATCCATTTGTATTTTGGGTATCTTTAATAGTTATAGCAATTGGAGCTTTAGTAGGTATGTATGGTAGTATTAAAGCTGTAAGAAAGTATTTGAAGGTGTAACTATGGGTATAAAGAAACTAAGTAGTTATTTTGTAAGATATATTTTAGTAATATTTATATTTGTTTCATGTTTTATATTTAAACCATCTGATGCTTATGCTAAGTCTGCAAATACTTTGGCGGGTCTTAGGGCTGATTTAAAGGATTTGGAAGCTCAAAAAAGAGCTAATGATAGTAAAAAGAATTTAACACAAAGTCAAATTAATAGTAAAAAAAATGAGATAAATAATGCCAATCAAGAGATAACAAATAGTAAAGAAAAGATAGAAAATGCAAAAGTGTTAATTGAAGAAACTGATAAAAAAATAACTGAGTTAGAAGAAAAAAATAAAGAATTAATTACTTATTATCAAGTTATGTTAAGTAATAATGTTTATATGGAATTTATTACTGAGTCATCAAACATGACAGAATTAATAATGAGAAGTGATGCAATTAGAGAATTAACAAATTATCAACAAGAAAAATTAAAAGAATTAGAAGATTTAATAAAAGAAAATAAACAACTACAAGTTGATATGAAAAAGTATCAAGTAACTTTAGAAAAAAATATTATTGCTTATCAAGATGCTGTTTATTCTTTACAAGATAACTTAGCAGATTTAAATGATATTGCTTTAGATATTAATTCTCAGATTAGTTCACAAAAAGAATTAATTAAAGTTTATGAACAAATGGGGTGTAAAGAAGACCAAGATTTAGATGAATGTTCTAGAGTAGTGGGAAATGCTATGTGGTTAAAGCCTTTAATTAAGGGGAGAGTAAATAGTAATTTTGGAGTTAGAAATAATCCGTTAAAACCTGGTACTTATAAGGTTCATCAAGCTGTAGATATCGGTGGTAATGGTGAGGGAACTAAAGTTTATGCAGTTGGTTCTGGTTCTGTTGCAATGGTTATTAATGCTGAAAATACTTATAATACAAAGAAAACAAAAACTTGTGGGGGTAATCAAGTATATATTTGGATGCAAGTTGCTGGTAAATATTATACTGTTCAATATGCTCACTTGTTAAAAGTTTATGTTAAAGCCGGAGATGTTGTAACTAAGGATACTGTTATTGGTCTTCAAGGTGGTGGTGCAGGTACTAGAAAATGGGAAAGTTGTTCAACTGGTACACACTTACATTTTGGTATTGCTAAAGGTAAAATTGCTAATAATAAATATTTTATTGGTAATTGGATGGCAAATGCTATCAAACCCGAAGGTTACCCATCAGCAGGTGGTTGGTTCTATTCAAGAACTCAATGGTTTTAAAAATACTGTATAAAAAAAGCACTATTTACACAAAATGTGCGAATATAGTGTTTTTTTCTTTTTTCTTTTGTGGTAAAATGGATATGTAAAATAAAATATCCGTGCGTGATATTGTGATGAGGTGAACAAAATGCAAAATAAAAAACAAGCAATAATATTAAGTAT
This sequence comes from Firmicutes bacterium CAG:460, assembly GCA_000437355.1. Taxonomy (GTDB): domain Bacteria; phylum Bacillota_I; class Bacilli_A; order RF39; family UBA660; genus Onthocola_B. The sequence continues at coordinate 171,476 of FR899774.1, forward strand.
AGTAGCAAGTTTAGCATTACTTGTATTAATAGTCGGAGCAACATATGCATACTTTCAAGCAAGTGGTGGAACTGGTACAAGTGCAAACTTGAAAGTAACAACATATACAACAGATGTATTTAATTTTGAAGTAGGAAATGATATATCAATATATGCAGATGCAACATCATTTGCTAGTGGTAAAGGTAATGCTAGTGGAAGTACTTTTGCAAAAGCAATATTAACAGCAAATAATAAAACAAATACTGCAACAGAACATTATTATTTGTATTTAAATATATCAAATAATACGTTTTTATATACTCAAAATGAAAGTACACCAGAATTGCTTTTAACAATAACAGATGCCAGTGGCAATGCTGTAACTGATATAACAAGTCTAGCATATAAGACAGTAACAGATGGTAAGGGTACAAGTATATCAGGATATGACATAACAAATAAAAGTGGATTAATAACTCTATTTAATAATAAAGAAATTACTGCAAGTCCAACAAAAACAGATGAATGGAATATAACAGTAACATTAGTAAATTATGATAAAGATCAAAGTGAAAATGCAGGAAAAAGTTTTAGTGCTAAGTTAATGATACAAAAAGAAGAATATAAATTACCAACATTAGCAGAATATGTAAAATCACAATATACAGGAACACAAGGGGATAATGGTATCTATTATCACGATAGTACATTAACAAATGGAGCAGGTGATAATTCATACAGATTTGCTGGAGCAAGTGATGCAGTAAATAATTATATTTGCTTGGGTTCGAATGAAGCAACATGTCCAGATGCAAATTTATTTAGAATAATCGGAGTATTTGGAGATAGAGTAAAACTAATCAAATCAACATCTGTAGGAAAAATGAAATGGGATAGTAATGGTTCAAATACATGGTCAACATCAAGTCTAAATATATATTTAAATAATGATTTTTTAAATGCGTTTGATGAAACAACAAAAGGTAAAATAGCAGATACAACATGGAAAGTTGGAGGATTTAGTAGTAGCGGTCAAACAGCCCAAACAGCCCAAACAGTATATCAAAATGAAATAGTAAGTCCAGTAACAACAAATGCAACGGATAATGCAACTACATATAGTGCAAAAGTTGGATTAATGTATGTAAGTGATTATGGATTTGCAGCAGCACCAAGTGCATGGACAGCAAATTTTAACACTTATAATGGCGATGCCATTAAAAATGTTAATTGGATGTATATGGGACTTATGGAATGGACAATTTCCCGTTATGCGGACTATTCGAACCGTGCGTTCAGTGTGGCTAACACCGGCTACGTGAGCGACTACCGCGTTGGCAATTATGCGTTCGGTGCGCGTCCAGTCTTCAATCTCACATCTTCTGTGAACTATGCATCGGGAAGTGGCTCTGCCACTGATCCGATTTTGGTAAACTAGGATCGGACATGCCTGTCTAGCGCGTCCGCGTGCTAGGTAAACGGGGTAAAAAATTATGCAGTGGCAAGAAGGACAGCAGTAAATTATGCTAGAAAAATGTCTGTCGTGGCTCGCGGAAGAGTGCGAGGCGGGGCAGTAGGCGGGGGTGTTAAAATAGAAATTGATATAAATGTAGATATTAAAAGTAGTTTAAGAGCTTTTGCTCTTTTATTTTGGATGAAAATAGTGTAATATTAAGTTGGTGATATATATGGATATTAAAGTGTTAGTTGTCGGTGCTTTGCAAGAAAATTGTTATGTCTGTAGTATTGGAAATAATGCTTTTATTGTTGACCCAGGTGATGAAGCTGATAGAATAATTGATGCATGTATGGGTAAAAATGTTGTTGAGATAATTGTTACTCATCATCATTTTGACCATGTTGGAGCTTTAGATGAATTAAAGAAGTATTTTAAACTTGAAGAAAATGTTAAAAGTGATATCTTTGATTATGAAATAATTGAAACTCCAGGGCATACAACTGATAGTAGAAGTATTTATTTTAAAAATGAAAAAGTTATGTTTACTGGAGATTTCTTGTTTTATCGTTCTATTGGAAGAACCGATTTAGATACAGGTAGTGATATAGATATGATAAAAAGTTTAGAAAAAATTAGTAAATATCCCGATGATATAATTATTTATCCTGGACATGGACCTAAAAGTACATTGGGTAGAGAAAAGAATAATTTTAAATATTATTATTAGATAATATAAATAGCTGAATAAAATTAAAACTGATAGGTTGTGCTATCAGTTTTTTTAATAAGTCTTTTCTGAGAAACTATGTGAGTAAATAATTGGTTCCATGAATTCAACATAATTTAAATAAATTATTCTAATTAAGTACCAAAGATTATTTGTGTTATCTCTGATTATAAGATGATCTCTTCCAGCTTCTTCAATAATTCCTTCATAAACTTTGTTTTGCCATGCACTACTGTCTGGATATGAAACATAAGCTTTAATCTTTCTTCCTTTGTTTAGCCTTAAGATATTTTCAATATAACTTTGTTCATCTGGTAAAACATTATTGTTGTTATTTACTTCAGATACAGACATGTTTCCTGGTGGTGTTCCGAAATTAGAACTTGGAAATGTTGGATTTTGGTAGAAATTACCATTCATTTTATATTCACCTCTAAAACAATATATGTTTTTTATCAATAATAATTGCTAAAAAATAAATATTAGTTTATAATTAATATAGAAAAGTGGTTGAAGATATGGAAAAAATAAATTATAAAGAAATAATTTTTGATGGATGTTCATTAGTTTTTGGGCTTTTCTTTTATGCAATGTGTTTTAACTTGTTTTTAACTCCGAATGATTTAGTTGTATCTGGCTTTAGTGGTATTGCTATTGTTATGCAAAGATTATTTGGTTGGACCCCATCAATTTTCTTATTAATATCTAATATTATTTTGTTAGTTATTTGTTTTATATTTTTGGGATGGAATACTACAAAGAAAAATATTATTGGTTCCTTGTTATATCCATTAATGGTTACATTATCAATGCCAGTTGCTAATTTTTTAACAAGTTATTTAGTTACTGAAGACTTTTATTTAACACTATTATTTGCAATATGTTTGTATGGAATTAGTAGTGGTTTTATATATAGAAGTGGTTTTACTGCGGGTGGTTCTGATATAATTATGCAAATAATAAATAAGTATTGTAAAGTAAGTGAATCTAAGGCTATGCTATTTGCTAATGGATTTATTATACTTTCTGGTATGTTAGTATTTGGTTTTACTAAAGGTGTTTATTCATTTATCATTTTATATTGTTCTACATTTTTTGTTGATAAGATTATGTTTGGTATTTCTGATAGTAAATTATTTTATATTTATACTAGAAAAACTAGAAAGATTAAAAAAGTTATTCTTGAAGAATTTGAAACAGGTTTTACAACAATTCCTGGTACTGGAGGATATTCTCATAAAAATGGTGTTATAATTATGTGTGCTGTATCTAATAATGATTACTATTTACTTAAGAAAAGAATTTTAGAAATTGACCCGAGTGCATTTATGATTATTGATAAATGTTATGAAGTTAATGGAGGAGTTAAGAGAAGTAATATTCCATTTTTATAATATTTGTGGTAAACTATTTATGTGATTGCTTATGAAAAAAATTGTTATATTTGGTGGAGGAAGTGGACTTTCTCAACTTTTAAAAGGAATAAAATTATTTCCAGTGGAAATTACAGCGGTGGTATCAGTTGCTGATAATGGCGGAAGCACTGGTCTTCTTCGTCGTGAGTTAAAAATACCTGCGGTTGGGGATATAACTAAAGTTATGCTTAGTATGGCTGATACAAATCAAGATGTAATGGATTTAATGAATTATCGTTTTACTAAATCTAAAACTTTAGGTATTCATTCTGTTAAAAACTTGTTATTAATGGCTTTGATGGATTTAAAAGGTAATTTTGCGAGTGCTATGCCTGTTATGGAAAAACTTCTTGATGTAAAAGGTAATATTTTGCCATTAACTGAAGATAATGTTAATTTAGTTGGTATTACAAGTAATGGTAAAAAAGTAATCGGAGAACATCAAATAACTAAATGTGCAAGTAAGATTGTGGAAGTAAAATATGATAAAGATATAGTTGTTAATCCTAAAGTAATAAATGCTGTTAAAGATGCAGATTTAATAATATTTTCATCTGGAAGTTTACTTACAAGTATTGTTCCACATTTAATTGATAAAAAGTTGGTTGATGTAATAAATAAAGCTAAGGGAGAAAAAGTTTATATATGTAATTTATTTACTCAACCTGGTGAAACTGATGGTTTTACTGTTTATGATCACATTAAATATCTAGAAAAATATTTAGGTAAAGGTAGTATAGATGTTGTTATAGCTAATAATGAAGATATAAGTAGTGATTTAGCTATAAAATATAGAACTGAGGAACAAAAAGACCCAGTAGTTTTAAACATGAATGAATTAAGAGATAAAGATATTTATGTTATTTCTGATAAACTTTTTACAATAGAAGATGGTTGGTATAGACATGATGCTTTAAAAACAGGGTATTTGTTGTTCTCATATTTAATGGATGGTAGAAAATGACGTTTACAACTAGTTTAAAAGAAGAAATAGCAAAGCATGAAATAAATAGTATTGAAGCTAGATATGAATTAATGGCATTTTTAAATAGTGTTGCTAAGTTTAATAAAGATGAAATTAGTTTAACGCTAGAAAATGCAAGTATTGCGAGAAGAATTTATAAAGAAATAAAAGAAATATATGGGGTAAGTCCAAATATTGTAATAAGGGTTCAAAAAAGATTTAAAGTAAAGCAAATATATATATTAAATGTTAAAGAAAAAGTAGATTTTATAAAAAAAGATATTAGTGTGGGGATAAAAATTGAAGTTGATGATTTAGTTAGTGATGAAGAAAAAATTGCTTTTATTGAAGGTGCTTTCTTAGCTGTAGGTAATGTTTCTAATCCAAGTACTAGTGGTTATCATTTAGAATTTATTTTTACGAAAGAAAGACTTGCTAAACAAGTACTTAATTTACTTAATTATTTCAATTTAAAAGCTAAATTAATTAAACGTGGTTATAAAAATATTGTTTATATTAAAGCTAGTGAAGCAATTAGTGATTTGATAAAAATGTTTAAAGCTACAAGTTCATTGTTTTATTTTGAAGATATAAGAATTTATAGAGACCATAAAAATATGGTTAATAGGTTAAATAATTGTGAAATTGCTAATCAAGAGAAAACGTTTAGAACAGGTCAAGCGCAACTTGAAAATATTAATTATTTAAAGATGCATGATTTATTTGATTTACTTGAAGAAAACACTAGAATTGTTGCAGATGCAAGAGTTAAGTATCCAGAAGTTTCTATGCAAGAACTTGCTGATATAGTAACCCTTGAAAATAATTATAAAATAGGTAAATCTGGTGTTAATCACCATTTTATTAAAATAAATAATTTAGTTAAAAGACATAAAGAAAGAAGTGAAGAAAATGGTAGTTAGACTTGCTGCAGATATACAACCAGATAGTATTTTAGATGGTTCTGGTATTAGAACTGTAATTTGGTTTCAAGGGTGTCTACATAATTGTGAAGGGTGCCAAAATCCTGAAACTCATGATATGAATAGTGGCATGGTTGTTGATATTGATGATATAAAAATGAAACTTAAGAATTTGAAATATCAAAGTGGTATTACACTTTCTGGTGGTGACCCATTTTTTCAACCTGAGGCTGCCTTAGAAATAGCAAAATTTGCTAAGAGTATTGGTTTAAATGTCTGGGCTTATACAGGATTTACTTTTGATGCATTGCTTAATGGAGATAAAAAAAGAAGAGATTTGTTAGAGTATGTTGATGTTTTAGTAGATGGTAAATTTATGCTAGATAAAAAAAGTTTAAATTGTAAGTTTCGAGGAAGTACTAATCAAAGATTAATTGATGTTAAGAAAAGTTTAGAAAGCGGGAGTGTTATATTATATGGAATTTAGTGAAGGTGTTAATTATACAATACTCGTTAATAATGCAAATAAGGCTTTTTTTGAGAACTTCGAAAGTTACAAGGTTTTGGATACTATGGATGGTTTTGATGCAATTAAGATGCAGGTTGAGGTGTTTTTAAGTAAGAGAATTGTGTTTAATGAAATATGGTATTATTTAAGTAAGGAAGAAAAGAGTGAATTATTAGAAATATTAAAAAGAAGAAATGTAAGTTTTGTTAATATAACTAGTAATGTAGAAGATGTAATATATAGTGAGTATGTAATAGTTTATGATGATGATAAGAAAATATTAGAGGGTAATAAAGAAATGGTTTTAAGAAATGAAAAACTATTAAAAAGATTAGGTTATGGAATACCTTTTGTAGTGGATTTATCAATACAACTTAATTATTATGATATATTTGATACAGTTTATTATGATATGGATAAACTAACGGAGGCATTATGGAATTAAAATTAAATGGTAATATTATAGGTGTTGTAAGTAATGATTTTAAAGAAGATAATGTTAATGGTAAAGTAAGAGATATCATAGTAAAAAAGAGTAGTGATGCTTTGAAAATGGTAGGTTTAGATGATACATATTTAGATAAAGATATAAGTGAGTTATCTTTGAGGGATAAAAATAAAATAATACTTGCTAGTAAGTTACAAGATAAAGAAATTATGTTAATTAACTTTAGTAGAGGTTTAACTAATAAAGATATAGAGTTTTTTAAGAAATTGTTTAAAAAGATAATTAGTTATGGAAGAAAGATAGTTTTAGTAGATAGAAATAGTAATATGTTTATAAATTGTGTTGATAAGATGTATGTTATTAACAATAAAAAAATAGTTCTTGAAGTAAATGATATATATGATAAAGGTTTAGAAAAATATATTGAAGTACCAAAGATAGTAGAATTTACTAATAAAACATTAGATTATGGTGTTAATATAAATCATTATAATGAATTAGATGATTTATTGAAAGCTATTTATAGGATTAAATCATGAGATATTTAATTAAGTTTAGTTATGATGGAACAAGATTTCATGGCTTTCAAAGACAAAAAGATGTTAAAAATGTACAAGGAACATTAGAAGTAGTTTTAAGTAAAGTGTTAGATGAACCAATTACTATAAAGGGAAGTGGCAGAACTGATGCAGGTGTGCATGCTAAAATGCAATGTGCTCATTTTGATACAGATAAAATTATTAGCCATAAAGATATTGATAAAATAAATGAATTATTAAAAGAAGAAATAGTTATTAATAAATGTGTGCTTGTTAATAAAAAGTTTCATGCTAGGTATGATGTTAAGAAGAAGACTTATGTTTATAAAATAAATACTGGTAAATATAAAAGTAAATATAATGGTTATTATTATCAAATAAAGTATGATTTTGATATTAGAAGTATGAAAAAAGCAAGTAAGTTATTAGTGGGTACTTATGATTATCATAATTTTGTTAGTGGTTATAGAGATGATTATACATCAACAATTTATAAGATAAAAATAAAAAAATATGGTGATATTTTAACATTTAAGTTTGTGGGAATTGGTTTTTATAGATATATGGTTAGGCATTTAGTAGGAGCTTTACTTGATGTTGGTAAAGGTAAAGTAGATATTCATGTTATAGAAAATATGTTAGATAAAGATATTAATAAAACATTAAGTGTTGTTCCAGCGGAAGGGTTATATTTAGAGAAAATTGATTATTAAAAGAGTTTTTTGTAAAAAAATAAGTAAAATTTCAAGAAAATAGCTAAAAAGGTTTGACTTTTGGCTATTTTTTTCATATAATTTTAATCGGTACATTTTATTTATGTGATTTGTTTAGTCGTGGGAAAATTAAACAAAAAACATAGTGAAAGGAATTATTTTTATGAAAACATTTATGCAAAAAAAAGAAAATATCGAAAGAAATTGGTATGTGATTGATGCTGAAGGTAAAACTTTAGGTCGTGTTGCAACTAAAGCTGCTCATGTATTACGTGGAAAACACAAAGTTACTTATACTCCATATGTTGATTGCGGAGATTATGTAATTATTGTAAATGCTGATAAGGTAGTTTTAACTGGAAATAAACTAGAAGATAAGAAATATTATAATCATAGTGGGTTCCCAGGAGGACTAAGAGAACGTAGTGCTAAAGAAATGATTGAAAAATATCCAGAAGAAATGGTTGAAAGAGCTGTTAAGGGAATGCTTCCTCATAACAGACTTGGAAGAGCTATGGGTAAGAAATTATTTGTTTATCGTGATGCAAATCATAAGCATGAAGCTCAAAAGCCTAAGGCTTTAGAAATTAATTAGGAGGAATTATGGCTAAGAAACAAGAATGGACAGCAACTGGTAGAAGAAAAAGAAGTGTGGCAAGAGTTAGACTTGTTGGAGGTACTGGTAATATTACTGTTAATGGTGTTGATGTTAATGATTATATGCCTTATGCAACATTAGTAATGGATTTAAAACAACCTCTAGTTGCTACTGGAAATGAAAACAGATTTGATATTGATATCAATGTTAAAGGTGGCGGATTTTCTGGACAAACTGGAGCAATTCGTTTAGGTATTACTAGAGCACTTTTAGCATTCGATGCTAATACTGACCAAACAAGAGAAGATAGTTATAGACATATTCTTAAAAATGCTGGATTTATTACAAGAGATCCAAGAGTTAAAGAACGTAAGAAATATGGTCTTAAGAAAGCAAGAAGAGCTCCACAATTCTCAAAGAGATAGAATTATATTTTCTTTTAAACCTCTTAAACTCAGTGTTTATGAGGTTTTTTAGTGGGTTTACTTAGTCTTAAGTCCTTTAAATTTTTTTCTGTAGCCAACAAATAAATAAATTTTTGATATATTTTAATGTATTTATAACTTTGGAAACTGTGTTTATTATTGACTATTTTTAAGATTTAATTTATCATTATAGTAGGTGATACTAATGAGAAAAGTGTTAAATAAGAAAGCTTTTACTTTAACAGAATTGATTGCAACAATTGTTATACTATCTATTTTAATAACATTGTCTGTTGTGGTATTTGTAAACATTAGAAGAAGTGCATTAGAAACAGAATATAGTAATTTGGTATCATATTTAGAAACTAAAGGAATTGAGTATGCAAATAGTACTAATATTACAACAATAAGTGTAGAAGATTTAATAAAAGAAGGTTATGTTAAGCCAGATGATGAATCAGATATATATAACCCAATAAATAAAACAAGTTTAAATTGTTATTTAATTAAAATGGAATTTAAAGATGGAGAATATGTTGCTAAGTTTAGTGAAAATAGTGGTAGAAATGAAGATGGAACATGTAAAGAATATACTAAAACTAGTGATTTTAAAATATGTATAGTTAATGGTAATGATTGTGAAGAAATAGTTGATAATGAATGGTTTGGTAATGATGTTACTTTAAGGATAAAGTATAGAGATACTTTGCTTAGCCGTAGCGATGCGAATTTTAATTGGTTAACAAATACTGGATATTCAAGTGAGGAAGATACTGTATCAACGGATGTAAAGTTAATTAGTGATGTAATATATAAATGTGAAGTAATATTTGGTGAAGTAACAGGTGTTGCTATTGAGAATATTAAAATTGATAAAGAAAAACCAGTTATTAGTGAAGTTAAAGTTGATACTAATTGGAGTACAACTAAGATAATAGAAATAGTTGCAAGTGATGGAATAGGTTCTGGTATAAAAGGATATTTTGTTGAAGGTATAACTAGTGATTATCAAAGCAGTAATAAAATAGAGGTTAAGAAAGATGACGATTATAAAATATATGTTAAAGATAATGCAGGTAATGTTTCTGATGTAAAGATTGTAAAAGTAGAAAAAATTGATAGTGGAAAACCAACTATAACGCGTAAAGGTGATGAATTTCAAATACTAGTTGGGGAAGATAAACATGTTTTATCTGAGTATTTTGTTGTTACTTATTCAGACAGTGGGGGAACAACTACTTGTGATTATGAAAGAACTAAGGATTTAACTGTTGGAAGTTATAACTTGGCATGTACTGTTGTTGGTGGGAATGGATTAACAGCTTCTGATAGTATAACCCTTAAAGTTTTGCCTAGAACTCCATCTACCCCAGTAGTTGAAGTTAAATATACTGATGATACTGGTAGTGCTTATAGTGGTGATTGGACAAATAAAAACTTGTATTTTAAGCTAACTCCAGGAAAATCTTCTGATATTGTAACAGTTTATCAATATAAAATAGGAAATGGTAGCTGGAGTACCCCAAGTTGGTTATCAATGACTGGTAATAGTGGGGGTTTTGCTTATTCAAGTGAAGTTGAAAATACTATATATATCAGAGCTTGTAATGGAAATGATTGTAGTAATTCAACTTCGGGAATAGCCTTAAAAATTGACAAAACAGCACCTACATGTAATTTATCAATATCTTCATCTAGAATTTCTATGGGAACAAAATCTAGTGATGTTACAAAATCCGGAGTAAATAAAAGTTCAACTCCAAGTTATACAAGTACTTATCAAAGTATTGGTACAGGTACTTTTTATGGCCATGTTTATGATAGAGCTGGAAACATGGGTACTTGTAATTTAAGTGTTACTTCAACTAGTTCATCCAGCAGTTCTTACTCTTGTTCATATGATTGTGGTTATTGGACCGAGCCTTCATGTAGTTATGTTTGTTATAGATATATGACAGCATCTGAAAAAGCAAAAGGCAAATGTAGCGGAAGTGCAACAGAAGGTGCATATAATACTTGCTGGAGATGGCATTCTTCATCAAGTTGTTCAGGTTCTTATCCTTATCTAGATTCATCTGGTACTTCTTGTTCTGGAAGCAGTGTCTATGTATCACAAACTTGTTATAAAACATGTTATGAAACAACGTATTATTGTCAAAATGGATATTCAAAACTAAATAATAGTTATTGCTATAAATAAATTCAAAGTAAAATTGCTTTGAATTTCTTTGTTATTATTGACTAATTTAGTTTTTTAAATTATCATTATTATAGGGTGATGTTGTTGAAAATAATAGAATCTGTAAAACAACGTATTAAGGTTATTAAAAAAAATAAAGCATTTACTTTAACAGAGTTAATTGCTGTTATTGTTATTTTGTCTATTTTAATAACTTTGTCTGTTGTTGTATTCATGAATATTAGAGGAAATATTTTAGAAAAAGAATATACTAATTTAGTTTCTTATTTGGAAACTAAAGCGGCTTTGTATGCAAAAGATACAGGTATAACAACAATAAGTGTAGAAGATTTAATAAAAGAAGGGTACATAAAACCAGATGATGAAACAGATATATATGACCCAAGAGATAATAAAAGTATGAATTGTTATTTAATTAAAATGGAATATAAAGATGGGGAATATATTGCCAAATTAAGTGATGATTTCACTAATGAGGATGGAACGTGTAAAGAATATACTAAAACTTCTGGATATGAAATTTGTAGAATAAATGGAAATAATTGTTATTCTATAGGTGCTGATGAATGGTTTAATGAAAATATAAAATTAGGAATTAAAGATGTTAATGGATTAATAAATAGAGTTGATGCAAATTATAGTTGGTCAACAAATACAGGATTTACAAGTAATAATAAAGATGTTACTACTGAAGTAAGTTTAATTGGTGATATAACTTATAAATGTGAAGTAAAAATGAAAGATGAAACTGGTAAAGATATAATTGGTGTTGCTACTAAAGAAATTAAAATAGATATGGAAAAACCAATTATAAGTGAAATAAAATATGATAATAATTATAATACAAGTAAAACAATAGAAATTATAGCAACTGATGGAATGGGTTCTGGTATTGGTGGTTATTCTATTGTTCTTGATGGTCAAGATTGTAATAATTTTAGTAGTAGTAATAAAATTGATGTTAATGACAATGGTTATTATAAAGTATGTGTTAGGGATAAAGCTAAAAATATAAGTAATGTTGAAAGAATTAATATTGAAACTATTGATAAAGAATATCCTTTTATCGAAGCTAAAGGTATTAAGTTTGAAATAGATGTTGGTACTGATAATGTAATTTTAGATACGTATTTTACTGTAAAATATTCTAAAAGTGGAGGCACTACAACTTGTACTTATGGAGAAAATGAAACTAAAACAACTGGTTCTTTACCTATTGGTACTAATAGAATAGTGTGTAATGCTTTAGGGAATAATGGTTTAGGAAAGACAGCTTCAACTAATATTGTAGTAAAGCCCCTTATCCCAGAAAAACCTACAATTGTTGCTAAACTTGAAAGTGCTAGTGGTAGTGCTTATGATAGTAGTTGGACATCTAAAAACGTTTATATAGATATTACTCCAGGTAGAAGTAATGATATAGTAACAAGTTATCAATATAAAATAGGGTCTACTGGAAGGTGGATTACTCCAGGTAATTTAAATGTTAGTAATAATAAAGGTAATTATGTAATAAATACAAATACTAATGGTGATGTTTATGTTAGAGCATGTAATTCAAGAGGTTGTGGTAGTGAATCAAATGCTAAAACAATTAAGATTGATAAAACTGCTCCAACTATAAAAGTTAAATCAACGATAACTCCAATTACAATTGGAACAAATACAAAGTCAACAGAATTTTTTGATGTTACTTATTCAATTAGTGGAGGTACAACTATTTGTACTCCAACTACAACAGGTTCACTAGCGATTGGAAGTCATGAAATTTCATGTACAGCAACTAGTGGTAGTGGTCTTAAATCAACTGCAAAATTTATTTTAAGTGTTATTGCCGATGCCCCTTCAGCTCCAACAATTATAACAAAATATAGAAATGCGAATGGTGCAATTTATTCAGGTTCATGGACAAATAGAACTATATATATTGGAATTACTGCTGGTTCTACCTCTGATACAATAACAACTTATCAATATAAATTTTCAACTGAAAGTTCATGGAAAAATATTTCGTGGTTATCCTTAAATTATGATAAATCTGGAAGTTTTACATATTCAAGTGAAGTTGATGATACAATTTATGTTAGAGCTTGTAATGGAAGCAACTGTAGTGGAGCATCTAATGGAAAAACAATTAGAATAGATACAACACCACCAGATATTTGGTGTGATGGAAGTGGTGCATATATGAATCATGGTGGTTATACTAGAACAGTTAGTGTTTCAGGATGTAGTGCTTATGCTACTTTTAGAAGTGGAATTGAATCATCATCTACATTTGGGCAATATGTGTTTAACTATTCTGAAGGTTCCTTATCTACTTATATAACTTATTATGATGATAGAGGGTATTCTGGTTCAGATGCTGACTGGCGTGGTTCTCGAGGTAGATGTACATCTAGTTATTGTAGTGCTGTGGTTACAGGATGTGCTACAGATAGCGTTGGAAACTCATCTTGTATAGATTTTACTTACTATGTGATGTATTAATTCAAGACATTTGTCTTGAATTTTTCTTGTAATTATGGCTGTTTTCTAGTAAAATATTAACGAGGGATATATATGAGAATAAGTAATGAATGGAAAAATTATGAATGTATAGATGCTGGAAACGGTGAAAAATTAGAACGTTGGGGAGAAATTGTTTTAAGAAGGCCGGAACCTTTAGCAATGTGGCCGATTGAAATTGATGCTTCTTGGAAAAAAGTTGATGGTGTTTATTATCGTTTTGTTGATGGTGGTGGTCATTGGGAATTTAATAAAAAATTACCTGATTTTTGGACAGTTGAATATAAGGATTTGAAATTCAAAGTTAGCCCAACAAATTTTAAACATACTGGTTTATTTCCCGAACAAGCTACCAACTGGGATTTTATGATGAATAAAATTAAAAATGCTAATAGACCAATTAAAGTGTTAAATCTATTTGGTTATACTGGAGGAGCTACTGTTGCTTGTAGTAAAGCTGGAGCAGAACTTGTAGTTCATGTAGATGCTGCTAAAGGAATGGTTGAATGGGCTAAAGAAAATGCAAAGCTATCCGGTGTTCTAGGTAATTATATTAGATTTTTAGTTGATGACTGTCTAAAATTTGTGGAAAGAGAAATTAGACGTGGCAATAAATATGATGCAATTGTTATGGACCCACCAAGTTATGGAAGAGGACCTAGCGGTGAGGTTTGGAAACTTGAAAAAAATTTAGAAGAATTAGTAAGTAGATGTACATTATTATTGAGTGATAAACCATTATTTTTCCTTATAAATGCTTATACAACTGGAGTTTCTAGTACGGTTTTATATAATATTTTAAAGCTTACTGTTGGTAAAACTTATGGTGGAGCTATTGATGCCGGAGAAATAGGTCTTCCAATAAGTAAAAATGACTTAGTTTTACCATGTGGCATTTATGGAAGATGGCAAGATGAATAAGATAATTTTTGAAGATAATCATTTGTTAGTTGTAGAAAAACCTAGAAACGTTTTAGTTCAAGGCGATGATACTAAAGATATTGATTTATTAACTAGTTTAAAATTGTACTTAAAAGAAAAATATAACAAACTTGGAAATGTTTATTTAGGCTTAGTGCATAGACTTGATAGACCAGTTGGTGGTGTAATGGTTTTTGCAAAAACTAGTAAAGCTGCAGGAAGACTTAGTGATATGGTTAGAACGCATGAATTTAAAAAGACATATCTAGCTATTGTAGAAGGCAAAATCCCAGATGAGGGAATTTTTGAAGATTATTTATTAAAGCTTGAAAAAGAAAATAGAACGATTGTTGATAAAAAAGGGAAGTATGCTAAATTAACATATAAATTAATAAAATATGTTGATGGACTTAGTTTAGTAAAGATTAATTTAGAAACTGGAAGGTCCCACCAAATTAGAGTACAATTTTCTTCGCGAGGATTTTTTTTGTGGGGAGACCAAAAATATAATAAAAATGCAAAGTTTGGTGAACAAATTGCTTTGTGGGCATATAAATTAGAGTTTAAACATCCAGTTACTAAAGAAATTATGACATTTAATGCAGAGCCATATTGGGAGGAATTTCCTTGGTCTTTATTTGGAAGTGATAACTTTGACTAATAAAGAAATTTTTTTAGAATATGCAAGTAAATTTAATTCTTCAGAAAAAGAAATTAAAAGAAAAATAAATCATTCTATTCGTGTTAGTTCTTTGTGTAGAAAAATTGCAAAATCAATAAATTTAAGCAAAGAAGAACAAGATATTGCAGAGTTTATTGGTTTGGTTCATGATATTGGAAGGTTTATTCAATGGGAAGAATATCAAACTTTTGATGATTTAAAAAGCGATGACCATGCTATTTTAGGGTTGTATGTATTGTTTGATAATAATGTTATTGATAAATTTAATGTTAACCATGAATGGTTTAAAACTATTTTTTTAGCAATAAAAAATCATAATTTATTAAATATATCAAATGATACTAAAGGTATTGATTTAATAATGTCAAAAATTTTAAGAGATGCTGATAAAATGGATATCTTATTGATGGTTAAGTCTGGTGAAATAGTTTTAGATGAAGATAATAGTGATATAAGTCTTCAGATAAAGGAATGTTTCTTAAGCAAACATAGTATAGGACATACATTAAAGATGACGGTTTCGGAGAAGATATTATTAAAGATGGCTTTTGTTTTTGATGTAAATTATGAATGGTCAATACAGTATATAAAGGATGAAAGATTAATTGAAGAAATATATAATAAATTAAAATATAAAGGTAAGATAGAAGGATTTTATAATTTTGTAATTAAGTATTTATGTGAGGTTAATAATGGAAAGATATAAAGAAATAGAAAGAAGTATTATAAAAAAATATCGTAAAGAAATATGGGCGAAATTTGTTAAAGCTGTCAAAGATTATAAATTAATAAATGAAAATGATAAAGTTATGGTTTGTATTTCTGGGGGTAAAGATTCTTTTTTGCTTGCTAAATGTGTTCAAGAATTACAAAAACATGGTGGTGTTCCATTTGAAGTGTGTTATGTATGTATGAATCCTGGATATAATGAAGTAAATAAAGAAAAAATATTAGAAAATGCTAAGATATTAAATATTAATTTAGATATGTTTGATAGTGATATATTTGAGGTTGCTAATAGTTTAAATGAAAAAAGTCCATGTTATATGTGTGCTAGAATGAGAAGAGGACATTTATATAATAAAGCGAAGGAATTAGGATGTAATAAAATAGCTTTGGGACATCATTTTGATGATGTAATAGAAACAACATTACTTTCTATGTTTTATGGTAGTGAAGTTAAAACTATGCTTCCAAAACTTCATAGTGAGAATTTTGAAAATTTAGAACTTATTAGGCCGCTTTATTTAGTAAAAGAAAATAGTATTATCTCTTGGGCAAAATATAATAATTTAGAGTTTATTAATTGTGCATGTAAGTTTACAGAAAGAGTTAATAATAGTGATGAATCTGTAAGTAAGAGAAAAGAAATGAAAGAATTAATAAAACATTTAAGAGAGTTAAATCCTGATATCGATTATAATGTATTTAAATCTTTAGATAATATTAATTTAAATTGTGTGTTGGGTACTAAAAAGAATGGTGTTTATAAAAGTTTTATGGATGAATATGATAAATAAAAATGGAAAATATTAATATAATTTAATATGAATAAATATTATATTGGAGTATTTTCCGTTTTTTTATTGTTATTTTTGGCTATGTTTAGTTATCCGGTAAGGGCTGATTTGCCTTTGCAAGGAAGAGTTGTGGCAATTGACTGTGGACACGGTGGAATGGATCCGGGGTCTTTATATAATGATATTTATGAAAAGGATATTACTTTATCTATTGGAAAATATTTAGAAAAATACTTAAGTGAAATGGGAGCAACAGTTATTATGACTAGAACTAGTGATAGTGATTTAAGTAATGGTGCTCGAAATCATCGTAAAAAGGCCGATTTTGATGAAAGAATTAAAATTATTAATCAAAAGATTGTTGATATGTATCTATCTATTCACTTAAATTATCTTACAGATACAAGATATTATGGTGCTCAAGTTTTTTATAATAAAGATAATGAGAATTTAGCTAAATCTATTCAGGAATATTTAAATAATAATACAAATACTAATAGAGAGGTAAAAAAAATACCTACATCAACTTATATGTATGATAAATTAAATACAAATGGAGTGTTAGTAGAATGTGGTTTTTTATCTAATGCAACTGAAAGGAGTAAATTAGTTACAAAAGAATATCAAAGTAAATTTGCAAAAATATTAGCGCAAGCAATAAGTCATTATTATAATTAATTTTATTAATTTCACTTTTTTTTCACAAGTTTTTTACATTAAAACCATTATTTTGCTATATATTTATTTTGTCAGTTGTGGTATAATGTTTAAAGTAAAGGCGGTATAGTGTGAAATCGAAAACATTTAAAACATTAGATGAACAAATTGACATACTTACAAAAAAAGGGTTAGTAGTAGAAGATATTGAAGCTACTAAAACTATTTTGTTGCGGGAAAATTACTTTTTCTTAAGTGGTTACCGTCATTTATTTATGAGACCAGATGATAATAAAACTTATCTTGAAGGTACAACATTTAATGAATTATATTCGATGTTTCTTTTTGATAGACAAATAAGAAATATAATTTTTAAAAATATTTTGATAGTTGAAAATAATTTAAAAAGTATACTTGCTTATGTAATGAGTAAAAATCATGGTTTTAAAGAAAATAATTATTTAAATCCTAATAACTTTGTTAAAGATTCAAGAAGAAATAGACAAATTAATGATTTAATTAGAAAGATGAAAAGACAGATAAGTGTTAATGGTAAGCAACATACTGCAACAGCACATTACATCATAAATTATGGTTATATTCCTCTTTGGGTTGTTGTGAAAGTTTTATCATTTGGAATAGTTGGTGAACTTTATACAATACTTCAATATCAGGACCAAAAAGAAATTGCGGATGTTTTTGGAGTTAGTATTGATAGTATGGTAGATTATTTACCAATTGTTGCTAATTATCGTAATTTATGTGCTCATGAAGATATTTGTTATATTAATAGAACTCAAAAAGCTATTGATGATACAAAATATCACAGATTATTGTATATTCCTAAGATAAGTGAGGAATATATATATGGGAAGAATGATTTATTTGCATTAATAATAATATTAAAACAGTTGTTAGAAGAAGATAATTTTAATTTGTTTATTAGTGAAATAAGTTATGAACTTGATAGATTGTCTGGTAAATTAAAGGTAATTAAAATAGAAAAAGTATTACATGAAATGGGATTTCCTAATAATTATAAAGAAATAGTGAGGTTAGAAAAATGAATGAAGAACAAAATAAGCAAAGAAGAAGTTTAGTAAGTTATTTAATAATATTTTTTGTAGGATGTTTAGCAATGTATGCTGTTGTATATTTATTTCCTACAAGTGTTACAAAAAATGTTACAAAGTTA
The DNA here is from genome assembly GCA_000437355.1 of Firmicutes bacterium CAG:460. Lineage (GTDB taxonomy): Bacteria > Bacillota_I > Bacilli_A > RF39 > UBA660 > Onthocola_B. The sequence continues at coordinate 189,860 of FR899774.1, forward strand.
GAAAAAGATGTAACAGTAACTGATACAGGTATTGCGGATGCTGTAGAAAAAGTTTATAATGCAGTAGTTATTGTATCGACATATAAAGATGATGCTTATATTGCGTCTGGTACGGGTTTTGTTTATAAGAAGGATGGTAATAAATATTATATTTTAACAAATCATCATGTAATTGATGGTGGTAATAAAGTAACTATAACATTTACTGATGGTAAGGTTGTAGAAACTAAAGTTGTTGGTTCTGATCAATATTCTGATATTGCTGTGTTGTCAATGGAATCAAAAGATGAATTAACTGTAGCGTCTTTAGGTAAAAATGATAATTCTAGAGTTGGTGATACTACATTTGCTGTTGGGGCTCCTTTAGATAGTGCTTATTCATGGACAGTAACAAGAGGAATTTTATCGGGTAAAGATAGATTGGTGGAAGTATCTTTAAATAATTCCAGAAATAATGATTATATAATGAAAGTTTTACAAACTGATGCAGCGATTAACTCTGGTAATAGTGGTGGTCCTTTATGTAATAGTAATGGTGAAGTTATTGGAATTACATCACTTAAACTAGTAAGTAGTGGTGTTGAAGGAATGGGTTTTGCAATTCCTATTGAAGATGCTACATCAAAAGCAGAACAAATTATTAATGGTGAAAATGTATCATATCCTTATATAGGTATTTCGATGCTTGATGTAGCAAAAGTTTATACCTCATATCAATATGCTGAACTTATTCAAAAATCTGGAGTTTCTAGTGGTGTTATTGTTGCTAGTGTTGAAAAAGGAAGTCCTGCTAGTAAAGGTAAATTAGAAACAAATGATATAATTACTAAAATAGATGGTAAAGATGTTAAAAATGTAGCATATTTAAGATATTATTTATATCAATATAAAGTTGGAGATACTATTAAAATTACAGTAAATAGAGATGGTAAAACTAAAGAATTAAGTGTTACTTTAGCATCAAATAAGCAAACAACATAGTTTGCTTATTTAAGTTGGAGGGTCTATGAAATTGAAGAGATTATTGGCATATATTATTGATATTTTAATAGTGGGATTTGTAGCGTCTGCATTAGCTAACATTGATATACTAAATCCATATCTAGATAATTATTTGGAATCTTATGAAAGTTTTAATGAAACATTAAAGAATATAAATGAAGAAAATGTTATGGATATGTTTTATAGTGCTGAATTTGTAAATCAATATCAAAATACGTTGAAATATAGTGTATATTCTACAGGTATTAGTTTAGTTTGTTATTTGTTATATTTTGTAGGATTTCAAAAATGGAATAAGAATCAAACCGTTGGTAAGAAATTGATGAATTTAAAAGTTGTTAATAAAAATAAAAAAGATGATGTAAAAGTATGGCAATATTTAATTAGAACATTAATTGTTTATAATTTGTTTTTTAGTGGTTTAAATGTTTGTTTAGCATTATGTTTTAACACAAAATTATTCTTTACATTATCTTTGATTGTTAGTATAATTGGTTATGTTATCACTTATTTTGGTTATGGAATGATTTTATTTAGAAAAGATGGAAAAGGTTTACATGATTTAATAAGTGGTACAGAAGTAATGGAGGTAAAAAATGTCATTAATTAAAGTAAGAGAATATTTAAAGAAATATGAAAAAGATGAAGAAATAGTGGAATTTGATGAATCAAGTGCAACTGTTGCTGAGGCTGCGCAAGCAATTGGTTGTGCTGAAGCTGATATAGCTAAAACATTGTCATTTATAGTTAATGGCGAACCTATTTTAATTGTTATGGCTGGAGATAAAAGATGTGATAATCATAAATATAAAGATTTTTTTCATGAAAAAGCCCATATGATACCTAGAGAAGATTTAGTGGAATTAATAGGCCATGAAGCTGGTAGTGTTTGTCCTTTTGGTGTTAATGACGGTGTTACTATTTATTTTGATGAGTCTTTAAAGGAACATGAATTTGTTTATCCAGCTTGTGGAAGCACTAATAGTGCAATAAAATTAACTATAGATGAATTAGAAAATATAGTAGATTTTAATAGTTGGATAGATGTTACTAAATAGTTTATATTAATAAACCCAGCAAGTGTTTTGCTGGGTTTAGTCTTTTATAATTTCGGCTCTTCAATTTCTATTAGTTCTCCAGGAGTACAATTTAAATATTTACAAAATTCTTCTATATATTTAAATGATATTGATGTTGTATAACCATTAATTATTCTGTTTAAGTTTCTTGAAGTTATATTCATTCTTTGGCATAACCAATATTTTGTTTTGCCATTTTTCTTTAGCAATTCTACAATATTTAACTTTATCATTTATATTCTCCTTCCATATTAATTTTATCTAATAAGAGAAATATAAATAAGATACTTGCATTACCCTTGTTTTTGCTTTATAATTATGATTATAATAGGAGTGGTAATATTGTGAAAAAGAAAAATATATTTATTTTTAGTCTTATTTTTGTATTAATTATTAGTTTAATTATAATAAATAGTAAAAATAATAAATTATATGATGTAAATAAAAATCAAATTAAAAAAGATAATAATAGATTAAGTATGATGCTTGAAACAGGCATAGAAACAGGTGAATATGAAATATCAACTAGTGATAAATGGCCATCAAGTGGATATACTTTTAATTCTGAATTGTCAAAATGTGAAAATGGTGGGGAGTTATCTTGGGATAGTGTAAATAAAGCTGTTGTTATGTCAGGAAATAAATCTGATAAATGTTATATTTATTTTGATAAAGATTTTGTTAGACTTTCTTTAGATAACTATACATTTAAGTGGGATGCTGTTGAAGGAGCTAGTACTTATCAAATATATAGTGATGGAGAATTGTTAACTACAACAAGTGATACAAGTGCTGAGATATATGATTTGTATAATGATGCTGGTAATTATGATATAAGCGTTAAAGCATTGGATAATTCTGGAGATTTGATTATGGATAGTAATGTTTATAATTATGAATTAGAAAAAATAAGTAATCCTATTGGTGTTTATTTACATAAGTTATCATTTTATAAAGTAACCGATGGGGCATTTTCTTCTTCTTGTTCAACACTATCACCATGCTATACATGGTTTACTATTAATGGAGTTTCTTATGGTTCTACTATTTTTTTAAGTGATTACTATCAAAATGAAGATTTTACAATATTTTCCTTTGATTTGTATGATTATTTAAAAAAACAAAATATAAATTTTAAACATAATAGTGTTGGTGTGTTTGCTACAAATTCAGAATTTGCTATACCAATTTATTATTGCAAAGAAAACGATTGTACAAGTAATCTTTTATCTTCTTTTTCTTTATTAATTGACAGCAAAGTAACTTTATCATACGATTTGGATAATGATAAATTTAAGGTCACATCAACTGGTGTAGGAAAATATGTTTATGGTATTCAAATAGCAAAAGCGGGTTTTATTCCTTCAGATTGGATATTTGTGGAAATGACTATATTATGTCTTTCTTCTAATACCGAAGTTTATGTTTATGATAAAAAGAAAAAGAGATTTAAAAAGAAAAAAATTAGTGAAGTTGATTATGATGATGAATTGTTATGTTGGGATTTTGATAATGGTTGTTTTGCTGTTGCTAAACCAATTTGGATTATGAAAGAAAAACAAACATTTAAATATAATAAATTAACGTTTAGTGATGGAAACATTTTAGAAACAATTAATCAACATAGGATATTTAATGTTGAAAAAGGTATGTTTACATATCCAATGACTGATGATACCCCAATTGGAACAACTACATTAAATGCCAATGGTGAATATGTTAAGTTAGTAAGTAAGGAAGAAGTTGAAGAACCAATTATGTATTATAATGTTATGACTAATTATCATATTAATTTATTTGCAAATAACATATTAACATCAAGTAGATTAAGTAATATATATCCAATTAAAGATTTGAAATATATATGTAAGAAAAAGAGAAATAATGAATATGATTTCTCTAGTTATAACGAATATTTAGTTAAAGGATTAAGATTAAATGAACAAAATATAGAAGAAAAAAGTTTGAAAAAATATGTTGATAATATGTTGAGAATAAAAAAATAAAATAAACCAGCAACTTATGCGTTTGCTGGTTTTAATCTTGCTCTTGCTTTGCCTAAATCTTCGATTGGTGTTTCAGCTGTGTAATCAACTTCGAAAGTATCTAGAACATATCTAAATCTGAATTTAAGTTCATTTACCATGTTTTCATAAATAGCTATTGCATCATCGAATTTTTTTAGTTTAATGGCATCTGTGCATGGAATAATAAATCTGTCCATAAGCATAATTGCATCAATTGCTGGGCAATTAGCTAATTCCATACTTAATACTGGTCCAATTTGATCATATTCTTGAAGTAATCTAACACCTGCTGGAAAACTTTTTAAATAAAGTTCTCTAAAATTTCTTAAAATTACTAAGTATTCACAATTGTCTCTGTATCCTAGAGATTGACAAATTACTGTTGTTATAAAGCATCCTGCTGGTGTATAGCCATTATCTGGTTTCTTTATGTATCTATTGCAAGCAGCATCACTTTTTTCTTTATATTTGCAATTTTCAGTACAATAATATCTGTCTCCCCAGTATTCTTTTTGATTTAAATCTAAATAAGCACAATTACCACAATAATCTTTCATTATAATTTCCCCCTTTTTTTGAAGTACTATTTATTATAGCCATTTTTTTGCATTTGTCAAGTATAAGTTGCTTGACAAAATTTTCTAAATAGTTTAGTATTATATGGCAAGTGATAGATTTTTAGTTTTATAAAATTAAAAAAGTAATATAATAAAAAAGAGAAAGGATAGTTATGTTTAAATTAATTAAAAATTTTAAAAAGAAAGATTGGTTATTAATAATCGTTAGTATTGCCCTCATAGTTATGCAGGTTTGGCTAGAATTAAAGATGCCAGATTATATGTCTAAAGTAACTGTACTTGTGCAAACTGAAGGAAGTAAAATGAGTGAAATCCTTAAAAATGGAGGATTTATGCTTTTATGTGCTTTTGGCTCTTTAGTTGGTGCAGTGATTGTTGGATATTTGATTGCATTACTTGCATCAGGCTTTTCTAGAAATCTTCGTTCTAAATTGTTTAGAAAAGTTGAAGATATGTCTATGAGTGAAATTAAAGAATTTTCACCGAATAGTTTAATAACTAGAACTACTAATGATATTACACAAGTAGAAATGTTTATTGGCTTTGGTCTTCAACTTCTTATTAAAGCTCCGGTTACAGCAGTGTGGGCGATTACGAAAATTTTAAATAAAAGTTGGGAATGGAGTATGGTAACTGCTGTTGCTGTAGTTGTTTTGTTAGTAGTAATAGGAATTTTAACAATTATTGTTATGCCTAAGTTTAAGATAGTTCAAAAGCTAACTGACAAATTAAATGGGGTTACTAGAGAAAATTTAACGGGTATTAGAGTAGTTAGAGCTTTTAATGCTGAAGAATACCAACAAGAAAAGTTTCAAGATGTAAATAATAGTTTAACAAATTTACAATTATTTAACCAAAAGACAATGTCAATTATGGCACCCGTTATGTATTTAGTTATGTATATGTTAACATTAGTTATTTATTTTATTGGTGCTTATTTAATTAAAGATGCGTTAATGGCTGATAAAATTGGTTTATTTGGTGATATGGTTGTATTTTCGTCATATGCAATGCAAATAATTATGTCATTTTTAATGCTTGCAATGATATTTATGATATTACCTAGAGCTCAAGTGTCTGCATCAAGAATAAATGAGGTACTAGATACTAGTGTTAGTGTAATTGATGGTAATGTTGAAACTAAAAGTGAAGTTGGTACAATTGAATTTAAAAATGTTTCGTTTAAGTATCCTGATGCCGAAGAGTATGTGTTAAAAAATATTTCGTTTAAAGCAAATAAAGGAGATACTGTTGCATTTATTGGTTCAACTGGTTCAGGTAAATCAACATTAGTAAACTTAATAGTTAGATTTTATGATGTAACTGATGGTGAAATATTGATTGATGGAGTTAATATTAAAGATTATAAACTAGAGTATTTATATAAATTAATTGGATATGTACCTCAAAGGGCTGTTTTATTTAACGGAACAGTAAATAGTAACATTAGTTATGGTGAAGCAATGGAAAAAATTAGTGATAAAAAAATAGTAGAAGCATCTAAGGTTGCTCAAGCTGATGAATTTATTTCTAAAATGGATAATGGATATGAGTCTCATATTGCTCAAGGTGGAACCAACATTTCTGGAGGACAAAAACAAAGAATTGCCATTTCAAGAGCTATTGCTAAAAATCCAGAAATATATATTTTTGATGATTCTTTTTCTGCTCTTGACTATAAAACAGATGCTGTGCTTAGAAGTGAATTAAAAAAATATACAAAAGACGCTACAAGCTTAATTGTTGCTCAAAGAATTGGGACAATAATGAATGCTGATAAAATAATTGTTCTTGATAACGGAGAGTCTGTGGGTGTTGGTACACATGAAGAACTATTAAAGAGTTGTGAAGTTTATAAGCAAATTGCTTTATCACAACTTTCAAAGGAGGAATTAGATAATGCCAAGACCAAATAAAGATATAACAAAAGCAAAAGATTTTAAAGGGGCAATTAAAAGATTATTAAAAGAGTTATCAGGCTTTAAAAAATTAGTTATTATATCTTTAGTTTTAGCTGCTTTAGGGGCTATACTTACTATCGTTACTCCGAATATATTATCTGATTTAACTGATGAAATATCTAAGGGATTAGTTTTAAATAAAGATAATTTTTTAAAGTTAACTAAAGAAGTAACTAGTAGTTTAAATGAAGAGAGTATAAGTAAGGTAATTGATTTTAGTGAAAAAAATATTGGAAAAGTAATGATGAGTTCAAATATTTCTAAGAATGATTTAATGAAATTCCAAGAAATAATGGCGAAGTTAAATGATGAAACTAACAATAAATCATTTAAAGCAATAAGTGAAATGCCAGATAGTATTTTAGATATTTTAGTTAATAATGATGAAGATGCTAAAATATTTATAAAAAGTTTAAATAGTAATTTAGTAATACCTGAGGGTGTTGCAAGTAAAATATTTAACGATATTGAAATTGATGGTCATGTAATAGATGCTGCTAGTCAAGGGAAGTTTTTAGAGATTGTTAGCAATATAGGTGAAGATGTAAGTGCCACAGAAATGTATAGTCTTGTAGATAACATGCCTAGTTCTGTGAAGGTGGTTGTAGAACCATATATGAATATAGATAAAATTAAAAATATTGCCATTTTATTAATATGTATTTATTTAATAAGCGCTATATTTGAATACTTTGAAGCAATATTAATGACTGATGTGTCAAATAATTTTGCTAGAAAACTAAGGGGTAATATATCAAGTAAGATTAATAAATTACCTTTGAAATATTTTGATAAGCATGCTATTGGGGATATATTATCTAGAGTTACAAATGATGTTGATACAATTGCTCAATCAATGAACCAATCATTATCAACTTTAGTAAGTGCTATTACATTATTTGTGGGAACTACTATTATGATGTTTGTAACAAATAGTGTTATGGCTATTACGGCTATACTTGCAAGTTTATTTGGATTTGTGTTTATGGCATTAGTACTTGCTAAATCGCAAAAGTATTTCGTTGCTAAACAAAATGAACTTGGGGCTTTGAATGGACATATTGAAGAAGTTTATTCAGGATTAAATGTAGTTAAAACTTATAATGGTGAAAAAATATCAAATGAAAAATTTGATGAATTAAATGATAAATTATATAAAGCAAATTGGAAGAGTGGATTTTTATCAGGTTTAATGATGCCAATGATGAGTTTTATTGGTAACTTTGGTTATGTTGCTGTTTGTGTTGTTGGAGCTTTACTTGCTTTAAATGGACATATTAGTTTTGGTGTAATTGTTGCATTTATTGTTTATGTTAGATTATTTGTTTCACCGCTTTCTCAAATTGCGCAAGCTATGACTAGTCTCCAATCAACTGCTGCAGCTAGTGAAAGAGTATTTGAATTTTTAGATGAAAAAGAAATGGCTGATGAAAGTAATATTAAAACTACTTTAGATAAAGAGAAAGTAAAAGGTAATATTGAATTTAAAAATGTTGAGTTTAAATATGAAGGTAATGATAAACCCACAATTAAGAACTTTAGTGCTAAAGCAAAAGCTGGGGAAAAAGTAGCAATTGTTGGACCAACTGGTGCTGGTAAAACTACGATGGTTAATTTACTTATGAAGTTCTATGATATTAATAAAGGAGAAATATTGATTGATGGTGTTTCTACGAAGGATTTAACACGTAGTAATATTCATGATTTATTTACAATGGTTCTTCAAGATACTTGGGTATTTAATGGTTCAATTAAAGATAATATTATTTATAATACTTCAGATGTTTCAATGGAAATGGTGGAAAGTGTTTGTAAAACTGTTGGTCTTGATCATTTTATTAAGACATTACCAAACGGTTATGATACTATTCTTAGTGATAATGACTCCGTTTCTGCTGGGCAAAGACAACTTCTTACAATAGCTCGTGGCATGATACAAAATGCTCCATTCTTGATTTTAGATGAAGCTACTAGTAATGTTGATACAAGAACTGAAGAATTAGTGCAAAAAGCAATGGATAAATTAACTGAAGGTAAAACATCATTTATAATTGCTCACAGATTATCCACAATAAAAAATGCTGATTTAATACTTGTTATGAATGAAGGTAATATTATCGAACAAGGAACTCATGATGAATTAATGAAGCAAAATGGGTTCTATGCAGAACTATATAATTCACAATTTAGGTTATAATTGATAAAAGTTTTTACGATGTGTTGTAAAAACTTTTTTTATTGCATGTTTTTGTGATATAATATGATTTAAGTTTGAGGTGATATTATGCAAAAACATGTACTTGTTGTAGAAGATGACAATGATATATTGGAACTTTTAAAGTTATATCTTGAAGCTAGTGAGTTTTTAGTGTCTGTTGCTTATGATGGTGTTGAGGCATTAGATATATTAAAAAATGAAAAAATTGATTTGTTAATTGCAGATATAATGATGCCAAGGATGAATGGTTATGAATTAATTAAGAGTGTTCGAGTAAATAGTAATATTCCTATTATAATAATATCTGCTAAAAATATGGATAGTGATAAAATATTAGGCTTAGATATTGGAGCTGATGCGTATGTTACTAAGCCATTTAATCCTTTAGAGGTTGTTGCTTATGTTAAGGCTCTTCTTAGAAGATATAATGAACTTAGTAGTAATAGTAAAATTAATGATGTAATAAATATTGGAGATTTATCTTTAGATTTAAGTAAGTGTATTTTAAAGAAAAATAAAAAAGTTGTGCCTTTGACATCAACTGAAATTAAAATTATAGCAATGATGTTAAAATCCCCGGGGAAAGTTTTTACTAAGCAACAAATTTATGAGTGTATTAGTGGAGAGTTTTATGAATGTGATGATAATACAATGATGGTTCATATATCAAACATAAGGGGGAAGATTGAAGATAATCCATCTAAACCTAAATATATTAAAACAGTTAGGGGGTTAGGTTATAAATTTGAAAACAAAGAAGAAATATAGTTTTAGTAAAGTAATAATTGTACAATTTGCAATTTATACTTTTATTGTTCTTGGAGGTTATATCCTTATAAATATATTTGTTAATTGGCGACTTAACAATAGTTTTTTAGTGCTTGAAGATTTCTTAAAATACGAGGATAAATTAAAGTATGAAGATTATGGTGGCATACCTATGGCTAAGTTTCCAGGTTGTGATTTTGCGGTTTATGATAATAATAATGAACTAATATATTCAACTGATATAAATATAGATATAAGTGGTGATGATTTAATATTTATTAATGATTATAGTAATACCTATTATTATAATATATTTAATTATAAAGAAAAAAATAAAAATAAAATTATTAAAATATATAAAACTACTTATGATGATGAATATGATGAAATAGTTGTAGGGAGTGCAAAACTTGATGAAGATTTAAATGTCTTAGAAGGAGATTTATTTTCTGGTGCTAAAAATTTGACTGAAAAAGAAATTGATTTATTAAATGGTTATTATAATGATGAACAGATGATAGAAAAGTATTCATTTAATACAGTTTATGATTATGATGTTCCTGATGGTAGTAATAGAACATTGTTATTTATGTCACCAATGTTTAATTCTGAAGCTTATGATAAAGCTGTTGTGGATGCTCAAAGAATTTGGTTTATTGCAATACCGTTTTTACTTATTTTAATTTTAATAGAAACATATTTTTTTAATAAGAAAATTAAAAGTAGTTTAAATGAGTTAAATAGAGTTATTAATTCATATGGAGAAAATGGTTTAAAAAATGATTATCATTTACCAAAAGAATTTGAAAGTGTTGTGGATAGTTTTGAGAGTTTAATGAAAAAACTTAAAAATGTAGAAAAAGAAAAATTAAAGATATATGAGGATAAGCAAAAGGTTGTTGCTAATTTGTCCCATGATTTAAAGACCCCTTTAACTGTTGTGCGGGGGTATTCGAAAGCATTTTTGGATGGCGTGGTTCCTAAACTTAAGGAAAAACAATATTTAGAAACTATTTATAAGAAATCTATTGTAGCAACTGATGCTATTGATTCATTATTTATGTATGCAAAATTTAATCATCCTGAATATAGTCTTAATATGGAAAATGTAGATATTGTTGAATTTACTAAAAATTATTTAGCAGAGAAATATAGTGAAATAGAAAATAATAAAATGCAATTAGATATTGATATAAAAATTGATAAATTAAATGTTAATATAGATACGAAAGCTTTTAGAAGAATATATGAAAATTTAATAAATAATTCTATTAAATATAATAAAAATGGTACTACAATATATTTTAAAATGTGGAAAAGTAAGGATTTATTTATTTCTGTAGGGGATAATGGAATTGGAATAGATAAGAATATTAAAGATAATATTTTTGAAGCTTTTGTTACAAGTAATAGTGCAAGAACTAGCGGTAATGGAACTGGTTTAGGACTTTCTATTGTTAAAAGTTTAGTGGAAATGCATGGTGGTGAAATTATATTAGTTGATAAACCTAAAAATGGAATGAAAACTGAATTCTTAATAAAAATTAAGATTTGATTAAGATTTAATTTATTTTAGTATTATATAATTAGGATGAGGTTGATTATGAAAAATGTATTAGAATATTTAGAAAATGTTAAAACAAATAATTTAGTTATTGATAAAAATGGTAGTATTAGTTATCAAAAGCTTTTAGAAAATAGCAAGAAAATTGGTAGTGGACTTGGAAAATTTGTTAAGAATAATGACCCAGTTCCTGTTTATATGGAAAAAGGCATTAGTGCATTAGAAGTCTTTATGGGAGCTTTGTATTCTGGGGGATTTTATAGTTTACTTAATGTTGGGTTGCCTAAAATGAGACTTGAACAAATTATTAATGTTTTAGATGTAGATTATATTGTAACTGATAATGAACATTTAGAAGATGCTAAAGTGTTTTTTCCAGATAAAGAACTTATATTATATGAAGATTTAATTAAAGAAGAAATTAATGATGATTTACTTAATGAAATAAGAAAGAAAAAGATAGATTTAGACCCAGTTTATGCTAATTTTACAAGTGGTTCAACTGGTGTACCTAAAGGGGTTATTGTTGGAAATCGTTCAATAATTGATTTTGTTGATAATTTTGTTGATACTTTTGGAATAAAAGATGATGATGTAATTGCTAATCAAGCCCCATTTGATTTTGATGTTTCTGTAAAAGATATTTATCCAGCTTTAAAAACTGGGGCAACACTTGTTATTGTTCCTAAAGAATTGTTTTCTAAGCCCGCTCTATTAATTGATTTTTTAGTGGATCATAAGGTTACAACAATGACATGGGCAGTATCAGCTTTATGTTTAATTTCTACTTTCCATGGGCTTGATTATAAAGTTCCAACAAGTGTTAAAAGAGTAATGTTTAGTGGTGAGGTTATGCCAATGAAACATTTAAAATCATGGATGGAACATTTACCTAATGCCATGTTTGTAAATTTATATGGACCAACAGAAATTACTTGTAATTGTACATATCACATAATTGATAGAAATAGAGAATATGAAAAAATACCAGTAGGAATTCCATTTAATAATGAAGCAGTGTTTTTATTAAATGATAAGAATGAGTTAGTAACTAAAGAATCTGAAAAAGGTGAAATTTGTGTTAGAGGAACAGCTTTAGCTTTGGGATATTATAAAAATAATGAACAAACTGATAAAGCTTTTGTTAGAAATCCATTAAATGATAAATATATTGAATATATTTATAGAACTGGAGATTTAGGATATTATCAAAATAATGAATTATATTTTGGTGGTAGAAAAGATTTTCAAATTAAATATATGGGACATAGAATAGAACTTGAAGAAATAGATAAAGCTATTGGTTCTTTTGATGGTGTTCTACGAGTATGTTCTATATTTAGAGAAGAAAAAAGTAAATTGTATGCTTTTTATATCGGAGACATGGAACCAAAAGAATTACATGAAAAATTGTCAAAAGAGTTACCAGTATTTATGATACCTAGTAAGTTTATAAAAGTAGAAGAAATGCCTTTATCTAAGAATGGAAAAATTGATCGTAAAAAGTTAGAGGAATTGATATAATGGAAAAGTCATTAGAAAAGAAATTAATAAGTGAAGTAAGTACACCATTTTATGTATTTGATATTAATGTATTAAGAGATAGAATTGATTATTTAAATAGTATGATGCCTGAGAATGTTCATTTATGTTACGCAATGAAAGCTAATCCATTTGTAGTAAAAGAAATAGATGAAATAATAGAAAAATATGAAATTTGTTCTTATGGAGAATGGAATATTGCAAAAAAAATGGGTGTAAGTGATAGTAAGATGGTTATTTCTGGGGTTTATAAAGATGAAATAAGTATGGAGGATATTCTTAATAATTATAAGAATGGAGAAGTATTTACAATTGAATCATTAAATCAAATTGAACTTTTAAATAAATTAACTAAAGAAAAGAAAAAAGTGATTAATATTATTTTAAGACTTACAAGTGGTAATCAATTTGGAATGTGTGAGGAAGAAATAATTGAAATTTTAGAAAATAGAGCTAAATATGAATATTTAAATATAATGGGAATTCAATATTTTTCTGGTACTCAAAAGAAATTATCTAAAAGAATTATAAAAGAATTAGAGTATGTTGATGAATTTGTACTTAATTTAAAAAATAATCTAGGATTTGTGATTGAAGAATTAGAATTTGGTCCTGGTTTTCCAGTTGTTTATTTTGAGACAGAACAAGATTTTGATGAGCAGACTTATTTAATGGAAATTGCAGATAAGATTAAGAATATGAAATATCAAGGACACATTACAATGGAGCTTGGTAGAAGTATTGTGGCATCTTGTGGAAGTTATTATACAAAAGTTGTAGACAAAAAAACTAATAAAGAAGGGAATTTTGCTGTTTTAGATGGGGGTATGAATCATTTAGTTTATTATGGTCAAATGATGGCAATGAAAAAGCCAATGCTAGATATATTACCAAAAAGAGAAGATAAAATTTTAGAAAATTGGAATTTGGTTGGGTCATTATGTACAATTAATGATTTGATAGTAAAACAATTACCTGTTTCTAATTTGGAAATTGGTGACATATTTGTTTTTAAAAATACAGGAGCTTATTCAATGACTGAAGGTATTAGTTTATTCTTAAGTCGTGATTTACCTAAAGTTGTGTTTGTTCAAGGGGGAGAAATGAAAATAGTTAGAGAAAATATAAATACGTATAAATTTAATATGCCAAATGAAGGAGGTGAAATATAATGGAAAAATTAATTGAAATATTAGAAGATTTAAATCCAGAAGTTGATTATTATACGTGTACTAATATAATAGATGGACATTACTTGGATTCACTTGCAATTTTATCACTAGTCGCTGAAATTGAAGAAGAATTTGATGTTGTTATACCTACAGTTGAAATAATTCCTAGTAATTTTAATTCTGCTCAAAGTTTATGGGCTTTAATAGAAAAAATAAAGGAAGAAGATTAAAATGCAATATTGTAGTGCATTGTATTTGGCAGTTTTTTTGCCAATAACATTACTTATTTATGCATTTACTTCTAAGAAGAAAAGATGGCTTGTTTTATTAATAGCAAGCTATATTTTCTTCTTATCTTTAAGTGGTAAATTAATTGTTTATTTATTATTTTCAACTTTGTCAATTCATTATTTTGGGTTATGGCTTGATAAAATAAATAAAACTAGGGATGAAAAGTTAGAACTTTGTTCTAAGGATGAAAAAAAAGAGATAAAAGAAGAATATAAGAAAAAGTCATATAAGATAGTATTGTTTGTGGTGTTAATTCATATTGGACTACTAGTGGCATTAAAATATACGGGATTTTTTGGAGAAAATCTTAATAGCTTATTGGGTGTTTTAGGTGTTTCATTTAGGTTTAAAATACCAAAGATAATTGTTCCAATAGGAATAAGTTTTTATACTTTACAAGGATTATCATATATTATTGATGTTTATAAAGGAAAAATTAATGCTGATGATAACCTTGGAAGGTTAGCATTATTTATGGCTTTTTTTCCAAGTATTATGGAAGGACCAATATGTAGATATAGTGATACATCAGAGGCATTATATGATGGTAATAGTTTAACATACAAGAATTTAAGTTTTGGTGCTCAAAGAATACTTTGGGGATTGATGAAAAAAATGGTTATTGCCGATAGATTAAATCCTTTTATTGAAAAAATATTTTGTGAATACTGTAATTTAGATGGTGGAGTAATTTTAATCGGAGCAATATTTTATACTATACAACTTTATATGGATTTTTCTGGAACAATAGATGTTGTTATTGGTAGTGCAGAGATGTTTGGAATAACTTTACCTGAAAACTTTAGGCAACCATTTTTTAGCAAGAATATATCGGATTTTTGGACTAGGTGGCATATAACCTTAGGAACATGGTTTAGAGATTATATATTTTATCCAGTGTCTTTAAGTAAACCAATGAAAAAGGTAACACTTGTTTCTAGAAAAGTTTTAGGTAATCATTATGGTCCTCTTTTAGCTGGCAGTATTGCTTTGTTTCTAGTGTGGATAAGTAATGGTTTGTGGCATGGAGCTGCTTGGACTTATGTTTTTTTTGGAATGTATCATTTTGTTTTAATAGTATTGGGTAATGTATTTACACCTTTAATACAAAAAATATGTAATAAAATTCATGTAAATAGAATGAGTAAACCATATGTAATGATACAAATTGTTAAAACTACAGTACTAGTTATTTTTGGAGAATTATTCTTTAGAGCTAATACACTAGCTGGTGGATTTACAATGTTTAAAAAAATATTTACAGATTTTAGTTTGAATTCAATACATAATGGTTCATTGTTTAAATTGGGTTGTGATAGAGCAGATTTTTTAATTATAGGAATTGTGTTGTTAATAATATTTGTTAGTAGCGTTTTAAAAGAAAAAGGAATAAATATTAGAGAAAAAGTTTCAAAAGAAAATATAGTTGTTAGATGGACTTTGTATTATATTTTAATTCTTATCATAATTGTTTTTGGAGCTTATGGGTTTGGGTATGCACCGGTGGACCCAATATATGCAAATTTTTAGGGAGGAATAATGGAAAATTTAAAGAATGTATTTAAACCAATTATTTTTGTTTTGATATTGTTTTTAATTTTACTGGGAATGTCAAAATGGTTTGTACCTAAAAGTAATGTTAAAGGTAATGGAATTATTGAAGCTCGAGCAAATGGGGTTTTTGGAGAAGAAAAAAACACTATTGATGTTTTAGTGATTGGGGATAGTGAGTCATTTACAAGTATTTCACCTTTACCTATATGGAAAAAATATGGTTTTACTATGTATAACGGGGGTGTTTCTAGACAATATTTAGTTGATACTTATGATTATTTAAATAAAGTTTTAGAATATCAAAGCCCAAAGGTAGTGTTATTGGAAGCTAATGCTATTTATAGAAATATAAAAATTAATAATATTATTACTACGAAAAGTCAAAATATGTTACCTATTTTAAAATATCATGATAGGTGGAAGAAAATGAATGGAAGAGATTTTATAAATAGAGTTAATTATACATGGACTGATGAGTTGAAGGGGTTTTATTATAATGATACAGTAATTCCTCCGAAATATGTCGGAGATTATATGAAAAATAATAAGAAAAAAACTGGTATATCAAGTGTTAATAAATATTATTTAGATAAAATTGTTGATAAGTGCTTAGATAATAACATAAAAATAATTTTATATACAGTACCTAGTACATTAAATTGGAATAATAAAAGACATGAAGAAGTAATGAATTATGCAAGTAATAAAAATATTTCATATTTAGATTTAAATATGTATGTTGAAGAATTGAAAATAGATTGGAAAAAAGATTCTCGAGATGGTGGTGACCATTTAAATTATTATGGTGCTGTAAAAGTTACTGATTATATGGGTGATTATTTATATAATTTAAATATTTTACCAAATCATAAAGGTGAGGCTAAGTATTCTTCTTGGGAAAATGCTTATGAATTATATGAAAATAAAATTTTAAATAAAAATATAAAATATAATGGTATAAGTTTTTAAAATATTTGGTATAATATATATGGTAAATGAAGAAGAGATGTTTTATCTTTTTGAGGACACTAATTTTTTATTAGTGTTTTTTGTTGTATTTTTGTTATTCCGTCAAAAAGTGCAAATTTTGTCTGAATTAAAATAATACCCGTCAAAATGGCGGATATTTTTGTCACTCCGTCAAAAAACGCAATTTTTGTCTGAATTAAAATAATACCCGTCAAAATGACGGATATTTAACAACTTTTCTTTTCATAAAGACTTTCTATCATTCTATTAATAGTTTCTTTGTCTTCTTCTGGTAATTCATAATATTTATTAATTATATCATCACTGAATAAACCATTTATTGAAGTATCTAAAGCTTTAGCTATTTTATATGCAACTGGTAAAGATGGAATTCTTTGATTAGTTTCATAACAAGCTATACTTTGATGGGATACACCAACCTTTGTACTTAATCTAACTTGGGTTATTTTTTTCTTTTCCCTTAATCGTTGCATATACACAAAATCAAATATATCATTTTTAGCCATAATTATCACTCCTTGTTATATTATGAACCAAAAATTAGCAAAAATGTTTCACTCATAGTTGCAATTTATAAAAATGTGTATTATAATGTGAGTGACGAATAAAAAAATAACAAATTTTGTTTTCTTTGTTATTTAGTTTCTTTCGTCAATACGTTTAGCAATTACGTTATGCTTTATGTTGTAGGTAATTAATTCTGCACTTGTTACACCAAGTATTGCAGAATATTTATCAAGAAGTTCAAGTGTTGGTTTCCTTCTTCCATTCTCTAATTGGTTTATATATGGAAGAGTACTCCCTAGTAACTCTGCAAACTTTTCTTGTGACATTTTTCTTTGATATCTATAATACTTTAAGTTTATCGCGAGTATTTCTCTGCTGGTAAGGTTTTTCAAGTATTTTCACCATCCTTCAACTTAAATTATAAAAAATTGCTATACTTATGTCTTTAATATACTTGTATAATATAAAAATATAGTTTATAATATAGGTGTATAAAATATAGAGGAGTTGTTTAAGTATGAAAAAGAAGTATAGAATTATATTATATACAAGTATATTTTTATTATGTGTAGTTGCTAGCATTATATTAGTTGTAAAAAAATCTAATAGTGTTTATGAGGAAGAAAGTAAACCAAAAGTTGTAAAACATAAAAGTATGTTGTCAATGAATTTAGAACAAACAGCAGGGTCTGGAGATTATAAAACAGTTACACAGAGTAGTTGGCCAACGGAAGGATATAAGTTTAATGCGGAATTATCCAAATGTGAAAATGGTTCAACTTTAAGCTGGGATGATACAAAAAAAGCAGTAATAATGCAAGGAAATGTATCAGATAAGTGTTATGTGTATTTTGATATATGGATACCATCAATAGCGGATTATTGTACAAGTGGAACAGATTTAGCAACTTGTGTTAAAAATTTTGGAGACCAAGGGCCAAGTGTCTCAAATATCTATATTCATAATTCTTCATTAACAAATGGAGCAGGAGATAATTCGTATAGATATGCTGGAGCAAATCCAAATAACTTTGTATGTTTTGGAAGTGATGCAAGTCCATGCCCAATAGATAATCTATATAGAATAATAGGGGTATTCGGAGAAAATTATCATGGAGCAAATGGTAAACAATTAGTAAAACTAATCAAATATGATTATATGACGACGGATGAATTAGGAACAGATGGGGATTATTCACAAACATACAAAGAATGGGGAATGGATAGCACATATAAAGGAACGTACGGAGATGGAGAAAGAATAGGTGTTTATTACTGGAATTATAAAGCAACAGGAAGTGCAACAAATACATGGAGTACAAGTTTGTTAAACAAAACAAATTTAAATACCAACTTCATCAATAATATAGGGACCACATGGGCAAATAAGATAGCAACAGTAACATGGAAAGTAGGAGGAAACACATGGGCTAATATAGGTACAAAAACTTCATCAGTAGCATATACAAATGAAATCACAAATCCAGTAACAACAAATACAACAGATAATGCAACAACATATAGTGCCAAAATAGGATTAATGTATGTAAGTGATTATGGATTTGCAGCAAGTCCAGATGCTTGGACATTAACAATGAGTTCATATAATAATACAACAGCCACAAATAATAATTGGATGTATATGGGTCTTTATGAATGGACCATTTCCCGTGATGCGGACTATTCGTACGGTGCGTTCGGTGTGAGCTACGTTGGTTACGTGGGCGGCTACGACGTGTTCAGCTACCGTGGCGTGCGGGCGTCCTTCAATCTTGAGTCTTCGGTAAGCTATGTATCGGGTTCGGGAAGTATGAGCGACCCGATTGTGATAAACTAGTGCTTTAGGTCGTGGTTTGTCTAGCGACGAAGGTGCTAGGCAAACGGGGTGAAAAAAATATAGCAGAAAGTAAACGGTTCAGTAATTTTTTGCAGAACAATGGCTGCCGAAGTTGCGACGTAGGAGCAATTGTGGCAGTAGGCGAATTGGCATTCTTTGTGATGTAAGACCAATATGTAGGGAAGAGGGTAATCTTGTGGTAATTTCCCGTAATGCGGACAATTCGAACAATGCGTTCAATGTGAACAACGATGGTAACGTGAACAACAACAACGTGAACAACAACAATGGCGTGCGGGCGTAGACCTTTATAGTTCTAGTGACTATGAGATTAAGGTTTTGTAGTGAATGAGATAAAGGACAAAGATTATCCTAGGGTGAAAACTCTGAATAGGAAATACGGACGGGAAAGCATACGTGCATTCCCTAATCGCCGTATTGGGTTTGCTAATGGTTATTGTCTTATAATTCCCACTTATTAAGTATTAAAAAGGTTGTAAAGGAGTTGATGTTAGTGGAGAAGAATAGTGTAATTTTGTATAAATCAGGGAAGTTTTATAATGCTTATGGAGATAATGGTATTATAATTCATAATTTGTTAGGATATAAGTTTGTAAGCTATAAAAATAGTGCTGGTTTTCCTGAAAGTGCAATAAATAAGGTAAAGGGTGTTCTTGAAAAAGAAAAATTATCATATATGATATATGAAAAAGATGCTTTTGTATCAGAGTATAAGGGTATTAACAAAAATTATAATAAAGTATTAAAAGATTCTTTGAAAAAGTTAGAAATGGAAGAAAGACTTAATAGATTACAAAGTAAATTAGATAATTTTACATTAGATGATTTAGAAAAAGTAGTTGCAGGTATTGAAGATGGAACAATTAAAGAATGAAAGATTTTTAATAATGAAAAATGTTAAAAATTTTATTTTGGGTTTAGAAAATTTACTTGTTACATTTCCTAAGAAAGATACGTTTAGTAAAGATAGAGTATACAATGAAGCATTAGAATTAATAGAATATATTACTTTAGCTAATTATGAGAAAAGAAAAGATATGAAAACAACATATCAAATAATGGCTTTAGGTAAAATTAATAAATTGGATTTTTATTTAGAAAGAGCATATAAATTAAAGTATATTAGTGAACGTCAATTAACAACTAAAGCAAATGAACTAGCAAAAATAAATAAAATGATTTATGCATGGTGTAAAAATGAAGGATAATTTAAATGTTAGTAATTTGCTTAGAATATATGAAACTGAGATAAGCAAAAATGTTAAAAATAAAAAGAAATTGTATGATTTTGAAATTAATAAAATGCAATATGTTGAAGATATAATAAATATGTTAAATAATGGAGTTGTTGGTCATAAACATTATAATATATTTTTGATTTTTGAACCAAAATGTAGATTAGTTATGAGTCTTTCAGTTAAAGATAAAGTAATAAATCATTTTGTGACTAGATATATTCTTGAAGCAAAATTAAGTAAGTATTTAGATTGTAGAAATGTTGCTACTAGAAAAGGGATGGGTACTGATTATGCTATAAAAAAAGTAATTAAGTATATTAATATATTAAAAAGAAAATATAAGACATTTTATGTATTAAAACTAGATATTAGTAAATATTTTTATAGTATTGACCATGAAGTGTTAAAAGGTTTATTAATAGATAAGTTAGATGATTATGAATATAATATTGTTAGTGAAATAATAGATACTACAAATAAAGAGTATATTAATAAAACTATAAATAAGTTAAAAGAAGATAGAGATATTCCAAATTATTTATATGGAAAAGGGCTACCTATTGGTAATATGACAAGTCAATTTTTATCAATATATTATTTATATAAGCTGGATTATTTTATAGTACATGATTTAGGTTTAAAATATTATATAAGATATATGGATGATTTTATTATATTAGATAGTGATTTAGAAAAGTTAAAGGAAGCTAAAGAAAAAATTGTTGAAAAGTTAGAGATGAAATATAAATTAAAAGTAAATGGTAAGAAAACGTGGATAAATAATATGAAGTATGGGTTTAGTTTTTTAGGTTATACGTATAAAGTAATAAATAATAAAACTATTGTAAGAATTAAAAGAAGTAATATAGAAAAAATTAAAAAAAGAGTAAAAGAAGTAAGATATTTATTTGATAATAATAAAATAAGTCATTATAAGGCTTTTTGTAGTATTATGACTTATTCAAATTGTTATAAATTTAGTGATAATAATAAAATATATAGAATAATAGATAGGTATTGGTATCATGAAAAATAAATATTATTTTTTTAAAAGGTTATATAAAGATTTTGTTATTATATTTATTGATAAAGATAATAATATGAGAAGTTATGAAGTAGATAGTATTCTTGTAAAGTATATTAAAAATGAAGATATTAGTTATGTAAGTGTAACAAATGATTTTGTAGTAGATGTTGTTTCTAGAAGTAATAATAGATATTATGAATATTTGATTAAAGAGTTGTTAAAACAAGCACAGATTGATTTATAAATAATTGTGCTTTTATTTTGTTTAAAAAACTTTATTCATAATCGGGTCTACATCGGGTCCATAACTTGGTGCATGATTGGGTCCATTAAATAATAATTATATCTTTCCTTTATTAATCATAAAATTATCTTAAGGGGGAAAGATGGAAACAAATCTTAGTAATATTGCTACAGTGTTGGGAAATTATAATTCTATACCAACACAAATAACATCATAAGTATTAGTGGTTTCTATGATTAGTGAACTTACTGTTAAAAAAACTGCTGATAAAATGGTTTGGGGAGATGGAAAACTTACTTACACAATTGAAATTGATAATCAAACTAATGTAGACTATACTGACCCAGTTATTACTGATGAATTGAATACTTGATTGATTAAATTTGTGTCTGTGGAATTTGGGTAAAGTTTAGTTGTTCCTGTTCCAAAATTTCCATATGCAAAACCATTTTTTGTTGTAATGGAAAAATAAGCATTATTTAATATATTAAATGTTAAAGCATTGGTGCCATATAAAAATTCTCGTGATTCACTAGCGAATGTTACACTTGCATTTTCAAGAATTGTAAAACTTGGGTTAGTGTTTCTAAACCAAAATGATGAGTTGCTTTTTGAAATGTGAATAATAGTTGTATTTCCGCCGATTTCTATTATGTTACATTCTGCAACTTCATTTGAAAAATCATTTGTGGTCCTTCATAAGTGATGTTATTGTACTCAATTACTGTGTTTGCATAAGGATTACTTTCAGGTACATAAATAACTCCATAGTAGTTGTAACCTTTTATATCCATATTTTGAACAGTTACTTTGGTAGTATTACTTGATGTTACATTAATGGTGTTTGAGGCACTTAAGTTCTTCATATCTTCATAAGTGTATCTTACATCTTGATATGTTCCATCAATTATTATATTTGTTTTTGTACTTGCTATTTTTATGCCAGATGCAAGAGTTATATTTGCCCCGAAATAAATGTGTGTATAACTATTACTTTGTTCTAAAACTGTTTTTAATTTTTCATTTGTAAATACTACCACAGTTGCATCATTACGTATGGTAATATTTGTTCACCTTATAAAATATATTTAAAAAAAATTATAAAATTGTATACTTTTAAAGAGAAATTTGATAAACTATAATTATGAAAGAGAGTGCGAGTTGTGTGGAAAAATTTTTGAAAAATAAAAAGATTTTAATTATATGTGCATCAATAATTATTATTTTGTTGATTGTTGGTGGAATTTTCTTGTTTAAGAAAGATAAAACTAGTGATAAAAAGGAAAAAATTTTAAAAGAACAAAATTATACTATGTATGTTAGTATAAATCCTTTGGTAAAATTTGTTTTTAAAGAAAGTTATTATGAATGTAAAGGTGATAATGGTAATAAAACTATTTGTAGTGAAGTAAATAATGAAGTATTAGATTATACTTTAATAAATGATGATGCAAAAGAATTTTATAAAGATTTAGATTTTAAAGGTAAAACATATATTGATACTTTGATAATGTTGTGTGATGTTGCTAGGGATAATAATGTTTCTTTTGAGTCAATAGATTTAGTAACAGATTATAATAAAATATCTTATGATAAAGTTTTAGAAGAAGTAAAGAATAATTCTAGATATGATTATGAATTTAATATTTTTATTGATGTTAAAGAAAAACTAGTGGAAGAAGAAATAATTGAAAATATAGAAAAAGAAAGTAAAGTATTCACTGTTAAATTTGATACAAATGGTGGTAGTAATATAGATGATAGATTAGTTAAAGAAAATACTATTTTAGGTAATATTGTAATTCCTAAGAAAGATGGTTATATATTTGTTGAATGGCAAGTTGATGGTAAAAAATATGATGAAAATACATTAGTAACTAGTGATATTATTTTAAAAGCAAAATGGGAAAAGGTTCGTAAAGAAGAACCTAATAAAGAAGATACAAATTTAAGTGAAGAAGTAATTACAAAGACAATAAAAATTAAAAATCCCAAAATAAAAGCTATTAATTTATATTCAGATGGTAAAATAAAAGTAGTAGAACCTTATTTTTATGGTAATGATTCTGTTATAAATGTAAAAGTTGAAGGAAAAAAGAGTTTGGTTGATAAAATTGATGCTTCAAATATTTCTTTAGGTGTTGATATGAGTAAATATAAGAAAGAAACTTCAATAGTTGAAGATAGTATTATAGTTACAAATAAAGTTGATGGTGTTAAATATGAAGTATTAAATCCAAAAGTGAACATGAATGTTAGTACTACTAAAATTATATCTTCAACAATAGATAAAATAAATTTAAATGATAATATCTTAGTTGTAGAATGGTATGCTGTTAATTCTCTTTGTGGAAGTTCTTATATTGCTTCTAATTATAAAGATGTATTTAAAGATTATTTAACTGGAAATACATTGGCTATAGTTTCTGATGATTATGAATATGATACTGATAAAGTGATTAAAGAAACAATTTTTAATAATTTGCTTCCAAGTTTAGTGGTTGATAATGCTAAGGTTAAAGATATAACAACTAAATTAGAAAATATAAAGAATGGAAAATATAGAAATATTGCTAATTTTGAATATAAAATTGATGCTTCAAGTGGGAAATATTCTTATAATTTTAATCGTTTGATTGTTGTTGACCATTCAATAGATAAATTATCAGATGAATTTGAGAAGTATCCGATACTTGATAATATACAAAATGATACTTCGGTTTTCACAACATTTCGTATGTGCGGGGATATGTATGATGAAAGTGCAGCTACTATACTTAATGAAACTTTGTGTTCTAAATATAATTTAACTTGTAGTAGATGGTAAAACACTATTAATTTAGTGTTTTATCTTTTTTAATTAATAAGTGTTGTAAATTTAAAGATATTCAGACATCATTAAACAAAAATATCACTTATTACCATAAGTTTCATAATATATCTTAGGTGATATACATGGATGAAAGAGCTTTAAAAAAGGTGGTTTTAGATAGTGGACACGGTGGTGCGGATAGTGGAACTGTTGCTAATGGAATAATAGAAAAAGACTATAATTTAAAAATTAGTGAATATATTCATAAGAGATTAGATGAAATGGGTGTGCCTAATAAAATGACGAGGACAAGTGATGTTACTTTAACACCAAGTGAAAGACCTAAGAAAGTGCAAAGTTTTTATGGTAATGGAAGTGATGTTATTGTTGTTTCTAACCATATAAATGCCGGTGGTGGTGATGGTGCAGAAGTAATATATGCACTAAGAAATAATGATACTTTTGCTAAAAAAATTGCTAAAGAATTTGAAAATGCTGGTCAAAATGTTAGGAAGTATTATCAAAGGAGACTTCCAAGTAATCCGGCGAAAGATTATTACTATATAATGCGTGATACTCCGAATAATGAAACTGTTATAGTTGAATATGGTTTTGCAGATTCTGATGGTGATGATGTTTCACAACTTAAAAACAATTGGGAAAATTTAGCTGAAGCTGTAACTAAAGCAATTGTGGAATATGCCGGAGGTAAATATGTTGCTCCATTGGATTCAAATTACTATACTGTTAAAAGTGGGGATAGTTTATGGAGTATTTCTAGAAAATTCGGGGTATCTGTTTCTGAATTAAAAGAAGCAAATAACTTATCAAGTAACTTGTTAAGTATAGGTCAAAATTTAATAATTCCTGGTAAAGTACCTGAAAAAGAAAGTGATGAATATGCTGTTCAAAAAGGAGATACTTTATATAGTATAGCTAGAAAATTTAATACTACTGTTGATAACTTAAAATCATTAAATAATATTACAACTGATTCACTTGCAATTGGTCAAATACTTAAAATACCTGGTGAAGAAAGTATAACAGGAAATATATATACTGTTAAAAAGGGTGATAATTTATATAGTATTGCTAGAACTTATGGTACCACTGTTGATAAGTTAAAAGATATTAACAATTTAACATCAAATAATCTAAGTATAGGTCAAGTGCTTAAATTACCAAGTGGTGATACTACTAAAGATAATGTAGTATACACAGTTCAAAAAGGCGATAGCTTATATAGTATTGCTCGTGAATATGGAACTACTGTTGATGCTTTAAAGAAATTAAATAATATTACATCTAATACATTAAGTATAGGTCAAAAACTATTGTTACCATAACAGTAGTTTTTTTGTAATAATCATTGATTTTCACCAGAAAAGATCGTTTTATAGTATTTTCTGGTGAAAATGTGTTAAAAAAAGTCCAAAATTATTGTGTAATTTTGGATTTCTTTTTTAGTTTTAAAGCTTTTTCTTTTAGGCTTTTTGTAAGATTTGGAAATGATTCAATGATTCTTTCATAAACATAGATATCATTTTTTATGAATTTTTTTATAGCATTTTTAATATCTAGAGTGGAATCTTTTTTAATATTTTTAGATACAAATTTTAATTTAAAGACAATTGTTAGTGAAATAATAACATCAATTATAAATAAAGTTATTAAAATAATAGATATAATTAAAATTTTTTTTTCTGATAATTTATTTATGTTTGTTATAAAAAATGGTGTTGCATATTTTATAGCAAGTACGCCGAGTATAGAAAATGGTGTCATTGTTTCTAAACAAATTCTTCCATTTATATTAAATCTCATTTGAGAATAATCCCACCATCTAAGTTTAAATATTTTTTCCATTAGAAAACTTGTTATATATTCAAGTAATGAACATGTAAACATTGTTAAAATAAATAATACTATAATGTTATTCACATAGTTTTGTAATAATAAATTTAGTAAAATACATCCGCATCCATATATTGGACAACAAGGTCCAAGTAAAAATCCTCGATTTACAAATTTTTTGTCTGTTATTAATGTTAACGTTACTTCCATTACCCAACCTAGAAATGAGAAAATAAAAAATAATATACAATAAGAATAAAACATAGAAATCTCTCCTTATTCATTATTATACATTATTTCTTAGATTATGCCAAGATTAATGGATTTTTGTACATATTCCGGGATCGGGAATATAAAAACAATGGCTTTTATAACTTCCTGCTAGGTCTTGATTGTACCAAGTTTGTTTACATGAAGCTTTTTTTGTTGGTGAGTAAAACCATAAAGCATTAGTAGCAGGATGATAATATTCGCCGCGGACAATTCTTTGGGCAAGTTGTTTTTCTAGTGTTGTTGCTGAGGCATTAAATAGTGATGAATTAACTCCGGTGAATTGATTTGGTTGATAAATAGCATCATAAATACTATCAATGTTTTTAAATGTTAAGCAATCTGCTAAAACTCTATTGGCAACAACATTTCCTACCATTAACATTCCAAGGTTACCTTCTCCGAGGGCTTCAGCTCGCATTATTCTTGCAAGCAAATCTAGTTCTCTATCTGTATAATTAAAAAGCATAATATCACCTTAATATAGTGTATGTTTTTATAATTAATCTGTTATTACTTCATCAATTTTATAATCATATTTGTCATTATCAATTTTTTCTATCATACATTCTTTATAGCATAAACCAATGGTTTTTATTTTATTTTTACTTAAAAATCTATCATAATATCCTTTTCCATAACCAACACGATAATTTTCTTTATCATAGCATATGCCTGGTACAATACATATTGCATTGTCAAAATCAGTAACTATGTTTTCATTTGTTGGCTCAGGTATATTATATTTTCCTGATGTTAACTCATTTAGATTTGTAACGTAACAAAAATACATGTTATTATCTATTATTTTTGGAACGGCAATATTTTTAGTATTTAAAAAATAATTGATTATTTTTATTGTATCAACTTCACTATTAATCGAAATGTAAATTAATAAAGTTTTAGAAGATAATATATCTTTGTTGTTAATAACTTTTTGATAAATTAAATTATCTTTAGTAACTTTGTTTTTGATATTATCTCTTTTTTCTTTATATTTTTTTCTTAAAAATTCTTTTTTCATATGTCTATTATAACAGATTGTTACATATATTTGTTGAAAATGCTAGTATTTTGTTAATTAATGTGTTATAATTTATCTGTTCTTGTAATTAGGGGCATGGTATAATGGTAGCATAGGAGTCTCCAAAACTTTTGATGGGAGTTCGATTCTCTCTGCCCCTGCCAAGAAAATACCGATTTTTCCTTATAAAATAAAGGAAAAATCGTTTTTTTATGTAAAAATTATTATTGTTTTTTTAAATATGACTTGTAATAATTTTTGTTAAGAGTTAACATCACACTAAAGGTGATAAAATTGATAATTCATATAAAATACGATGTAGATGAAGGTTGTTTGGTATTACTTAATATTTTGGAGAATCTGTTTATTAGTGAATGTGTTTCTGTTCCAAGAAATATATATAAAGAAATTGAAAAATTATACGATTTGTTAGTTGAATATTTAGATGGAAATTATTTGGATGCTGAAATGATAGATATTAAATTAGTTCGAGAGATAACATTTAAAGTTTTCACAAATAAAGAAATATCAAATAATTATAAAAAGAGTTATCAACAAAGCAAATCATAAATAATTTATTTTTATTTTAATTATTTACCGATTTCGGCAAAAAAATTTGCTAGATTAATTGACAAAAATCAAAAAAAATAATATAATTACTTGGGCTATCTTCATTTTTAAGTAAAAAATAAAAGATATGGCTGATATTAAAAAAACGCTTTTCCATATCTTTTTTTTAGCAAAAAATCTGAAGATAGGAGGTTGATAAAATGCTAAAAAATGCTATAGCATATATTTTAAGAAAAAGAAATAGAACAATTATAGTATTTATTATTTTAACAGTAGTTCTCTCTTGTTTATATTCATGTTTAAATATAACAAAATCAATAAGTAATTTGGAAAAAAACTTATACAAGATTTCAAATACATCATTATCAATAATTAAAAATAATGGTGATACTTTTGAAACTAATCAGTTTAAAGAATTAGATAATATAAAAGAAATAAAAGAAATTATCACTACGTATGATGGACTTGCTAGAACTACAAACATCAAAGTTGTAGATGGAACACAATTAGTAGAACGAGATGATTTATCAGATGAGTTCAAAAATATTCTTTCAGTAGAAGCTACTAACAATAGTGAAAAGGATAATTTATTTAGTAGTGGTGTTTTCACTATTATAAAAGGCAGACATATTAATAATAATGATAGAGGAAAAATTCTTATTCATAAGGAACTTGCTGAAAAAAATAACCTAAAACTTAATGATAAAATCAAACTTGAATTAATTGATTTTAATAATAGTGAAAAGAAATTAGAATATGAGTTTGAGATAATTGGAATATTCACAGGTAAAAAACAAGAAAAATATACTGGCTTATCATCAGACTTTAGTGAAAATATGGTATTTATTGATTATGAATCAAGTCAAAAAGCATTAAATAATCTTTTAAATAACAAAATTGTTAATAAACTTACAATATTTTCAGACAGTTCAGAAAATACAAAGGTTGCATTAAATAAAATTAAAAAAATTAAAATTGATTGGTCACAATATAGTGTTTCAAGTGATAACCATGTATTTGAAGAAACACTAGAGTCTATAGATGGAATAAAACATATTATTAAGATCATGACATATTCAATTATGATAGGTGGAATAACAGTATTGTCATTAATATTAATATTATGGTTAAGAGAAAGAATACATGAAATAGGAATATTATTATCAATTGGTATAAGTAAAATAAAAATTGTAACTCAATTTATACTTGAATTATTACTTATATCACTACCCTCTTTTGTATTATCATTGTTTATAGGAAATGTAATATTAAATATTATAGTCGGTGGATTTATGAATTCTGATGATTCAACAATAATGGTTGATAGCTTACTTAAAAACAATAATTTAATTGCAAATCTTTTAACATTTCTACAAAGTTACGGAATATTAATTGGAATTATTGTTCTATCAGTTATTATTGCAAGTTTAATGATATTAATTAAAAAACCAAAAGAAATATTGTCAAAAATAAGTTAGGAGATTAAAAATGGATATATTAGAAATAAAAAATGTAACATATAATTATTCAAATTCAAATGAGTTAGTATTATCTAAAGTAAATCAAAAATTTGAAATTGGAAAATTTTATGCAATAATAGGAAAATCAGGGGCAGGAAAGTCAACATTACTTTCTCTATTAGCAGGTTTAGATAAACCACAAAAAGGTCAAATCTTATTTAAAGGAAATGATATAGAGAAAGACGGCTACAGTAATCATAGAAAAAATAACATATCGTTAGTTTTTCAAAACTATAATTTAATTGATTATTTAACGCCTTTAGAAAATGTTAGATTAGTAAATAAAAATGCATCTGAAACAATCTTATTTGAATTAGGGCTTGATAAAAGTCAAATAAATAGAAATGTAATGAAGTTATCAGGAGGACAACAACAAAGAGTGGCGATTGCAAGAGCATTAGTTTCAGAAGCCCCAATAATTTTAGCAGATGAACCTACTGGAAACTTAGATGTTGATACTGCTGGTGAAATAATTGAAATACTTAAAAAGTTAGCAAAAGAAAGAAATAAGTGTGTAATCGTGGTAACACATAGCAAAGAAGTTGCAAATTCTGCTGACATTATTTTAGAATTAAGAGATAGAAAACTTAAGAAAATAAATAAAAATAATTAGGAGGTACAATAATGATTAAAAATGCATTTGCATATGTAACTAGAAAAAGTCTAAAATCAATAATTATATTGTTAGTTATAACAGCTATGTCAACGCTTTGTCTTATTAGTTTATCGATCAAAGATGCTACGAACAGAGCTTCAAAAGAAACTTTTGGAAATATAACAAATAGTTTCTCTATGGAAATAAACCGAAGAGTTAATTTTGGAACACCAAGAGGTGGTGGCAATATAAAAGGACAAGATATTAAAAAAATTGCTGAATCCAAAGACATTGATTCATATGTAAAAAGAATTAATAGTGTTGCTGATTTAGTAGGTAATGATATAATAGAAACACAAAAAACACTTTCAGGTCAATCACCAGAAAGAGCAGAAAACTTTAAAAGAGCTGTTATGTTAACAGGAGTTAATGATTCATCAAAAGAAAATAAGTTTATCTCAGGAGCTTACAAATTATCTAGTGGTGAACACTTAAATGAAAATGATAAAAACAAGATTTTAATGCATAAAGACCTAGCAGAAAAAAATAATTTAAAAATTGGAGATAAAATAAAAATAAAATCTAATTTATTTGATGCCGATAATGAAAAAGGAGCAAATGAAAAAGTTGAAGTCGAGATAAAAGGCCTTTTTGATGGTCATAATGAAGGTGGTGTTACTGTAGCCCAAGAACTTTACGAAAATACTTTGATAACTGATTTAGATACGGCTGCAAAAGTAT
Source organism: Firmicutes bacterium CAG:460 (assembly GCA_000437355.1). Lineage (GTDB taxonomy): Bacteria > Bacillota_I > Bacilli_A > RF39 > UBA660 > Onthocola_B. The sequence continues at coordinate 220,866 of FR899774.1, forward strand.
ATGGAAATACAGAGGATACTGCTGTATATCAAGATGCAACATTTTTTGTAAAAGGTGATAAAAATTTAGATAAAGTTATTAAAAATATTGAAAAACTTGATATAGATTGGGAACAATATAATTTGATTAAAAGTTCAAATAATTACCCAGCACTACAACAATCAATATCAGGTATATATAAAATAGCTAATAAATTATTTGCAGGATCATTATTATTTGCAGGTGTTACAGTTTCATTATTATTGTTTTTATGGATGAATGCTAGAAAAAAAGAAATTGCAATTTTACTTTCATTAGGAATTTCAAAAGCCAAAATATTCGGACAATTTGTTATTGAACTTGTATTTGTATCAATCCCAGCATTTATAGGATCATACTTTCTAGCTGTTTATACAGCAAGTATGATTGGAAATAACATATTAAGTAAAGTCACTGGTACTATAGCAAAACAAATTGCTAAACAGTCAGCATCTAGCCAACTTGGAGGTGGAGCTGAAGTAGATGGATTTAATAAAACACTAACAAGTTTAGAAATTAAAATATCTCCAAAATTAATGATATATGTAGTTTTATTTATGTCAATAGTTCTTATAATTTCTTTACTAATATCTTCATCAAGCAATTTAAAGAAAAGTCCAAAAGAATTATTAATTGATACAAAATAGTAATAAATATTTATAATTTATAAGAGTATCAAAATGATTTGCTTTTTAAATAGTTAATATTTAATTTTTGTAAAACGCAATAATTTTTCTACCGATTTCGGTAAAAGTGTGATATAATTTAAATATTGGGAGGAGATAGAAATGAAAAAACAAAATATTTTTATAATAGGTTTGATATTATTAGCAGTTATCTCATTTATAATATTCATACTAGTATCAGGTAGTGGTAACAAAGGTAGTGTTGAGACACCGAAAGACATTAATGACATTATTAATACTATAAATAAAAATAACAAAAATGTTTTACCCGAACTTGAAACTATGAAAGTAGATATAAAGAATATTGATGAAGTTACTAGTTATACTGGCTTAAAAACAAATGATGGTATCGAATCAATTGTTGTATCAGTACCATTGATAACAGCACAAGCTTATTCAGTGGCTATTGTTAAGGTTAAAGATAATGCTGATGTAGAAAAAATTAAACAAGAGATGTTAGATAATATTGATATGAGACGTTGGATTTGTGTTTCTGCAGAACAATTATATATCACTAACAGTGGTAATGTAATATTCTCTGTAATGGCTGACAAAGATATTGCTAAAGCAGTATATAATGATTTTAAGAAATATGTAAATAATAATATTGGAAAAGAATTAGAAAAATCAAATAACGAAGAAAATATAGAACTTTCACCAGAAATGCCAGCAGAAGAATAATGAAGCACCTTTTAAGGTGCCTTTTTAAAGGAGGATAAAATGTTATTTACTAGTATTAGTTTTTTATATTATTTTTTACCAGCGTTAATAATTATATATTTTATTACACCCAAAAAATATAAAAATATTATTTTATTAATTGCATCTTTATTATTTTATCTTTACGGAGAACCTAAATATGTTTTTTTAATGATTGCAGAAATTATTATTGCTTATATAGGAGCTATTTTAAT
>FR899775.1:0-4327 GCA_000437355.1 Firmicutes bacterium CAG:460
AGTGACCCGATTGTGATAAACTAGTGCTTTAGGAATTTCTTTAAAAAGTAACTTACAGTTGCTTTTTTTCTTTTTCATAATGTATAATAATGATGGAGGTAATGATATGATAATTCCAAAATTTGTAAAAAAGGAAAGTGTAATCGGAGTAGTTGCGCCATCTGATGGAGCTGATAATGAATTAAAGGTTAAAAGATTTAAAAATGCGTATAGTAAATTAGAAAGTTTAGGTTATAAAATTAAATTATCTGATAATGTCTTTAATTCATTTATGGGCAGAAGCACAAGTGAAGAACAAAGAGCAACAGAATTTAATGAAATGGTTAATGATAAAAAAGTTGATTTAATAATGTGTGCTTCTGGTGGTGAATTTCTTTTAGAAATTTTGCCTTATATTGATTTTGAATTGTTAAAAAATAATCCAAAATTTGTGTGTGGTTTTTCTGATCCAACTGGCCTGTTGTATCCAATAACTACAAAGTGTGATATTGCTACAATTTATGGTAAAAACTTTTCTAATTTTGGAATGGAAGAATATCATAAAAGTGAAAAAGATTTTTTGGAAATAATAAATGGTAATATTATAGAACAAGATAGTTATGAAAAATATGAAGATGTTTATCCAGAGAAAGTAACTGGTCTAGAGAGCTATAATTTGGATAGCGATGTAAGATGGATGACAGTTAATGATGAAGATGTTTTTATTAAAGGTCGAATTATTGGTGGTTGTTTTGATATTATATCTGACCTAGCTGGTACAAAGTATGATGGAATAAATACTTTTAATGAAAAGTATAAAAATGATGGTATCATCTGGTATTTTGATAATTGTGAAAAAAGTATGGATGATGTAATTAGAATACTTTGGAAGTTTAGTGAACTTGGATATTTTAAATATGCAAAAGGTATTATTTTTGGAAGATTTGGAAAAGAAGTAAGTAATACATATGAAAATGTAATTGATTGTTTAAAAGATAGTGTTATAAGTAAGTTAGATATACCAATAATTTATAATGCTGATGTAAGCCATAAGGGTCCATGTTTAAATATAATTAATGGTGTAATTACTGAAGTTGAAGTAAAGAAAAATAAAGGAAAGATTAAATTTAAAATTTCTGAATAAACTTATAAAGAGGGATAATATGCAAGAGATTATATTACACATTATAGAACAATTTGGTTATTTTGGAGTATTTTTTCTAATATTAATTGAAAATGTTTTTCCGCCGATACCTTCAGAAGTAATTCTTTTATTCAGTGGCTTTTTTAGTACATACACTAACTTAAAAGTATTTTTCATGATTATAGCATCAACATTTGGTTCTTTAATTGGTGCTTTAATCCTTTATTACATAGGTAAAATATTTAATAAAGAAAGGCTAAAAAAAATAGTAAGAGGAAAAATAGGTAAAGTATTATTTTTAAAAGAAAAAGATATAGATAAAGCTGATGATTGGTTTGACAATAAAGGAAATAAGAGTGTATTTTTCTGTCGGTTTGTGCCTATTGTTCGAAGTTTAATTTCTATTCCTGCCGGTATGAGTGAAATGCCTATGGGAAAATTTATAGTTTATACTCTATGTGGTTCTGTAATTTGGAACACAATTCTAATCTGTGTGGGATATAAACTAGGTAGCAACTGGGAATATTTCTTAACTATATTAGATAAATATAAAATAATAGTTATTATTGTAATATTCATTCTAATTATTTTTATAATATATCGAAGAAAAAGCAAAAAGTAGTGGAGCTTTTTCTTTTCTTTTGATATAATAGAACATGTAAGTGAGGTGTAAGTATGAGTGAAGAAGTAACATTACTTCCTGCCGATACCTATCAAGTGGTAAATAAAAGTATCTTAAGTGATACTGACAGAAAGTATTTAATATCTTTTTATGAACCAATTATTGGTCATTTAGCAACATCCCTATATCTTACCCTTGTAAATGATTTAGAATTAAACTCACAAGTATCAAGAGACTTAACTCATCATCATTTAATGAGTATTTTAAAAATACCTCTAAAAACATTAAAAAATGCTCGTGAAGCCCTAGAAGCTGTTGGTCTTTTAAAAACATATTTTAAAAGTGGTAGTATAAATAATTACATTTATGAAATATATTCACCATTAAGTCCTAATGAGTTTTTTAATCATCCAATATTAAATATTGTTTTATATAATAATATCGGTGCAACAGAATATGAATATTTAAAAAAACAATATCAAAAGATAAAAATGGACACTAAAGACTATAAGGATATAACTAAAAGGTTAGATGAAGTAATGGATAGTGGCATAGCTTTACCTGGTGCTGATGCGATAGAACGTAGTATCAATGATGTTTCTGTCGGAGATAAAGTTGATTTTGATATGATTTTATCAAGTATTCCCAAAGGTGTTATTAATGAAAAAGCTTTCACTAAAAAGACGAAAGAATTAATAAATCAGTTATCGTTTATATATAAAATTGACACATTAAAAATGATAGAATTAATAAGAAGTATCTTAAATGAATTTGGTATGATTGATAAAAATGCTTTAAGATTACAAGCCCGTAGAATGTATCAATTTAATAATGGAGCTTTACCGACATTAATTTATCGTTCCCAACCGGAATACTTAAAGTCTCCAGCTGGAGATACTTCCATGCGTGGTAAGATTATTGCTATGTTTGAAAGTATCAATCCAGTTGACTTTTTAAGAAATAAGTATGGGGGAACCAAACCCACAAATAGAGATATTAAAATAATAGAAAGTTTAGTAATTGATTTAGAGATGCCCCCAGCAGTTGTAAATGTTTTACTTGATTATGTTTTAAGAAAAAATAATAATAAACTTGCAACTAATTATATTGAAACAATTGCAGGACAATGGAAGCGAGCTGGCTTAAAAAATGCAACTGAAGCCATGAACTTTGCTGAAAAAGAAAATAAAAAATATACTAAAAAGTTTGACAATGAAAAAGTAACTAAAGAACCAGTTTGGTTTAATAAAGTAAATGAAGCAAGCGAAGTAACTGAAGCTGATAAAGAAGAACTAGAAAATTTATTAAAGGAGTTTAAATAATGGAACATATTAACATGACATTAAGTGAAAAAATAGAAAAAGAACTAGAAAAAGAATTACAAAAATCATTAAAAGATGAAGACTTTTGTAATTTAGTTAAAAGAAACAAACTACCTAGAGATATAACACTAAAAAATAATACTAAGTTAATGGATACATGTGATGAACTTAAAAATTGTAAAACATGTAAAGGTTTATTTATGTGTAAAAATAAAGTAAGTGGTCATGTTTTATATCCAAGTTTTAGTGATGAAACCCTAAAATTCATTTATATGCCATGTAAGTATCAAAAAGAATTAATAAAAAAAGAAAGTGAAAAGAAAGAAAAGTTAAATGAAATAAAAAATGCTAGAATGAAAGACATAGACATAGAAGATAAAAATAGATATAAAGTAATAAAATGGTTAAAAAAATATTTTGATGATTATGAAAAAGTAAATACATTAAAAGGGTTATATTTACATGGTTCTTTTGGAAGTGGTAAAACTTATTTAATATCAGCATTATTTAATGAACTTGAAATAAGTAAAGATGCCATCACAGAAGTTGTATATTTACCAGAAACCTTAAGAAATATGAAAGAAGATTTTAGTTTAGTTGAAGATAAAGTAAATTATTTAAAAAATGTAGATATCCTACTTATCGATGATATTGGAGCTGAAAATGTTACTGCCTGGGGTAGAGATGAAATATTAGGAACAATACTACAGTATCGTATGAATAATAAATTAAGTACATTTTTTACATCTAATTTAACATTAGAAGAATTAGAAGTACATTTATCACTTTCTAAAAATAGTGAAGATAAAGTTAAAGCTCGAAGAATAATTGAAAGAATAAAAGAGTTAACAGAAAATTTAGAACTAGTAAGTATTAATAGAAGAAGTTAAGGAGTAGTTATGCAAGATTTTTTAATGAGAAATTATAATTATATGTTTTTAATAGTTATAATTTTTTATAATATATTTCCTAAAAAAATAAGACCAATAGCATTATTGTTATTTAGTTGGTTGTTTTTTTGGTTAATTAGTAAAAGTTTAATAATATTTTTATTATTAACAATTATATCTATTTATTTTTCTAGTATATTTATGTCTAAAATAGAAGAAAGAAAAAAAGAAGTTTTAAAAGAAACTAAAGAAGAAGATAAAAAACTTATTAAAAATAAATATAAGAATAAGAAAAAATTAGTTTTAATACTATGTTTATTAATTAATATATCTTTTTTATTTATTTTTAAATATTTAAAATTCTTTACAA
>FR899775.1:4360-10262 GCA_000437355.1 Firmicutes bacterium CAG:460
AATTCTTTACAATAAATACAAATTACTTATTAAATTTATTTAATATTAATTATGAATTTAATATTATAAAACTAATTGCTCCGATAGGAATATCTTTTTATACATTACAAGCCTTATCATATTTATTTGATTGTTATGATGGCAAAATTAATGCTGATAAAAACTTTTTTAGAGTGGCTTTATTTATGTCGTTTTTTCCAAGTATAATGGAAGGACCTATTACAAGATTTAATGATACTGCTGAAGATTTATATAAGGGTGAAAAAATAACTTATGATAGCTTATGTTTTGGTTTACAAAGAATTTTATGGGGCTTATTTAAGAAGATGATTATTGCTGATAGATTAAATATTTTAGTTAAAACGGTATTTAGTAATTATGTAGATTTATCAGGTCCAGTTATTTTCTTTGGGGCCATTTCTTATACCATTATGCTTTATATGGACTTTTCAGGAGCCATGGATGTTGTTTTAGGTATCGGGGATATTTTTAAAGTAAGAGTTCCTGAAAACTTTAAACAACCATTCTTTAGTAAAAATGTATCTGAGTTTTGGACACGTTGGCACATTAGTTTAGGTACATGGTTTAGAGATTATATTTATTATCCAGTGTCTTTATCAAAACCAATGAAAAGCTTAACAATAAAATTAAGAAAATATGTTGGTAATCACTATGGTCCTTTACTTAGTGGAACAATTGCTCTTTTAGTAGTGTGGCTTTTAAATGGCCTATGGCATGGAGCAGGATGGACATATATTTTATTTGGGTTATATCATTTTGTTATGATTAGTATTGGTAATATTACAAGAAATAGTTTTAATAAATTATATGTTAAATTAAATATTTCTAAATCTAAAATACTAAAAGTACTTCAAATATTAAAAACAACTTTTATAGTAATTATTGGAGAATTAATATTTAATTCAAGTAGTGTTAAACAATCTATTTATATGATTAAGAAAATATTTACTAATTTTAGTTTTAAATTAAATGAATTTACATCTTTAGGTTTAGATTTACCAGATTATTTTATCTTAACTATTTCTTTATTAGTAGTATTTATAGTTAGTATTAAACATGAAAAAAATATTTGTTTAAGAGAAAATTTATCTAAGAAAAATATAGTTGTTAGATGGATTATTTTATACATATTAATTTTTTCAATTCTTATTTTTGGGGCTTTTGGTCCTGGATATGAACCAGTTGACCCAATGTATGCAGACTTTTAAGGAGGCAATATGAAAAATTTTTTTAAAAGTATTATTTTTATAGCAATATTTATTTTCCTTTATTATGGATTTTCATACGCTTTACTTCCTCATGAAAATATTAAAGATTTTGGTTTAATAAAAACAGCTGAGTATCCCGTTTTAGGGGAGAAAAAAAATTCTGTTGATGCTATCATCATCGGAGACTCCCTAGTTTATTCATCAGTTATTCCGATGGAAATCTATAAAGATTTTGGATATACTGTTTTTGATTGTGCTGAGGCAGCTTTTATCTTACCAGATGCTTATGAATATTATAAAATAGCTTTAGAAAGCCAACATCCAAAAGTAGTAATGCTCGGTGGTAATATGTTTTTTAGAAATACTAGAAAAAGAAAATGGTATATTAAATATGAAAGAGCTTTAAAAAAAGTAATGCCTCTTTTAAACTATCATAATAATTGGAAAAATATTTTATTTAATGATTATGGTTTAGTAAGTATTCAAAAAGGTTATAAATTAAATAAAACTATTAAACCTGGAAAATATATTGATTATATGAAAGAAAATGATAAAGAATATGTCATGATTAAAGATAATTATGAATATTTAAAAATGTTTATAGATTTAGCTAAAAGCTATAATGCAAAAGTTTACGTTATTGGTTTTCCTTCTCAAAATTCATGGAATTATCAAAGAGATAAAAAGTTTAATGAATTAGGTAATGAGTTAGGTTTTGAATTTATTAATTTAAATAAATATGATTTAAATATTAATTGGGAGATTGATACTAAAGACAAAGGAGAACACTTAAATTACTATGGAGCTAAAAAAGCATCTTTAGTTATTGGTAATATATTAAAAGATACTAATTTGCTTGTAGACCACAGAAATGATAAAGAATATAAAATGTGGAATGTAGCATTAGAAAGATATCTTGAGGAGGTTGAAAAAATTGGCTAAATGGAAAGGGTATTCGTTAAATTTATGTAATGTAACATATTTTAAAAAAGAAGAAAATGAGTTTGTAGAAACAACTCTTGAAGCATTTACACTTTATTTAGATAGATATAAACAAAAAGATGGTGTAAGTAAATGTATTGATATTGTAATCTGAAGAGTATTTTACTAAAAAAGAAGATGATACTAAAGTAACCATTTTACCTAGTGGTATTACAGTAGATAAAAGGTTTTTAATGCCATGTCCAACCCTCATAAAAGAAGGGGTTGCTATACTAGATGATAAAGAAAAAGAAAGTGCTTATACTAAAGTATCTGAAGATATAATTATAAATACATACTTTTGCAAAAAATTAAAAGAAATATATAACTTAGATAAAATACCAGTATCTTTTCTAAAAGAAGAAAATAGTGTTAAAAAAGTGAGAAAAATGTAAAAAATATTGACTAACTAAGACAATTTAAGTATACTTAAATTGTACATAATATGAAAGGGTGTAGTGTATATGGATAAAAAAACAAGATTAATAATTATTGGAATCTTATCAATTATTATAGTTATTTTGTTATCTTTAGGGTTAACAAAAGCTTTTATGAAACCAATTGAACAAGGCGGTAATTTAACAGAAATTAGCTTAGAAAGTTGTGCTAAAATAAAGCTAACTGGAACAAGTTCTATCAATTTATCTAGTTCTTATCCAATGAGTAGAAATAGAGGTTTACAAACTACACCATATAGTTTAACAGTGACTTCTTACTGTGACTCATATGTAGGTTTTAACCTTTATATTGCAACCCTTAATACAAATACATTAACAGATGAAAATATTCATTATATTTTAACAGAAAAAGGTTCAAAAACCGCTGTAGTAGAAGGCGTTCTATCTAGTGCAACAGATGGTTCTTCAGACTTTAGCGACACAGATAAAACAGAACTTAACACAGGATTAAAAGGTACTTATTCAAAGATTTATAAAATACATAATACATCAGTTGCTTTAAAAGGTAATAAACAATATGACTTATATCTATTTGTTGATGAAACATCAACAAACACATCAATGAATAAAACATTTAAAGCAGGTGTTGCTGTAAAAGCTTATGATAGAGAAAAAGACCAAACACTAGCTGAATATGTTATATCACAATATACAGGAACCCAAGGAGAAAATGGAATTTATTATCATAACTCAGCTTTAACCAATGGAGCTGGAGATAATAGCTACAGATATGCAGGAGCAAGTGATAGTGTAAATAATTATATTGGAGATAATTCATACAGATATGCAGGAGCAAGTGATAGTGTAAATAATTATATATGCTTAGGTTCGGATAAAGCAACATGTCCAGATGCAAACTTGTTTAGAATAATAGGAGTATTTGGAGCACAAACAAAAGTAATAAGAGCAAAATCAGTTGGTAACAAAGAATGGGATACAAATGATTCAAATACATGGTCAAGTTCAAGTTTAAATACATATTTAAATGGAGAATATTTGACAAGTCTTGGAACAATAGCAGACAAAATAGCCATAACAACATGGAAAGTCGGAGGAGGTTCATGGTCTAATATAGTAAATTCAGTACCTAAAACAGCATATAAAAATGAAGTAGGAAGTAGTGCATCAAGTACAACATATGGTGCAAAAATAGGATTAATGTATGTATCAGATTATTATTATAGTGCAAGTCCAAGTGCCCAAACAAAAGTAATAATAGCAAAATCAGTTGGTGACAAAGAATGGGATACAAATGGTTATAATACATGGTCAAGTTCAAGTTTAAATACATACCTAAATGGAACATATTTAACAAGTCTAGGAACAATAGCAGACAAAATAGCAACAACAACATGGAAAGTTGGAGGAAATACATCTGCTAATATAAGTGGTGTAGTACCAAAAACAGCATATCAATATGAAGTAGGAAGTAGTGCATCAACCACAACATATGATGCAAAAATAGGATTAATGTATGTAACTGATTATTATTATAGTGCAAGTCCAAGTGCATGGACACTAGTTGGATATAATGAAAGTGATGCCACGAAAGATTATAGAGTAGCAAAAACAACAAATTGGTTATATTTAGGTTCTTCAGAATGGACTATTTCGCGCGGTTCCGGCAGTACGTATGGTGCGTCCAATGTGACTAGCACTGGCTATGTCCTCAGCAACCTTGTGACTAGTAGCTTTGGGGTTCGTCCGTCCTTCAATCTTTTATCATCTGTAACTTATGCGAGTGGTAGTGGCACATCTAGTGACCCAATTCGAATTAATTAAATGATATATTAAATCTGTGAAAATTTCATAACACAAATATACCTAAATGGATGTATTTGTGTTTTTTAGTGTAAAGTAAGTGTATAAATTTTAAAAAAAATGCAAAAATTTTGGCGGTTTAGGAAATATTATATATGAAAGAGAAAATGTGTGTATGCCTCCGATGGAGGAAAAATGAATTATTTAAAGAAAAAAGAATTATTAATTGGGTTAATTAGTTTTGTGTTATTTTTAATATCTAGTGGTCTAGCAATATATTTTTATTTTGATAATGATGAGTGTATTTGTAATGATGTAAGTATAAATACCTCACCTGAAGTAAGTGATGCTACTAAAAAGATTAAACTTGAGGTAAAGGGAGAAGTTAAAAAACCTGGGGTTTATGAAGTAAGTAGTGATAGTATCATTCAAGATGTTATTGATTTAAGCGGAGGTCTAACTAAAAATGCTAATACTAATAACATCAATTTAAGTATGCAAGTAAAAAATGAAATGGTTATTTATGTTTATAAGAAAAATGCCACTAAAAGTGTTACTAAAACTATTAATGTATGTAAATGTCCAACCTATGATATAAGTAGTTGTACTAAAAAGGAAGAAAGTGTTATTGTACCTAGTGAGGGTGCAACTAATAATGAAATAAGTAATGAAGTAGCTAGTGATTCTAAAATATCGATTGTAAATATTAATACTGCAAGTATTAATGAACTTAAAACGTTAACTGGTATTGGTGAGTCAAAAGCTAAAGCAATAATTAGTTATAGAGAGAAAAATGGTGGTTTTAAATCAATTGATGAAATTAAAAAAGTTAGTGGTATAGGAAACGCAACCTATGAGAAGTTTAAAGACAATATTACAATATAATAAGTTGTTCATAGTATTTTTTATATTCTTATGTATTTATATTCTTTTGTTTACAAAGATAATTAAGTATGAAAGTAAGTTAGATATAAGAAAAAACGTTTTTGAGGGAGTTATAACAAGTATTAAGTTCGAAGGAGATAGGTTAGTTCTTGATGTAAAAGGTGAAGAGAGACTTATAACTAATTATTATGTAAAAAGTAAGGAAGAAAAGAATACAATTCTTGATGTAATACATCATGGGGATAAAATAATGTTAAAAGGAACATTAAAAGTTCCTTTTAACAATACTATTCCTAATAATTTTAATTATAAAAATTATTTATATAACAAAAAGATATATTATACATTAAGTGTAGATAGTTATGAAATAATAAAGAATAATAAAAATATATTATATAAAATAAAAGATAAATTATATAAAAAAATAATAAATTTAGATAATAGTGATTATTATTTAGCTTTTATTTTAGGAGATAAAACTCTTTTATCTAGTGAAATATATAATTCTTTTCAAAGTAATGGTATAAGTCATTTATTAGCATTATCTGGTATGCATATAAATATTTTATTATTAATAATAAATATGTT
>FR899775.1:10293-99695 GCA_000437355.1 Firmicutes bacterium CAG:460
TAAATATGTTTTTAAAAAAGTTTAAAGAAAGTAAAAGAATTATTATTACTAGTATTATCTTAATTGTATTTTTAATACTTACTGGCTTAACTGCATCATTACAAAGAGCAACAATATTTTATATTTTAAAAAATATAAATAATAAATTTAATTTAAGATATTCTAATATAAAGTTATTATTTATTGTAGCATTTATTATATTATTTATAAACCCTTTTTTAATTTATGATTTAGGTTTTATATATTCATTTATAGTTTGTTTTGGTATATTTTATTATAGTGATTTTATAAAAGGTACTTATGTTGTTAAATTATTTAAACTTAGTTTAGTTACTTTTCTTTTTAGCATGCCAATAACTATTATGGTAAATTATGAAGTTAATTTAAGTTCAATATTTATAAATATGTTATTTGTACCATGGATTAGTTTAATTGTTTATCCACTTTCTTTAATATCATTTATAATACCAATACTTAATCCTTTATTTGGGTTTACAATAAATATCACTAATAATATGAATATGTTATTTTCAAAAATAAGTTTAATAATAAATATTCCTAAGTTATCTATTATATTGATTATTCTTTTTTATCTTGTTTTATTGGTTAGAAAGAAAAAATTATATATCTGTTTATTTTTAATTTTGATATTTGGTAAAGTAATAGTTTTATTTGATAAAAATTATTATGTGTATTTTTTTGATATTGGTCAGGGAGATACATCAGTATTAGTTTCACCACACCAAAAAGAGGTTTTAATGATTGATACTGGGGGCAAAAGCACTTATGAAAAGGAAGAATGGCAAAAATCTAATAAAACTTATAATATTTCAGATGGAGTAATTAAATTTTTAAAAAGTAGAGGCATTAATAAACTTGATTATTTAATTATTAGTCATGGAGACCAAGACCATGCTGGAGATGCCTTAAATATTATAAAAAAATTAAATGTAAAAAAAGTTGTTTTAAATAATGGTAGTACAAATTCTTTAGAAAAGAAAATAATTAATACAAGTGTAAAAATAACTAATAATTATAATTTAAAATATTTTAATGTAATTAATTTAAATAATGATTTTTATGATAATGAAAACGATGCTAGTTTAGTAAACTACATTACATTCTTGAAATATAAATTTCTTTTTATGGGAGATGCACCGAGGAGTGTTGAAGAAAAAATAATTGAAAAATATAACTTATTTAATATAGATGTCTTAAAAGTTGGACATCATGGAAGTAAAACAAGTTCTAGTAAATATTTTGTTGATAAAATAATTCCTAAATATTCAGTTATTAGTGTTGGAAGAAATAATAGATATGGGCATCCTCATGAAGAAGTTTTAAGTAACTTAATAAATACTAGGATATTAAGAACTGATAGTGATGGAACTATAACTTTTAAAATAAATAAAAATAAATTTGATATAGGTTTTTGTAAACCTTAATGGAAAGGATGAAGAAAATATGAACTATTATGAAAATATTAAAACGGAGATACTAAATAATGAAATAACTAAAAAAGTAAAGGATTATTCAAAAAACAAAAGTGATTTAACTACTTATTATAATGTAGGCAAATTATTAAGTGAAGCTGGAAAGCATTACGGAGAAGGAATTATTAAGGAGTATTCAGAGAGATTAACTAAAGAATTAAATAAAAAATATTCAGTTTCAACTCTAAGATATATGCGTCAATTTTATGAAAATGGAATTCACCAGGCAGTGCCTGGTGAATTGACATGGAGCCATTATATAGAATTGTTACCTCTTAAAGATAAAAACAAAATTAAATATTATATTGATATAACAATTAAAAATAATTTGTCTACTAGACAACTTCGAGAACGTATTAAAAATAAAGAATATGAAAGATTAGATGAAAAAACTAAATACAAATTAATTAAACATGAAGAAACTAAAGTTGATGATTTTGTAAAAAATCCAATAATAATAAAGAATAACTTAAATTATGAGGTAGTATCTGAAAAGGTATTGCAAAAAATGATACTAGAAGATATACCAACATTTCTAAATGAACTTGGTAGTGGATTTACATTTATTAGAAATGAATATCCAATAAAACTTGGAAATAATTTTAATTATATTGATTTATTATTATATAATTATGAATTTAATTGTTTTGTGGTTGTTGAATTAAAAGTAACTGATTTAAAGAAAGACCACATTGGTCAAATTGAAGTGTATATGAATTACATTGATAATAATTTAAAAAATATTACTCAAGACAAAACAATTGGTATTATCCTTTGCAAAAAAGATAATAAATTTATTATGGAATATTGTAGTGATGAAAGGATTAAAGTAAGAAGATATCAATTATTATAATATAAGTCAAATATTATGATAAGAAAAAAACATAAAAATATTATTATAATTTATCCCAACTTTAACATAAAATTTAAAAAGATACGACATTGTTTAACTTTTAAATTGAAGTAATTATCACAAATTTTTGTATTTCAAAATGGCAGACACTGTCTGCCATTTTGTCATGAAATGTTTATTATAAATTAATTTGGCTTGAAAATGTGGATAATTTTTATATAAAAGTTCTTTTTAAAACTCTTACTAATCTTTGCTCTAACATTGGCTTAGCGAATTGTTCTTCTAAAACTAAAATACTATTTTTATATCTACTATAGGCTTTATCGTAGTTCCCTTGTTCAATTTGTTCAATGCAATAATCTATTATATTATCGAAAATATAATCATAAATAATGATGGATTTTTCTTCATTATTTATGCTCTCAACAATAATAGGAGCAATTTCATAATAGTGTTTTATATCTTCTTTTGATACGAAGTTATCCCTAAACCATCTCAACACTGTTAATTCATAGCAATTATCATCAAAGTTTTCTTGAAAATGTTTCATGCAAGCTGTAGTTAAATAACAACCACCAGCTCCGGATTTTGTATCGCTTTTATCAGGTCCATGCGTTGTACTGCTCCAAGAACTTTTATCATAATTCATATTAACGTGTGCTGCATCATGAGGTTTATCTACTTGCCCACCATAAAAACTAATGTGATCGTTACCGTTTTTATCTGTACCAATTTTTATTGTAACTCCTTTATTGTTTACATAATTTCCATATTTATCTCTACTTGCCATTATTAACACCTCCTAATTTAATTTCTATTGCTCTCAAAGATATAATTGCATCTAACCATAGTAAAGACCATTCTGCAAAATAAGATTTTACTGCCTTTGTTTCGACATCTAAATCAATTAAATCAAATTTTATATTTTGTAAAGTCTCTTCATTTATAGATGCTAAATTTTCAGTGTTTACATAAGATTTTAAAATCTCATTAATCTCATTTAGAACTTTTATGAAGTTTTCTTTTTGTTTTTTATATAAATCTAGTTGAGTTGATGCTGTAACATAAAAAACTAAATTTTTAAAAGCATAATCAATATTTTCTTTTGTTGGAGTTCCGACATTAAAAACTTCTTCCATTTGCAAATCTCCTTTCTTGATAATTATTATATACTCATAATTTGTAATTTGCAATGGTATTATATTAAATTACTATCATGAACCAAATAATAAAATCAGAATAAAATATAGTACATTATATAATGTTTAGATAAAGTAGAAAGAGAGCTCTTTCTTTTTCTTTCTAAAAATGTTATACTTAAATTGTGGTTTATATGAATTATTTAATTAGTGCAGAAAGTTATAGAATTATAAATGATGAAATAAAAAAAATAATTAAAAACAATAATTATTTGCTTTTTAATGCAAGTAAGTGTAGTATAAAAGAAATAGTTGATGAAGCATCATATTTTGGTTTAGGAATAGATAAAAAATGGTTGGTAGTAACTAATGCTGATTTTTTTGGAACAGGTAAGATAAGTGATACTGACAATGAATTGTTGAGTAAGTATTTAGAACATGCAAATGAAGCTACAAATATAATATTTACAACATTAAATGGAATAGATTTAAGAAAAAAGATAGTTAAAAGTATTAAAACTAAAGGTAGTATTATAAATATACCTAAAATGGATAAAAGAGGTATTAATACTACATTAACAAGTTATTTAAAGAAATATGATTATAGTATAGATTATAATACAATAAATTATGTTATGAATAATTCTTATAATAATTTAGATATTATGTTTAATGAGTTAGATAAAATAATGCTTTATTATAGTTTTCCCTGTCATATTAAATTTAATGATGTTGTAAATATTATTGGCGAAGAAAAAACAAATAATAATTTTGCTTTTGTAAATGCTGTAGTTGAAAAAAGACTAGGGGATGCCTTAAAAATACTTAAGAATTTAAAAGTATATAAAGTTGAACCAGTAACTTTGGTGGCGCTTCTTGCAAGAGAATATCGTTTGATGTATTATGTTAAAAATATGTATAATAAAATTAATATGAATGAAATAATGAGTGATTTAAAGTTAGCCGATTGGCAAGTGAATAAATTATATAATAATAGTATGAAATATAGTAATAAAGAATTATTAAAAGATTTAGTTCTTTTATGTAATATTGATTTAAATATAAAAAAAGGATATTGGGATAAAGATACTAGTTTATATGGCTTTTTAATGGAAGCATGCAGTTAAAAAGAAACTATTTGATTAGTTTCTTTTTCTAGTTAAAATACTGTAAGCATGTTTTTGTTCAAATAAAACAAAATTATATGTGTGACTACTTATTGGTAAACCATAATAAATGTTTTCTTCTTCTGTATGTTTTGCTATAGTTCTTTTTAAATCTTGAGTTATGTCACTATCACAAGAAAAATATCTTCTATTTCGTTTTAAATATTCTACATATTGTAAACGATATTGATAAACTGGAGAATTAGTAAAATATTCACCGGTATAACCACGAAGTAAAGCTTTGGTAGTTTCATAAATAAAATAATTTAAGAAAGTTGTTTTATCATAAAAAGACATCCAACCTGCTATTTCATTTACTTTCTTTAAGGCATCAATTTCAATAATTCTTTCTGTAGGATTTATATCAATTGATTTAAATTCACTTTCCATAGCATATAGCTCTTGCAAAAAGCCTTCACTTCTAAATGTATGTTTTAAAATATCTAGACAAACTTCATATATTTTTCTTAAAACATATAAATTATATATTGCTATCATATCAAATTCATTTGTGAAATAACCTTTTGTTATATCGTTGATATCAAAATCATTTTTAAAATAAATTGTTTTAGTATCAGCTTCATAGAATGGTTTGTCAAATAGATAAGCATGTTTACCAATATTAACACCTTCAATTGTGCTTGTATAACCATTTAATATAATATATATAGCTTTTTTTATAAATGTATCATCTGCTAGAGCCCCTTTAGTTTGATATTCTTTTAATAATTCTAGAATTTCATATTTGTTTAATACATTCATAAATAACATCCTCACTATCTAGAATTATATCATTAAATATTAATATTGTAAATCATTTTTCTTGACAATATGTTGTTTGCTAAAGTATAATTATTTTAAGAAATTAAAGGAATGATGGATGTTGCGAAAAAGATTTAAATCAATGCTTTATTTTATATTTATGTTAATTTTAACTGTAAGTGCTTTAGGAGTAGGTTACATTTTTTATGATAAAATAACTAGTGATTCAGATATAGTTGTAGATGGAAAAATAACTATTAATTATTTAGACGGAAAGAAGTTTAGTTTAAATGGTAATAAAAGTATTGCGTTTTCTGTTACAAATAATGATACAGAAACAAAATATTATTACATTCAACTTACTGATGTTTATGCTAGCAAAGTTACATATTCATTAAAGTCATCAGATGGTTTAAATATGAAAAATGAATTGAAATCAGAGATTGTTTCTAATCAAATATCAATTAATGGCAATGAAACAATAAATTATACTTTAGAATTTAATACAGATGGTAATACAAGTTATTCTGGAGTTTTACAAGTTGGTGTAAAAGAAAATGAAAAGAATACTTTTGCAGATGTTATTTTGGCTAATAATAAAGTAAATGAGAGAAGTTTAACTGAAAATGGAGATGCTGCTACATTAGATGAAGGTTTGCTAAAAAAAGAAGATGATTTAGGTGTTGCATACTATTATAGAGGAAATGTTAAAAATAATAATGTTTTGTTTGCAGGTAAAAATTGGAAGATTGTTAAAATAAATGGTGATGGTTCTATAAAGTTAGTACTTGATAATATAGTTGATGAAATAAGTAAGTATTATAGTGAAGATTATAGTTTTTTAAAAAGTACAATATTTGAAAAATTAAATAATTGGTATACAAATAATTTAAATGATTATAGTGATTATATTGCATATTATAAGTTTTGTAATGATACAGTTTTAGAAGATGATAATTATTTAGCATATAATAGAGTTATTACTAATAAGATACCTACTTTTGTATGTTTAGGTAATTTAGTTAATTCAAGAATTGGTTTACTTACAATAGATGAAGTATCTTTAGCAGGGGGAAGTACTGGGGAAAATAAAAGTTATTATTTATATAATGAAAAAATAACAAATTCATATTACACAATGTCTAGTGCATCAAGTAGATATGGAAATTATTATCCATTTGTGGTTGATACTGATGGTTCTATCTCAAGTAATGTTAATGGAAACTTATTAAGAGGGGTAAGACCAGTTATTAATATTATAAAGACTGCGAAAGTTAGTGGTAATGGTACAAGTGAAGAACCTTATGAAATAATTATGAATTAATACCTTTTGGTGTTAATTTTTTTTGACATTTATAAAAGACAGTGTTATAATAAATGTCAATATTTGACACCTTTAAATGTCAAATTTACATTATATACTTTAACTATTACTTGAATAATAGTAAAATAGAATTGGTGGTAGAGATGAAAATATTTAGTGATATATGGAGTTTATTAATGGCCCTGAGGTTAGTTGATATAATATTTTTCTTTTCAGTATTAATACTAATGGTGCTTGTTGTAACTTTGATATATTTTATAAAAATTAATAATGATGAGGAACCAAAAAAAGATTTGGAAGAAACTCAAGAAATGAAAATAGCAAAGGAATTAAGGGATAGTATGAAAAATAATGATGCAACAATTAAATTTACAGATTATGAAAAAGACCAAGAAGACAAGGCAATAATTAGTTATGATGAACTTGTTAATAAGGGTGCTAATTATGAACTTAATTATGAAACAGAAGAAATGCATGATGATTTATCTGTTAAGAAAGTTGATTTAGATAATTTAGTTAATAAAAGTAATTCTACTGCATCAAATATTGAAGTAAGAGTTATTAGTTTTCAAAAAGAAGAAGCTTTTTTAGAAGCATTAAAAAGATTACAAAAAGAACTGGGGTAGAGGTTTATGAAGTTTAATATAGTTACATTTGGATGTAAAGTTAATCAATATGAATCAAATATGATGAAAGAAAAAATGCTTTCATCAAATTTTTTCTATGAAGAAAATATGAGGGATGCAAATATTATTATTGTAAATACATGTTCTGTTACGAATGTTGCTGATAAGAAATGTTTAAAAATAATAAGAAAAATTAAAAGAGAATATCCGAATGCTTTATTAGTTGTTGCTGGTTGTAGTAGTCAAAATAATCAAAATGTTTATGAGGCTTTAGATATAGATATTTTACTTGGAAATAAAGATAAATCTAAGATTGCTGAATTAATTAAAGAATATTTAGATACAGAAAAGAAATATGTTAAGTTTTATAATGAAAGAAATTTAGATTTTGAAGATATGTTAATAAATGATTATAATCACGTTAGGGCTTTTGTTAAAATAGAAGATGGTTGTGATAATTTTTGTAGTTATTGTATTATTCCGTTTGTGCGTGGGAGTGTGCGTTCTAAAGATTTTGATACTGTTATAAAAGAAGCTAAATTATTAACAGAACATGGTCATAAAGAAATAGTTTTAACAGGTATTCATACTGGTCATTATATGAGTAATAATCATGATTTAACTGATTTAATAAATGAATTATCTAAAATAGATGATTTACTAAGAATTAGAATATCTAGTATAGAAATAACAGAACTTAATGATAAGTTTTTAGAAATGCTTAAAATTAATAATAAGGTTTGTAATCATTTACATATTCCTTTACAAGCTGGAAGCGATGAAATATTAAAAAGAATGAACCGTAAGTATGATTTAGCTTATTATGAAGAAAAAATTAATAAAATAAGAGGTATAAGACCAGATATTTCTATTACAACAGATATTATAGTTGGTTTTCCTTATGAAACTGATGAATTGTTTAGTGAAACATTAGAATTTTCCAAAAAGATGAATTTTAGCAAGATTCATGTTTTTCCATATTCTATTCGTGTTGGTACTGCTGCAGCATCAATGCCTAATCAAGTGGATGAAGTTACAAAAAAGGTGCGAGTTAAAAAGCTAATGGCTTTAAGCAAGAAACAAGAAAAAGAATATTATGAAAAATTTAAGGGAAAAGAACTTGATATTTTAGTGGAAGAGTGCGATAATAATGTAAGTATTGGTCATACAAGTAATTATTTAATGGTTACATTAAATGAAAATTTACTTGTGGGAAAAATATATAAAAGGATTTTATGAATTACATTAAAGGCAAGTTAAAAAAGTTAATATTTTATAGTAAAGAAAGTGGCTTTGTAGTCGCTTTATTTCGCGTTAGGGAAACTAATGTAGCAAGTATTGGTAGTAATAAAACTATAACTGTTACGGGTTCTTTTTTAGACCCAAGTATTGATATACCTATGACTTTATATGGAAATTATAAGAAAAATGATAAATGGGGTATGCAATTTGTTGTTGATAATTATGAGATTGAAAAACCAACTACAGTTGATGCAATAATTGATTTTTTAGCAAGTCCTTTTGTAGAAGGGTGTGGCGAAGTAACTGCTAAAAAAATAGTTGATGCTTTCGGGGATAAAGCTATTGAAATAATTAAAAATGATAAAAATAAGTTGCTAGAAATTGATGGAATAACTGAAAAAAGAAAAGAAAAAATATATGCGTCTTTAATAAATTATGATAAGAGTGGGGATACAATATTAAAATTACAAAATTTAGGTTTTTCATCGAATGAATGTTATAAAATATATAATCATTTTAAAAATGATATGGATTATGTTTTAGAAAATAATTTCTATTTAATAAGTGAAATTGTTGATTTTAGAAAAGTTGATAGCGTTTATACTAGTAATTATGGAGATAAAACAGATACTAGGGTTTATGCATGTATTTTAGAAAGTATGAAGATATTATCATTTAGTAATGGGGATACGTATTATTATAGTGATGAAGTTAGAAGTACTTTGTTAAAGGAATTTTTTATTGAATTAACTGAAGATGTTTTTTTAGAATGTTTAGATTATTTAGAAGAAAATAATGATGTAGTTAGACTTGAAAAAAGAATATATTTAAAAGAATATTATGAAAAAGAATGTAATATTGCTAAGTGTTTAAAGAAAATAGATAGTAAGAATTCAAAAATGTTTTATAATATTGATGAAAAATTAAAAGAATTAGAAACTAAATTAAAAATTGATTATAACGAAACACAAGAAAAAGCTATTAAAGGGGCTTTAAATAATAATATAACAATCATTTCTGGGGGACCTGGAACTGGTAAAACAACTATAATTAATGCTATAGTTAAGTTGTATATTGAAAAAGAAAAATTGAGTCCTGCTGATATAATGGAAACTATTGCTTTACTTGCTCCTACAGGAAGAGCTGCTAAAAAGATGAATTCATCAACTGGTATTCCAGCTTATACAATACATAGATATTTAAAGTGGTATAAAGATAGTAATGAATTTGTATATAATGAATATAATAAAACTCATCATAAATTAATAATTGTTGATGAAGTTAGTATGATTGATGTTGATTTATTTAATGCTTTATTAAATGGAATAAGTTCAAATGTCAAACTAATACTAGTTGGGGATACTTTCCAACTTCCAAGTGTTGGTCCAGGACTTGTTTTAAATGACTTAATTGAAAGTGATTTCTTTAACTTTATTCCTTTAAATCAAATTTATCGTCAAAGTGATAATTCTTATATTCCTTTTTTAGCTAAAGAAATTAAAAATAATGATTTAAGTGAAGAATTTTTAACTAAAAAAGATGATTATAATTTTGTGCAAGTAAATTCTGATAATATAAAATCTGCTATAAAACAAATAACTGATTTATCTTTAAAAAAAGGCTTAGATGAAAGAAATGTTCAAATATTAGCACCGATGTATAAGGGTGAAGCAGGAATTGATGCTTTAAATTTATGTTTGCAAGAAATATATAATCCTCGAAAAAGAAATAAAGAAGAAGTAATATATGGAGAATTTGTTTATCGTGAAAGTGATAAAGTATTACAACTGGTTAATGATTTAGATAATAATGTTTTTAATGGAGATATTGGTTTTATAGAAAGTATAATGGGTAATAAAATAATTATTGATTATGATGGTAATAAAGTTACATATGAAAAGAAAGATTTAAAAAATATAAAACATGCTTATGCAATAAGTATTCATAAATCTCAAGGTAGTGAGTTTATGCATGTAATAATGCCAATAAGTAAGAGTTATTATAAAATGCTTTATAATAAATTAATTTATACTGGGGTAAGTCGTGCTAAAAAAAGCCTTACTCTAGTGGGAGATGCTGTTGCTTTTCAAAGAGCTGTTGCAAATAATTATTCTTCAAGTAGAAAAACTAGTTTAAAAGAACAAATTACAATAGTATATAATAAGGAAATTTGGACATAATAATGCTAGAGGTGAAACGTATGAAAAATATGTTAAAAGCTGTAGGTTTAATTGGTGCAATGGCTGCTATCGGCGGTGGTATTTATCTAATGCAAGATAAAAAAACTATGAAAAAAGCCGGTAAAAAAGTTATTAGTGCTATGGACAGTGCAGAGGCAATGATTGCCAAGAAAATAAACTAAAAAGATAGATTAATTTCTATCTTTTTTTCTTGTTAAATAACAATCACATTCATATTCGTTGATATCTTTTTTTCTTTTTTTCTTTTTTACATCATACATCATTAAATTAATTTCATCTTTTAAACTTATTAATCTTTTAGGTACTTCAAAAGGATTTACATAGAATTCTTGATGTAAAAGTGGAGCATACATAGCTTCATGTAATAAAAATCCATCAATGTTTAGTTCTCCAAAAATAGGAACAATACCATATTTAGTTTGAATATTTTCACAAACTATGAATGTTTCATCATGCTCATCAAAAATAATTTTACTAAAAAAGTCAGATACTTTTAAATTAAATTCAAATGAATAAATAAAATTATGATAAATACCTGGAATAATTAATTCTTTAAATGGCATTAAATTTTTATTGAAAATATTACCATAATCTTTTCTTATTTGAAACTTTTCAATTTCTACACACTTTTTATCTTTATTATAATGAAAGAAAATTAATGTATAACCTTTTTTTAAAGCGTTTGGTTTTGGCTTATCTTTTTCTATGATAGCAAAATTTGTTTCATCTAGGGTTTTATAAATAAATCTACCGGTATGAGTATATAAAATCTTATTATTTTCACCTTTAATAGTTATGGTATTTTTGTTAATTATAATCTTTAAATTCATTTCTTCTAAAACTGTTTCAGTCATAATTTCTCCTTTTTTCTTCATATTATAACATAGTACCTATAATATGACAAATTTTTTAGTATTTTTGTGATAATATAAATATGGTGAAAGTCTTATGAAAAAATATTTAAAGATTTTAGGTGTTGCTGTTATAATTGGAGGGGTAATTGCTTACTTTTTTTATTATGATATAAATAAAGAAGTACGAGCAATAAGTAAAAAAGAAGAAATTGTGACACTTTTTCAAACCGGGGTATTTAAAGATTATAATAATGCTACAAGTTTTGCCGCTACATTTCCTTCAAGTTATGTTTATAAAGATAGTGAATATTATAGAGTTATAATTGCAGTGTGCTATCACAAAGAAACAAAACTTAAGTTGGAAACTATATTTAATAGTGAAGAAATAGAATATTATGAAAAAGAAATGCGTGTTAATAAAGATTTTATTGATAAGATAAGTAATTATGAAACAATTATTTTAAAAAGTGAGAAAAATGAAGTAATAGATAATGTTAATAATAGTATTTTAAATATATTTTCTTCATATAATAAATAATTTTATCCATAATAAAAATATGATAAAGAAATATTATGATTATATATTATTATTGTTTGTTTTTTTGTTATTTATATTTTCTAGTAATATAAATAGGTTTTTAACTGCCATAAATCCCAATTTAGATAATTCTAAGATAGTAGTGGATTATAATAAATATTTAAAAGATGAATTAGATAGTATTAGAATAATTAATGATATTAAAATAGATGATAATTTAGATTTAATAGTAAGTCGTGTTAAATATAGAAATGTGTATGAATATAGTGATACATTAACAATATTTAAAGGATTTAAAAATAATGTTTTTAAAGGGGATGTTGTTTTAAATAATGATGGTTTAATTGGTGTTATAAGTAAGTCTTATGAATATTATTCTGTTGTAACATTACTTACTAATAAAGATACTAATATATCTGTTAAAATAAATGATGCTGTTGGAGTACTTAAATGTGTAGATGGTAAGCTAGTTGTTAGTGATATAAATAATTATGGTGTGTTAGAAGAAAATGACCTTGTATATACATCAGGGCTTGGTAATTTACCGGCGAATATTTATATTGGTAAAGTAAAAAGTGTTAGTTTAAATAATACAGAAATAGAAAAAGTAATATTAGTAGATATAAATGATAGATTAGAAAAATTAGATTATGTTTTTGTAAGAGGTAATCATGATTAATATATTTTTAGATACTTTAATATATAATTTTACTCCTTTTAAATCTTTTTTCTTTCTAACAAATATAAATAATAAATCATTAGTATATAATATTTCAGTTGGTTTATTTATAGATTTATTTATTATTCATAGTCCGTTTTTAAATACATTATTTATGATAATATTTTATTTGTTACATAAGTATATTAAATTAAATTATTATAATGTTATAAATTATTATTTGTTTAATATGTTAATGGTATTTATCTATTATATAGTGTTTGCTAGTGTATATAATTTTAGATGGATTTTTTTAAATATATTTGTTATAAATAGTATATTTATTCTAATTAGTTATATAAAGAATTCTAAAGACATAAAATTATTTAGGTGATATAATGGATGATTATTTAAATAGTGCAAAGATGAGAAGAAAAAATAGTTTTAGTGCAAAAAAAGTTAATTTAAAACCTGTTATATCGAAGTTTTTACTTGCTATAATATTCTTTTTAGTAAGTGTTATTTTTACTAATATGAGTGATAAGAATTTATTGTTATATAAAGAATATGTTTTAACAGAAAGTATGCCATTTACTAAAATAAAAGGTTGGTATGAAGATTTATTTGGGGAAGTGTTACCAAATAGTGATAATAATAAAATGGTTATGAGTGGTCATTTAGTGTATAAAAGTATTGATAAGTATTTAGATGGAGAAGTTTTAACATTAAATAATAATACATTAATTAATAATTTAACGAGTGGGATTGTTGTATATTCTGGAGAAAAAGAAGGGTATGGTAATACAGTCATAGTTCAAAGTGTTGATGGTGCTGATATTTGGTATGGAAATATAACTAATGTATCTGTTAAATTATATGATTATGTTGAAAAAGATAAGCTAATTGGAGAAGTTAATGGTGATAAATTATATTTAGTAATAAAGAAAGATAATAATTTTATTAAATATGAAGATTATCAAATTTGATTATAGTTTTTTATTTATTCTTTTTATATTATTACTTTGTGGGTATATTAGAATTGGTTTGATGATTAGTTTTATTGTGTTATTTCATGAGTTAGGACATGTACTTGCAAGTATTTTTTTTAAATATAAAATAATTAGTGTTACTATATATCCTTTTGGAGGTATAACAAAAATAGAAAAAGATATAAATACAAGCCCCGATAAAGAAATTTTGTTAGCTAGTGCTGGGATATTTATGCAAGTTATACTCATTTTAATTATTAAATTATTTAATATTCATGATTATGATATTTTTATGAAATATAATTTAAGTATTATGTTTTTTAATATGGTTCCTATTATACCTTTAGATGGAGCAATTATATTAAAAAGTATTTTAAATAAGATATTTTCTTTTAAAACATCATATAAATTATATGTTGTAATAAGTATTATAAATATAATAATATATGTTGGTTTTAATTATAAATATAGTTTAAATAATTATTTGATTATAGGAATATTTATATATAAAATAATTAATTCTATAAAAGAATATAAATATATTTATAATAGGTTTTTGTTAGAAAGATATTTAAAAAAATATAAGTTTAAATATTTAAATACTAAAGTAGGTACTTTAGATATTTTAAAACTTGATACATATCAATATTTTAAGGAAGATAAGAAAATTGTTAGTGAAGAGAAAAAACTAGCAGAAAGGTTTGACAAAAGTAGATATTTTTGGTAAAATTAATATGTTTTTAAGTAATTTCTTAAAAAACCGCACAGAAAAGGTTATAAAACTTTATAGTTACCTTCATGGCGCGACTTCAAAAAAATATAAGGAGGTATGAAATGAAAGCTATATTTGAAACTGGTGGAAAACAATATTATGTTTCTGTTGGGGATACTATTTTTGTAGAAAAATTAGATGCAGAAGTAGGTAGCGATGTTACATTTGACAAAGTTTTATTTGCAGATGGAAAAGCTGGTAACCCATATGTTGATGTTAAGGTTGTATGTACTGTTGAAAAACATGGAAAAAATAAGAAAATTAAAGTGTTTAAATACAGACCTAAGAAAAAATATCGTAAGACTCAAGGACATAGACAACCATACACTAAGTTAGTTGTTAAGAAAATTGGTTAATGATAAAGATTAGTATAAGAAATAATATTATTACTATAGCTGGGCATGCTTTATATGATGATTATGGTAAAGATATCGTTTGTGCATCAGTATCTTCAATAGTTATAACAAGTATTAATTTATGTTTAAGATTTGATAAAGATAGTATTAAATATAAAAAAGAGACTGATAAATTAACAATTGAAGTATTAAGTAGTGATGAAAAAGTTACATTAACAATAGAAAATATGCTTATGATGCTTGAAGAACTTGCATCGACATACAAAAAAAATATTAAAATAATTAAGGAGGAAATATAATGAATTTCATGAAGTTAAATATCCAATTATTTGCTCACGTTAAAGCTCAAGGTTCAACTAAAAACGGTAGAGATTCAGCAGGTCGTAGACTTGGAGCTAAAGCTGCAGATGGACAAACTGTTTTGGCTGGTTCTATCCTATATCGTCAAAGAGGAACAAGAATTTATCCAGGAACAAATGTTGGAATTGGAAAAGACGACACATTATTTGCAAAAGTAACTGGTGTTGTTAAATATGAAAGATTAGGAAAAAGCAAGAAAAAGGTAAGCGTATACGAAGCATAAGTATTCGCTTTTTTAAATATGGAGGGTTTATGAAATATGATAGTGAATTATTTGAATTAAGTGATTATTTTAAAACAGTCAATAAGCATGAAAAAGATTCAAAAGATATAGAAATAAAGAAAAGAAAATTATTTAGATTAATTTTAGATAAATTTAGACAAAGTAAACCAGAAGATGGTGTTTTTAAAGTTAAATTTGCTGAAAGTGATAATCCTCATGATAATAAAGGATATCTTTTAATAAAAGAATTAGTGGAAAAAGATGTTTTTAGTAGTTTTACAAATGATTATTTAATTTATATTTCTAGAGTTCATTATGGATTAGTTAATATTATTTCAAGTTATTATGAACTTACTTGGAATTATCAAGCTTATTTTGAATTTATGGAATATCATAGAATTCTTGGAAAATTAATGGATATGCCGGAGGATACAAGAAATATTGCTATAAAATCCATTCATAATATGCTTATGGATACTAAACTAAAAGAAAAAGATTTTTGCAAACATGCTGGCCATAATGTAAGAAGATGGGTAAAAATTGATAATGAAAATTCATCGTTTTGGTATGGAACATGTACTAGATGTGGAGAAACAAGAATTACTAGAAAAAATCCAAATGGTATTAGTTTAGAAAGAAATAAAAAATAAAACTCGATTCTGAGTTTTATTTTTTATCTTTAATTATTATTTCTAAATCATGTTTATCAGCAATATCTAGTAGGTCACTAAAATAATTGTTAGTAGCAACAGCAACCTGGAAAGTAAAAAGCTTTGGGTAAGTTATACTAGTGCATCGAGTATAAATTGGCTTTATTTAGGCTCTAATGAATGGACAATATCTTCATATGATAGTAGCGTAGTCTTTTCTATTTCTAGTTATGGTTCCTTTGGCGAATATAAAGCGAGTTCATTTAGTCACCAAGTCCGTCCAACGGGATACCTTATCTCTTCTATAACTTATTTATCAGGTAGTGGAACATCTAGTGCCCCAATTCGTATTAATTAAATGAAATTACTAGCTGTTTTCCATATTCAAATCTCTAAAGTATTTTTAGTTATTAGTAGAAAAAATAGATACATGTGTTGTGTATCTATTTTGTTTTATTCATCAAATGAGGCATCTACATAGTAGATTGGTCTACCTTCTTTTTCGTATTGTTTTTCAAAGTCTGTCATGATATTACTAATTTGTCTTTCATCATGGTGTAGGTCTAAACTAACTTTATTAAAAGTGTACCAATATTGTGATAAAGTTTCTAGAGAATAAGCAAATAAACCTTTATTGTCTGTTTTTAAAATAATGTGCTTGTTCTTTTTGAAAATCTTGTCATAAAGCTTTAAATAACTTATGTGAGTAAATCTATTCTTTTCATCAATTCCTTTTGGCCATGGTTCTGAAAATGTTAAATAAATTGTAGATATTTCTTTTCCAAAAATCTTATCAATGTTTCTAGCATCATCATTAATAAGTTTTAAATTAGTTATTTTTTCTGATTTTAATTTTTCAGTAGCCATTACCATTTGTGATGGATAAAGTTCAAGTCCAATAAAATTTATATTTGGGTATTTTTTTGCCATGTTTATGATAAAATCTCCGCGGCCCATTCCAAGTTCTAAAGAAATAGGATTTTTATTACCAAATAAATCATGCCATTTATTTTTATATTTATATGGGTCTTTAACAAAGTATTTGCTTTCCAAGATAATTTTATCAGCATTTTTAATTTTATTATATTCCATAGTTTTTCCTTCTTTCTTAAAGATTATATCATTAATTTTAATATATGTAAAATTAATTTGACAAAAATTTTTAAAAATTAGCAGTTATATATTGACAAGTGCTAAGCATAATATTATAATAATATTAGCACTGGTAAATAACGAGTGCTAAGAGAGGTAATGTTATGGATGAACGTAAAAATAATCTCTTAAAAGTGATTGTGGAAACATATATTAAAACCGTAAGACCGGTGGGTTCAAAAGCCTTATGTGATATGTTTAACTTGTCTAGTGCAACCATTAGAAATGAGATGGCTTTACTAGAAGAAATGGGATATCTAGAGAAAAATCATATATCATCTGGACGTATTCCAAGTGAAGAAGGTTATAAATATTATGTAAGAAATTTGATGGAACCAGAAAAACTTACTGGTAGTGAAATGTTACAATTACAAAAGATATTTGCAAATACTGATATAGAACTTAGTGATGCCATTAATAAATGTATGGATATAATAAGTGATATAACAAATTATACGAGTGTTGTTTTGGGTAAAAGTAGTAGTGATAATACTTTATTACAAATTAACATAATTGATTTAGGAAATAATCAAGTTGTGGCAGTTGTATGTACAGATAAAGGTAATGTTGAAAATAAAATGTTTACTTTACCAAATACAATTAATGTTAAAGAAGTAATAAAAACAAGTGAGATAATAAATAAAATGCTTGTTGGAACACCGATTAATGAAGTAAGTAAAAGACTTGAGTTAGAAGTAAAACCAATTATAAAAACACAAATACAGCAATATGAGACGGTATACAACATATTCTATAATGCATTTAATGATTTTGTAGCTACTAATAGTAATATTCATGTTACAGGAAAAACTAAGATATTTGAACAGCCAGAATACAGTGATATTACAGAACTAAAAAGACTTGCTAATAAACTAGAAGATAAAAGTTTAATTACTAAAATGGAAGAAAA
The DNA here is from genome assembly GCA_000437355.1 of Firmicutes bacterium CAG:460. GTDB lineage: Bacteria > Bacillota_I > Bacilli_A > RF39 > UBA660 > Onthocola_B. The sequence continues at coordinate 28,562 of FR899775.1, forward strand.
TGGTAATGAAGATGAAATTAAAGTTTATATTGGTGAAGAAACAGAATTTGATTCAAATGTTACTATTATAAGAAAAAAATATCATATTAATGGAGAAGAAGGTACAATAGCAGTTATTGGACCTAAGAGAATGGATTATCAAAGAATTGTTGGTTTACTAGAATATATCGATGAGAAAATTGATAATAGAAAGGATAACAATGGAAGAAAAGAAGATTAAAGGAAAACAAAAAGTTAAAAATGTTAAGAAAAAAGAACCTAATAAAATGAAAAATGAACAAAATAATAAGTTAGTAGAAGAAAATGCTAAATTAAATGAAAAACTTCTTAGAGTAATGGCAGAAATGCAAAATATGAAAAGAAGAAATGAAGAAGAAATTAGTAAATTATGCAAATATGATGGAGAAAAATTAATTACTAAAATATTACCAATAGTAGATAATTTCGAAAGAGCTATTAGTTTAGATGATAGAGATTTATCTGATGAGGTTTCTAAATTCTTAAGTGGATTTAAAATGATTTATACTAATTTAGTTAGTATACTTGAAGATTTTGAAGTAAAAGAAATAGATTGTAAAGGACTGGAATTTGACCCAAATAAAATGGAAGCAGTTCTTACAGATAGTGATAAAAACTTACCTAGCAATGTGGTAATTGAAGTCTTACAAAAAGGTTATACTTATAAAGATAAAGTTATTAGAGTTGCTATGGTAAAAGTAAATGAATAATTAAACTCAAAAAACAAATGAAAGGAATGATTAAATATGAGTAAAATTATAGGTATTGACTTAGGTACTACAAATTCATGTGTTGCAGTACTTGAAGGGGGAGAACCAAAGGTTATAGCTAATGCTGAAGGAAATAGAACAACTCCATCAGTAGTAGCATTTAAAGGAGAAGAAGAATTAGTTGGAGAAGTTGCTAAAAGACAAGCAGTAACTAATGTTAAAAATACTATTTCTTCAATTAAAAGAAAAATGGGTACTAGTGAAAAAGTTGAAGCTGGTGGAAAAATTTGGACACCAGAAGAAATTAGTGCTAAGATACTAGGAAAATTAAAGAAAGATGCCGAAAGTTATTTAGGAGAAAAAGTAACTAAAGCAGTTATTACAGTTCCAGCATACTTTAATGATGCTGAAAGACAAGCTACTAAAAATGCTGGCAAAATTGCAGGATTAGAAGTTGAAAGAATTATTAATGAACCAACTGCAGCAGCTTTAGCATATGGACTAGATAAACAAGATAAATTACAAACTATCTTAGTATACGACTTAGGTGGTGGAACATTCGATGTTTCTATTCTAGAACTTGGTGATGGTGTATTTGAAGTTAAATCTACTAGTGGTAATAACCGTTTAGGCGGAGATGACTTTGATGCTCGTGTTACTGATTATTTAGTAAGTGAATTTAAGAAAGAACATGGTATTGATTTAAGTAAAGATACTATGGCAATGCAAAGAATTAAAGATGCAGCTGAAAAAGCTAAGAAAGACTTATCAAGTATGACTACAACTCAAATTAGCTTACCATTCATTGCTCAAAATGATGAAGGACCAGTTCATATGGATATGACTTTAACAAAAGCTAAATTTGAAGACTTATGTCGTGACTTATTTGACTCAACACTTGAACCAGTTAGAAAAGCATTAAAAGATGCTGGCATGACTGCTAAAGATATTAATAAAGTTATCTTAGTTGGTGGTTCATCACGTATTCCATATATTCAAGAACTTGTTAAAAAAGAACTTGGACAAGAACCTAATAAGAGTGTTAACCCAGATGAAGTAGTTGCAATGGGTGCTGCTATTCAAGGTGGTGTTTTAACTGGTGAAGTTGATGATATCGTTTTACTAGATGTTACACCATTATCACTTGGTATTGAAACTCTAGGAAATGTTATGACAGTATTAATTCCAAGAAATACAACAATTCCAACAAGTAAGTCTCAAGTATTCTCTACTGCTGTAGATAATCAACCTGCTGTTGATATTCACGTATTACAAGGTGAAAGACCAATGGCTAATGATAACAAAACTTTAGGCAACTTCCAATTAACTAACTTACCTCCAGCAAGAAGAGGAGTACCTCAAATCGAAGTTAAATTTGACATTGATGCTAATGGTATAGTTAATGTTACTGCTAAAGACTTAGGTACAAATAAAGAACAATCTATTACTATTACATCATCAACAAATCTATCTGATGAAGAAATTGATAAGATGATGAAAGAAGCTGAAGCTAATAAAGAAGCTGATGAAAAGAGAAAAGCAGAAGCTGAAGTAAGAAATAATGCTGATAGTATTGTGTTTGCAACAGAAAAAGCTTTAGCTGACTTAGGTGATAAAGTATCAGAAGAAGATAAGAAAAATGCTGAAGAAAAACTTGAAGCTGCTAAAAAGGCTTTGGAAGGAACAGATATTGATGCTATTAAGAATACTAGCGAAGAATTAAATAAAGTAGCAATGGATTTAGCACAAAAAGTATATGAACAAGCAGCTAAAGAAAATGCTAATAGTACAGAAGAAAGTAGTGGTAGTGATGACCATGAAAAAGTTGAAGATGCCACTTACGAAGAAAAATAAAATATAAATAGGTAAAAAGAGAGCGTCTTATCCTCTCTTTTTGACCGTTAAGGAGGACAATATGAATAAAGAAAAATTAGAAAGTATACTAGAAGATATGCTATCTACTGGTGGAGATTTTGCAGAAATATTTATTGAAGATAAAAAAACAACAGTTTTTAGTTTTGTTAATCAAATACTAGATAGTTATCAAGTTGGTTTTTCTAATGGGCTTGGATTAAGACTTGCTAAAGATAATAATGTTTATTATACTGCAACTAACGATTTTAGTACTAAAAATATTAAAGATGTTGTTGCATCACTAAAGAAAAATATTAGTGGTAAAAAAGTATGTAATTATATTACTTTAGAAAGAATTAAAAGATATAAATGTAAAAGTGTTAGTCATTATACAAATAAAGATTTAAAAGATTTATTTAAAAGTTTAGATAGCAAGATAAGAAATATGGATGAAAGAATAAATCAAGTAAGTATTGTTCTTCAAAATGTGTTACAAAATGTAACTATTGCTCGTGAAAACGGTTTATATAAAAATGAAGATAGAATTCGTAGTAGAATTTATATAACAGTAAGTTTTAAAGATAAGGATAAATCATGTAGTGTAACTTATTCTCATGGTATGACAAGTAATTTTGATTTTCTAGACGAAATTAATTTCGATGAAGAAATTGAGATGTTGGTTAAGGATGGAATTGATAAATTATATGCTAAGCCATGTATTGGTGGAGAAATGCCTGTTATTATTGAGAATGGCTTTGGAGGAGTTATATTTCATGAAGCTTGTGGGCATGCTATGGAAGCAACAAGTGTAGCGGAAGGAATATCAGTTTTAAGTCATGATTTAGGTAAGAAAATTGCTAATGAAAAGGTATCAATAATTGATGATGGAACCCTTAAAAACGAATGGGGAAGTACTAAAATTGATGATGAAGGCTGTGAAACAAGAGTTAATAAATTAATTGAAAATGGAGTTTTAAAAGGCTATTTAATTGATGAAATAAATAATCGCAAGATGAATATGAAACCAACTGGAAGTAGTAGAAGAGAAAGTTATTTGTATGCTCCAACATCAAGAATGAATAATACATATTTAGTAAATGGAACAGATACTTTTGAAGATATGATTAAAGATATAAAACTTGGATTGTATGCTAAAAAAATGGGGGGAGGAAGTGTATCACCAGAAACTGGAGATTTCAACTTTGCTTGTGATTTAGCATATATGATTAGAGATGGAAAATTAGCTGAATGTGTTAAATCTGCTAGTTTAATTGGTAATTGTAAAGAAATACTTGCTCGTGTAGATATGGTTGGAGATAATCTAGCTTTAGGACAAGGAATGTGTGGTTCTATAAGTGGTTCTGTTCCTGTTAATGTAGGAATGCCACGAATTAGAGTAAGTGAAATTCTAGTTGGAGGTGAAAAAAGTGAATAATTTAATAGCTAAAGGTAAAGAAAGAAATATTGATATTGAAATATTTAAAACCAGAAATAAATGTACTGATATAAATTCAATGAATGATACTATAAAATTATTTCAAATAAGTGATATTACAAGATATAAAATAAAAGCTATTAAAAATGGTAAGTGTATTGAAATAGTTACAGAAAGTTTAAAAAATACTAATGAACTATTAGATGCTCTTGAAGACATTTTTTCACTACAAGAAAATGAAAATAAGAATAGTTTTTGTAAGAATAATTTAGTTGAAAAAGCTGAAAATAGAGAAGAAATAGATATTGAAAAAATAAAGAATGATTTATTATCATTAAATGATTTGAAGAAAGAATATCCATGTATTAAAAGTATTGAAGGAAGTTATTCATATTATGAAAAGGAAAGAAAAATAAAAAATGATGATTATAATATGGAAGATAGTTCGTATTTTAATGCTTATGGCGCATCAATTACTGTTAGTAAAAATGATGTAACTAGGGTATTATATCTAGGATATTTTACTAAGAATTATGACTTTTTAGAATTTAAAAATTATTTATTAAAAAGACTTAATAATGTATTAATTAAATTAGATAGTAGTTCCTTAAAAACTGATAAATATAAAGTATTACTAACAAATGAAGTTGTTACAAGCATCCTTAGTACATTTGTGGATTCTTTTAATAGCAAGAAAATATATCTAAATGAGTCAGTATTTACTGATAAATTCAATAAAAAGATATTTAGTGATAAGATAAATATTGTTGAAGACTCTAGAAATGGTATTGAAACAGAATATTTTGATAGTGAAGGAACTATTAAAGAATTTCAAAGTATTGTTAAAGATGGTAAATTTATAAAAGAAATAAATAATTTAGAGTATGCTTTATTAACTAAAAAAGATGCTACTGGAAATGCCAATGGTGTTAATAATTTATATATTGTTCCCGGGAATAATTCTTATGAAGAATTAGTTAAAAAACTAGATAATGGAGTTATTATAGATGAAGCATATGGTTTTCATGCTGGTGTTGATACGAAAACTGGTATAATTTCTGTTCAAGCTGATGGTTTAAAAGTTGAAAATGGAGTTATTACTAAGGGACTTAATATGATTATATTATCTACAAATATATTTGAAGTATTTAGTAATGTTTTAGAAGTTGGTAATGATTTATCAAAAGATAATTTAAATATTAGTGCACCATCATTATTACTTGAAAATATTACTATTGCTGGAAAGGAGTAAAGTTATGAATAAAAAAGATTATTATGAAATACTTGGAGTAAGTAAAACTGCTACTGATGAAGAAATAAAAAGAGCTTTTAGAAAGCTTGCTAAACAATATCATCCTGATATAAATAAAGAACCAGGAGCTGAAGAAAAGTTTAAAGAAATTGGTGAAGCTTATGCAGTATTATCGGATGCTACAAAGAGACGTCAATATGATCAATTTGGTCATGCAGCTTTCCAAAATGGAGGAACTGGTGGTGATTCAGGTTTTCAAGGTTTTGATATGGGAGATATTGACCTTGGTGATATTTTGGGAGATTTATTTGGGGGCGGATTTTCAAGTTTCTCTGGATTTGGAAAAAGTTCTAGGTCTAGTTCGAGAGCCACAAAAGGACAAGATGTTCGTGTTGTGTTAAATTTAACATTTGAAGAAGCAGCTTTTGGCTGTGAAAAAGATGTAAAATTAAATTTAACTAGTGAATGTTCTAGATGTAAAGGAAAAGGCGGTTTTAACGAAACTACATGTCGTACTTGTGGTGGTGCTGGAAAAGTATTAGAACAAGCTCAAACTATTTTTGGTTACATGCAAACTCAAAAAACATGTCCAAATTGTCGTGGTGTTGGTAAAACTTATGAAACAACTTGTGATGATTGTCATGGTAAAGGCGTTGTTGAAAAAGTTAAGACATTAACTGTAACCATTCCAGAAGGTGTCGATGAAGGATATCAATTAAGACTTAGTGGTAAAGGAAATGCTGGAGTTAATGGTGGCCCCAATGGCGATGTTTTCTTAGAATTTAAAATTAAAGAACATCCACTATTTGAAAGAGATGGTGCTGATATTTACTTGGAAGTTCCTGTTACTATTACTGATGCTATTTTAGGATGTAAAAAAGAAATACCTACTCTTTATGGTAACATTATTTTAGAAATAAAACCCGGTACTCAAAACTATACAAAATTAAAAATTAAAGGTAAAGGTATTAAATTACCAAATAAAATTGGTAAAGGAGATATGTATGCAGTTGTAAATATTATTACTCCGACTAAATTAGATAGAAAACAAAAAGCATTATTACAAGATTTAGCTAAAACTGACCTTGAGGATGCTCCAGAATTTAAGAATTTTAAAAAATATATGAAATAAGAATTGTAAAATAATTCTTATTTTTTCTATACAATTTTGATTTTAAATGATATAATAAACATATATTAAAAGTAGTGAGGTAATGGATATGGATGAAAAATTCGAAAATGGGGAAAATGTTATGGTTGAAAACATTGCTAGTAAAAGTAATGAAAGAAAAGAAAAAAAAGGTATAATTGTTGGTATAGTCTTAGCAATAGTTGTTATTGTTGTTGGATGTTTTATTTATGTTAAAATGACTTATACAGCATCAAGTTTCTTAAATCAAAATTCTAAAAAGATTAATGCTTTTGTAAATGAAGCTTTTGAAGGAATAACATTGAATAAAGATTATTTAGAAAATATCGATGAATATGATATTTCTAGTGATGCTAAGTTGAAACTAACAACTAATGCAACTGATTTAAAAAATTTTAATAATCTAGAAATTGGTTTGAAAACAGAAAGTAGTTTAAAAAATAATTATGTAAGTTTAGATGTAAATTTAAAACAAGATAAAGCATCTTTAAGGGGTACTATTACAGTTGATAATAATAAGATTTATCTTGATAGTAAAGATTTACTTGATAAAACATTAACTACAACTAGTGAAGAAAATCTTTTTGGCAGTGTTGAAGATTTAGAAAACACATTAAAATCATTTAGTAGTATTAGTGATTTAGATGATGCTCTTAATAATTTAGTAAAATACTTATTTGAAGCTTTAAAAGAAGCTGATTTAAGTACTAAATATAATGGCTTAAATGTAGTTTATACTTATGAAATTAATGATAATAATAAAGAAAAAATAATTGATAAATTTAAAAGTTTAATAAAAGATGATGAAGTTTTATCTAGTTATTTAGAAGATGATGAATTAAGCCTTGAAAATGTTAAAATAGTTGTAGAAGTAAGTATTTTTGGTAATAAAATAGAAAACTTTACTATTACTAGTGAAGATATGGAAGTAAAAGGCGTTAGAACTAAGGGAAATACTTATGAAGTAACAAGTGGTGAAGAAAAATTTAATCTTGAAGTAACAAAAGAAAAAATAGTTATTTCAGGAAATGATGAATATAATGAACCATTTAATTTAAAAATTGAAGTTAAAGATAAGAAAATTGAAATGAATTTAAAATCAAGTACTACAGTATTTAATATGACTTTAATTAATAAGAAGAATACATCAAATATTAAATTGAATATTGAAGCTGAAGGTTTAAAAGTTGATGGAAATATTGATGTAACAACTGATAATAAAAATAAAAAAGAAGATTTAACTGGTAAAATAAATGTTTCTTATAGTGATTATAATATAACTTTAGATATAAGTAGTAAGTCAGAATATGGTAAAAATATTATAAATAAGAAAGATTATAAAGATGCTGTTGATATAAATGATATTACAGAAAAAGATAGTAATACATTAATGACTAATACAATGGATAAAATTAGTGAATTTAAAGCTTATAAAGCAATTGAAGATTTACTTAGTTCTTTTAATACCTCTGGGGATGATACTGAAGATGATTTATTGGAAAATACATGTGAAAATATATGCCCAGGTGGTAAAGTATCTGATTATGATTTTGGAACTTGTATTTGTGAAGATGGTGAAGAAATTGAAGTTTAAGTGAAATTAAACTTCTTTTTTTGACATAAACATAATCTAGTGTTAAAATAATATAGGTGTTAGATATATGAATGAAGAATTATTGATAATAATTAACTATTGTGATGAAAATATAACTTTATTTAAGGAAAATATTGATAAATTATCAGAGTTTTTTAAAAATATTGTTATATGTAATAAAGGTAATTTAAATTTAGATATAAATTATCCAGTTTTTAATGGTATTAATTATAATTATTTAGAAAAGATAAATGAACATATAAAACTAAATAAATTAGATGTTAAAGCTATTGTTTCTATTGATAATATATTAGAAGTTGCTAGTGATGATATCGCAAAATGTGGTTATGAAGCTATAAATACAAAAGATGCTATTATAATGGGTTCAGATGATAGTAAATGTATTAGTAAAAATTTTATAAATAAATTGTTTAATACACTATTTAATACTAATTTTAAGACAGTTTTACCAAATATAAAAGCAATAAATATTGAATTATTAAATAGTCAATTAAATAAAATTACTACTGGTAATAATTATTTGATTACTGCCATAAATGAAAATATTTCTCTAAAAGAGGAAGATATTAAAACAATTTGGCGAAAAAACACGATTAAAAAAGAGAAGGGGAGACATAAAGTAATCCCCTATTTAAAGAATTTAGTTCCTTATATTATTAAATCATTAATACCATATTTAATTAGTTTAGTGTTATTTATGATAATTTTTTATATAAAATCTGATGTAAATGATTTAAAAGGTATTATATTTGCAAATTTAATATCTGAAGGAGTAGGGATAGTATTACATATTATTATTAACTATCAAAGTATATATAAATATAACTTAATATCTAGAAATATATTATTTTTATTAAAAAAGATATTTAGAATAATATTATCTTGTTTCTTTATTTATATCTTATATAATTTATTAAATATAAATCTTTTAATAAGTAAATTAGTAGTAGATTTTATTTTAATGATTGTAATTGCTTTAATATTTACTATAAAATAAATCCAAAGTCCCCTATCAATTAAGTAGGGGACTTTGCACATATATACGTATACGCGCATATATCCTTATTTATATTATATATAAGGTTATAACACGTGCATAATCATTATATTTATATATAAATAAGGTTATAAAATAAAATCCTTAATTCATAGAAAATAAAAAATAATTTTAAATTGAAAAAATTAATTTTTATAAAATTTGAAATCAAATATGTATATTATATGTGTTTGTTACAAAATGTTATGAAAGAAGTTATAATGTTAGTTAAATTGGATAATTTTACTGATTAATATCTTGGTTATATTTACTAAATAATATATATTATGTTAACTAAATTATGAGAAAAAATTAATAATAATATTACTATCTGATTTATTATTAATATTAATTATTATAGTTTTATTCTTTTTAAATAAGCTTTTAATAATTTCTATAACTAACTTTAGCAAATAAACCTCAGGTTATAGAAACCTATCTTTAATATAAGAAATATCTTTGCTAATTTGTTCTAGTAATTTGTTTTGTTTCTTTAGTTCACCATAAGTTAATAATGGTAATATTGACCTAATTATGGCAATAACTAAAATAATTGCTCCTACAATCATTGCATAATTTATAATTAAATCTAAATTTATATTATTTAGTTCCATGAGTAACACATCCTTACTTTTAAAGTTTATCATATAAATTCTTAAAAGTAAATACTCTCCCCCACTCTACTAACTAATTAAAACGTTTATAATTACTAAAATTGTTCCACAGAATAAGCCTAGATAAATAAATTTGATTTCTTTATATTTTAAAGCTTTTGGTAACATTTCTTGAATAGATAAAGTAATCATAAGACCTGCAACTACTATTAAAACTATACTTATCATTAACTCTGAAACAAACCTTTTTAAGAAAACATATGCAAGTATTGCTCCGAGTGGTTCGGATAAACCTGATATAAGGGTTGCTTTTATAGCTTTTTTCTTGTTATTTGTAGCATAGTAAATTGGAACTGCAATAGAAATACCTTCAGGAATATTATGAAGCATTATGGCAATTGATAATCTTAAACCTAGATTAATACTGTGATAACTACTTAAAAACGTGGCAATACCTTCAGGTAAATTATGTAAAACTAAAACAATCATATTAAGAATTCCTAGTTTATAAAGGTCTCCTCCACTCTCTTTTTTTTCTACTAAACTACTTAAATAAGTAATAATAATATAACTAATTATAAAAGCTATTATTAAAATAATAAATGTCTTTGAAACACCATAAAAGTTAACTATTTCAAAAAATGATGTTGGTATTAAATCAAAAATACTTATAGATATCATTATAGCAATAGAAAAAGAAAGACAAAAACTAATAAATTTGTTTAAGTTTATCTCTTTAATTCTAAAAAATATAGGTATAGCACCGATTAAAGTGGATAGACCAGCTAATGTAGATAATATAAGTGGAATTATAATATTTTGCATCATATCACCACTTAATTATATTCAAGTTATCTTACTAAATTTCGTTTTAATTCCTCATTATGGAAAATTGAATGATCAACAGTTGCTGTTTTCATTGATTTCATAATAGCTCTTTTTTGTGGTGCTAATTTAGCTAAATCTTGCAAAAGAAAGTTGTAAACTGATAAATAACTGATTACAGGAATTATAGTTATTAAAGAGTCTGCCATAATATCCCAAGTACATTCAGTTAATGATGATTCATACCAAATTGGTTGTTTCTTATTTATTCTTTCATTTAAAGCTTCCATTACTTTTTCTAATATCTCACATTCAGAAGAAGATAAGAATGGACTCTTAGTGTTTTCTAGTCTTTTTAATTCATATCTTAAAGCTTTAACAAAAAAGGTATTTTCTCCATCACTATGACATAATAAATTTTCACTAAATAGTAAATTGCCATGTTGAAATAATTCTTTTTTATAAACCATTGAAAAGTATAATCTTAAAAGTAAGCTTATAGATGCATTATCCGATATTAAATAATCATTAATATTACTTCCTCTTTTTTTAATTGTAGCTTTTTCATATTCTAAAAACGCTTCTAAACTAAATGTTTTTTTAGAAAATCTTCTTTTTAATTCTTCATAAGCATCTTTTTGTAAATCAATACTAAATTGATTAGAAAAAATAATAAAAGATAACTCAGACAAGCTAATGTTTTGTATGTTTTTTGTTTTCATAAATGTCTCACTGTCTATATAGTATCACATAGTTTATTAAAAATCAAATTAAACTAATAAAATATTTAAATAATTTATCTTGATCTATATCATCCATGTCTTCTGGATGCCATTGAACTCCGAATATAAATTTATATCCAATTAAACTTATCGCTTCAATAATACCATCATCACTTCTTGCTTCAACTTTAAAGAAATTTTCATTTATAATTGTATCATGATGTCTGCTGTTAACGTAGATTTTCTTTTTACCAATTATATCTTTTAAAATGCCATCATATATAGTTATTTCATGAACATATTCTTTATCTGGAACGTAATGATTTATATTACTATCAACTTTTATAGTGTGGTCCATAAAGGTATTAGCATTAGCAATTGCTTGCATTCCTGCACATATTCCTAGTAATGGTTTATTGTGTTTCATAGCATGTTTTAATACTTTTACATCAACATCATTCCAAGTAGTTCCTCCGGGAATAATGAAGGCATCACAAGTATCAAGGTAATAATTAATATTATCAATACTTGGAATTATAATGGGTAATACATTAAATTGTTCTATTTTTTTTATTAATGAATGTGGTATTTTTTCTATTTCTAAACCAATTTCATTAATTAATATTCTTGTTGTAACACCAATTTTTATCAAATTTATCACTTCCTTAATTTACCATAAAATATATGATTAAAAATTTATATTTGTTACATAATAATAGTGGGAGGTAAACATGAGCAAAAATAAAGAAAACGCAAGAAGTAGAGCTAAAAAGACAGCTAAAGCTTCTAGCCGTGCAAGATCAAGTGCACGTAACGATGCAAGAAACGAAAACTCTAGATAGTTTTTAGAAATGTGCATGAGGGTGATTGTTATAATCATCCTTTATTTTTTTGTTTTGTAAATGAGAATATATTTCTGTTGTTTCTAAATTTTCGTGTCCAAGTAATTCTTGAATAACTCTTAGGTCAGCTCCATTATTAAGTAAGTTTGATGCAAAAGAATGTCTTAATGTATGAGGACTTATTTCTTTGGTTATTCCAGCTTTATTAGCTAGATTTTTTAATATTTTAAATATCATCTGACGACTTATTTTTTCACCATTTTTATTTAAAAACACGTAATTACATGTCTCATTTTTTATTAAAAAAGGTCTATAATTATTAATATAGTTATCTAAAGCTTCAATAGCAACATCATCTAGAGGAATAATTCTCTCTTTTTTACCCTTCCCCACAACTCTAATAATGCACTCTTCAAAATCTATTTGATTTAATTCTAAATTAATTACTTCACTAATTCTGGCCCCAGTTGCATACATTACTTCTAAAATAGCTTTATTTCTATAATCAACTGGTTTAGTTAATCTTATATTAAATAATTTGGCTATTTCTTCATTAGTTAAGTATGTTGGAAGTTTTTTTTCTAATTTTGGAGCTTTTATTCCATCACAAGGATTACTTTTTATTTTATCCATAAATAATAAATACTTGTAAAATGAATTAAAAACTGTTAAGTAATGAGCTTTTGTTCTAGCAGTAGCTTCAACATTATCTAAAAAATCTTTTATATCTTCTTTTTTTAAACTAATTAAATCTTTATTAGTGTAATTTTTTAATAATAAAAGGTTTTCTCCGTAAGAATCAACGGTGTTAACAGATACTCTTCTTTCATATTTTAAATATTCTAAAAAGTCTTTTGTACTTCCATCTGTTATATTACTTATAATATTTCGCAATTTTTATCACCTAATTTCTAAATATATTGTATCAAAAAAATAGAAAATGTGCTATAATTATTTACGTGATATTATGGAAATTTTAGCAGATAAATTAAGACCTAAAAAAATAGATGACATTATTGGTCAAAAACATTTAGTTGGTGAAGGAAAAATACTTACTAATCTTGTAAAAAACAAGAAACTTTTTTCAATGATTTTCTATGGAAAACCAGGTATTGGAAAAACTAGTATTGCTACTGCTTTAGTTAGTGAACTTGAAATGCATTATAAGTTTTTAAATGCTACAGTTAATAATAAAAGTGATTTTGATACAGCGATTATGGAAGCTAAAATGTATGGAGATATGGTTTTAATAATTGATGAAATTCATAGAATGAATAAAGATAAACAAGATTTATTACTTCCTTATATTGAAAATGGAACAATTATTCTAATCGGTCTTACTACATCTAATCCATATCATAAAATTAATCCTGCTATTAGAAGTAGATGTCAAATATTTGAATTACATGAACTATCTAAAGAAGATATTATTGATGGTTTAAATAAAGCATTACCAAAACTTGATAATATTAAAATTGATAAAGATGCTATAGATTATGTTGCTAATCTTGCTAGTGGAGATATGCGTTTTGCTTTAAATCTACTTGAAGTTGCATATTACTCTAGTGATAAGAAAATAACTTTAGAAGATATTAAAAAGATTAATAATAAACCAGTATTTTTTCATGATAAAGATGGTGATGGTCATTATGATGTACTTAGTGCTTTACAAAAATCTATTCGTGGTAGTGATGTTGATGCGTCCCTTCATTATTTGGCTAGATTAATTGAAGCCGAGGATTTAGATAGTATTTATCGACGTTTAAGCGTTATAGCTTATGAAGATATTGGCATGGCTAATCCAGGAATTGGACCAAGAGTTATGGCAGCAATAAGTGCTGCAGAATTAGTTGGATTGCCTGAAGCTCGTATTCCACTCGGACAAATTGTGGTTGAAATGGCATTATCACCGAAAAGTAATAGCTCTCACCTAGCCTTAGATGAAGCAATAAATGATATTAGAAAAGGAAATACTGGAAATGTTCCTGATAATATTAAAACATCAAGTCCGGATTATTTGTATCCACACAATTATCCGAATGACTGGGTTAAACAAAATTATATGCCAAAAAACTTAATTGGAAAAAAATATTATCGACCTAAAAATAATAAAATAGAACAAAGTTTAAATAAATTACATGAAGAAATGAGGAATGAATAATGAAAATAAGTGTTATAGGTCTTGGGGTTTACAGTCTTGCAATAAGCAAAATGTTAGCTAAAAAAGACGAAAATGAAATAGTTATATGGACAGAAAATAACGAAAAGTATGAAGAATATAAAAAGACAAAAAAAGTAGCATCTGTTTTTGATACAAAATTACCTAAAAATATCAAAATAAGTGCTAGTATGGAAGATACATTAGAAAATACTAATCTTATATATATTATTACTGCAAGTAAATATGTTGATATTGTAACTAAACAAATGAAACCATATTATAATCCTAAAATACCAGTTTGTATTGCTAGTAAAGGTATTGAAGAATCTCGTGAAGAATTATTATCAAATATTGTTAAAAACGCTTTAAAAACTAATAATATTGCTGTTATATCTGGTCCAACTTTTGCTGTAGATATCTTAAATAATGAACCAGTAGCTTTGGCACTAGCATCAAAAACTAAAAAAGCTAAAGAATATGTATTAAATACTTTAGCAAATGATACATTAAAACTAAGACCTTCAAAGGATATGATTGGTATTCAAATGTGTGGTTCAATTAAAAATGTTATTGCTATTGCATCAGGTATTTTAAGCGGATTAGGTTATAGTAATTCTACCCAAAGTTTTTTAATAAATGAATCATTACATGATATAAAGGATATTATTAAAATATTTGGTGGTAACCCAAAAACTATTTTATCTTTTGCTGGTGTTGGGGATTTAATGCTTACTTGTACAAGTACTAAAAGTAGAAACTTTAGTTTTGGGGTAATTATTGGAAGTACTAAAGACCAAAATAAAATAAATGAGTATTTAGCTACTCACACAGTTGAAGGTTATAACACTTTAGAAATTGTTTATAAAATGCTTCAAAAGAAAGGTATTGAAATAGAACTTATTACTACTATATATGATATTGTATATAATGGTGTTGATGCTAATACATTAGCTAAATTCTTAGTAACAAAAAAGTAATCATTCGTTGATTACTTTTTCTATTATATAATAAGCAAGCATTAAACCTGCTGTTGAAGGTACAAATATACTTGATGCAACAACTCTATCATTATTTATTATATCTTCTTTAGAACATACAACAGGTATTTTTAAACTTAAACCTCTTTTTCTAGCTTCGTATCTTATTTTTTTAGCTAGTTTATCATTGCTTGTCTTATCTAGTCTTGTAATAATTACATTACTTGGATTAAGTCTTTTACCAGTGCCCATTGAACTAATTAATGAGATATTTTCTTTGCCTGCATATTCTATTAATAAAAGTTTAGCGTTTACATCATCACAAGCATCAATAATATAATCAAAATGCCCAATTGTATTGATATTCTCTTCATTCAAACGCATTTTAAAACCAGTAATATTGACATTTGGATTAATACTTTTACATCTTTTTATACCAACATCTACTTTAAAAGACCCAATATCATTATATGTTGCAAGTATTTGTCTATTTAAGTTACTTTCAGCAAAAACATCAAAGTCTATGATAGTAATGTTTTTAATACCACTTCGAACTAAAGCTTCTAAAGCAGTACCACCTACTCCACCAATACCTACAATTAAAACATTAATTTTGCTTAACTTATCTAAATTTTCTTTTCCAATAAGTAATTCTAATCTATCAAACATAATTTTCCTCCAAAAGAAAACCCAAAGGTTGCCATGCATTGATAAAAACCCGCTCTCGCGAGGTGGGCATCACATGAACTATTTTAGGATCCTTACTC
This sequence comes from Firmicutes bacterium CAG:460, assembly GCA_000437355.1. Classification (GTDB taxonomy): domain Bacteria; phylum Bacillota_I; class Bacilli_A; order RF39; family UBA660; genus Onthocola_B. The sequence goes on from FR899775.1 coordinate 44,540, forward strand.
ACTTAATGGTTAAGTCTTCTACACCATAATTCAATTAGATTCCCTTATTATCTATCTAGTCGGTTTTATATTGACATAGACATTTACCCTTTAGGTATCTTAATTATATCAAATTAATAATCATTTAACAAGTCTTACTAAACATTTTTTAAACTTAACAGTAAAGTTGTATCAACAGCTTCAACTTCTATAAAGTCTTCCATAGCAAGAGTTACATTATAAACCCAGGTTGGTTTAGCAGTTTTTACTCCAGACTCATTAATCATCGGATTATATACACGACCTATATCTTCAACTGTTACAAGGCCTTTACCAAAGTATCCTTCACTTAATAATTTTATAAATTTTAAAGTACCATACTCAATATTTTTATAACCAATTAAGTTACCATTATACATACCACCAAATATATTGTTTTTATTTAACATATATTTTGATGTATAACCAGATTCTACTTTAGCAATACCAGCAGCTATACTAAAGTCAACATTATCATAAATATTACTAAAATATTTAACTAATTTTACAATATAATCCTTATCTTTATTACCATTTGTTCTCTTATTATTAAATAGTGTTTTTTCACTTTCTTCAAGTTTAAATAAGTAATCTACAACTATTTTATCAAAATTTTCATTACTTTCAGCAAGATTTAATTCCTTGAAGTTACTTGTTAACTTTTCAGTTAATATTTCTTCATTTATTTGGAATGTTTCTGCTAAGAATGTAATTGAATCTTGATGTTCTTTTAATGTTAAATCAATGGTGTCTTCGTAAGATATCTTATTTAAGCTTTCCAGGGGAACACCGTTTTCTACTTCATGTTCTACCTCAAGATGTTTTGTACCACTTGGTTGTAATAATATTACTACTCCCACAAGTACACCAATAATCACAAGTATCCTTTTCATATTGGTTTTTATATAATTTATCATATATTTATATACTCTCCTTTAACGAATACATTGTCTATTATACCATATTTTTATTAAAAATGCAAATTTACATGGCAAAAGCTATATAATAAAACAAAATAGAAGTATTACAAATTAATACTTCTACTATATTATATTAAATAAATTCTTCAATATTTCCAGGGTTATTTTCCATTTTCCAACAGTTGCTTACATCACAATTGCTACTGTAAGGCATTGGATTTGGCATTTCTAACTTAACAATCATTGGTATTTTGAAGGCTCCGCCGAAACATACACAAGTACCTGGTTGTAATACTTTTTGCTTGTCTAAGATATCTTGACTGATATTTGGTAACATTTCTCCAATATATTTTATGTCTAGAGGATGGGTCATCTTAAATATTAAGAAATTATTACATTGGGCAATAACTGTATCACTAATTTCTACGGGTCTTTGACTTATAATATCAAGTATAACCCCATATTTACGCCCTTCTTTAGCAATTCTATCAAATATGTTATATCCAAGCAGGAATGTATCATTATCTTTTTGAATATATCTATGAGCTTCTTCTAAGAATAAGTGAAATGGCATTGATGCTCTTTTTTCACTTGATTTTGCATAATCAAATAAAATTCTAGAGAAAATCTTAACAAATACTTTGGCATAAATATCATCAACATCTTCTAAATTTATATTTATTATTTGAGCTTTTTTGCCATTATTATCTATTAATGATTTAATATAATCAGGAATATTTATTAATTCATCTGAGAAATAATCATTAAGTCTACTATTTATGATACCATTAAGTCTAACTCTTAGGATAACAGCATCATCATGTAAGTTTTGATTGTGTAAGAAGCCTTCACTAATTAAAGTAAATTCTAGGGATGATGCTAAATCTTTTATACTATAATTAACATAATCCGGAGCTTTAATGTTATCTAAATTATCGTTTAGTTTACTTAAAATGTAATTAGTTATTAAAACAGACTCACCAAAATTACCATTACTATCTATTTCAAAACATTCACTAAATGTTCTAGTATATCCTAAACCTGGAATTACTGTATCAAAATTAAATTCTGGTGTATTACATACTTCAATTATTGTAAAAATTTCATTTTTCTTACTTGATATTGTTTCATTACTAAATAAAACTGCAAGTAATGCTTTAGCTATTAAATGGTTTTTATAATCTTTAGCTTCTTCCGTATTAGTTGAAAATATTTTGGCAAGTTTAATCATATTTTCAATAATTGGCAATTGAGCATGATTATTTGCTTGTAATAATAAAGCTATGTCATCTAAAGTAAGTAAACAAACTGGTATTTTTAATAAATTATCATTTTCATCATGAGGATTACTTGTAATAAATTTATATGAATAATTACTATTTATTTCATTTAATTTGCCAAAAGCATTTTTATATTCTCCGAAAGCATCAAAAATAAAGATATTAGCATTATATTGTACCTGATACATGCTTGAAAATAAATTTTGAACTATTCTAGCTACTCCACACGATTTGCCTGAACCACTATTACCAAAGATTGCTAAATGATTGGAAAATAAACTATTAATACTTGGATATATATTAAATCCTTTATATATTGCACTTTCTCCTAAAACAAAGCTACTAGCACTATATGTTCCAACTAATTCAGTTAACTCATTTTTAGTAATCATCCTAATTTTAGATGACAACAATGGTTTTCTTAAAACACCATTTACATATTTTCCATTAATATATTCACCTAAAAAACGAATTTTTATTACATCACTATTTATTTCTTCAACTTCACCTAGAATACATCCTCTGCTATCTTCAAAAATGACATTAACATTCATCAAATCAGCAGCATTGGCATCTTTAATTAAGTTTTCTACATGAGCTTCAGACTCACCAATATACATAATTTTACCAAACATATATCACACATCCCTTTAGTATATTTAAATTATATCACAGAAAGAAAAAAAGCAAAAGTATTTTATTAACTTTTACTCAAATTTAATTAATTTAAAATTATTGGATTATCTTGAGTTCCAAGACCTGATTTATATATAACGTTTTCATCTAAATTAAACACCATTCTAACACTTGCTGTTGCATCGTATGTGGTAGTTGATCCAACATTACCACTTGCAAGTGTACGCATTACTACATTAGTATAATCTGAAAGCCTAGTAATTATCCAATCATAAAATCCACCATACATCCAGTTTGCTTCTGCAGCGGCACTATAATCTTTAGTTGCATCAGATGAATTATATTCTTGATAAGTCCAGTATTTAGGGTTTGCAGCATAACCATAATCACTGATATACATTAAACCTATTTTGGCATCATAAGTAGTCGATGTTGCTGGAGTTTTAACTTCATTTTGATAAACAAGGTTCATTGTTGTTCTTCCAATTTTTGCTAAAGTATTACCTCCAACTTGCCAGGTTGTTGTGACTATTTTGTTTGACCAATCACTACCTAAATTATTTAAGTAATTTGTATTTAGATTTATTGTATTTAATTCAGCATCACTCCATGAATTAGTTTTAGTAGTTTTATTCCAAGTATACCATTCTATATTATCTTGACTTTCTTTGTCTCCTGAATAGTAAAATACTTGTGTGTTATTGTTATATCCACCATTCGTTCCAAGAATTGCACTTGTTGCATAATCATATTTTATTAATTTAATTTTGTTATCAATTACACCAATTATTCGATATAAGTTTTCTGTTGGGCATGGACTTTCATTTGTTCCAAAACATACAAAGTTTTTAATATTATTTTGTGTTAAATATCCGTCCGCTACTGCTTTTGCTAAGGCTTCTTTATATGATTGATACTGAGTATTTGATGTATCATATTGCAAACTATAATATCTGGTATAAGTTGAAGTGCAAGTAAATCCAACATATTGTTTTGTTCCATTACAATAAAAATTTATTACTCCGTCAGATGCGGTTTTTACACTTGTTATAACAGTTTTTAATCCTGCTGATGTTGCCTTTAATGTTAATTGATAATCACCACCAGCAAATCTATATGAGTTATCTCCTGCTCCATTGGTTAAATTGCTTTCATGATAATAAATACCATTTTCTCCTTGTGTTCCTGTATATTTTGAAGTGATATAATTAGTTAATTTAACCGGTGGAACATAATCAAAATAAATATAGCATTTGTCACTTAGGTTTCCTGAATACTCCACAGCTTTTTTTGCATCTATCCAATTTAATGTTGAACCATTTTCACACCTAGATAGTTCTGCATTAAAAACATAATCACCAGTGGGCCATAAACTATTATTAGATTTTTCGTATTGTCCAGAAGCCTCACCAGTTTCTATCATAATAGAAAGAAGATTATTGTCAAATTTATTTTCTTTTCCACAATAAATATTATTAGTTATACTATTAGACAAAACTATAACTAATATTAACAAAATAACCCAAATTAATATATGATATATTTTCATTTTTTTCATAACTACGCTCCTCTTTATTATCATAACAAATTTCTTTTAAATAATTTGTCATTTTATGTAATGTCTACTCTACTATTTAATTTTACTACATATTTTATAATTAGTAAATATCAAATTGATATCATTTTAGGTAGAAAGCAAGTGATAAAATGAAAATTATAAATTCATATCCATTAAGAATAAATGAAGAGTTAATGGAAGAATTAAAAAAGCTATAAGAGAAAGAGGAAAAAGTTCCTCTAGAAATAAAATAAGACAAGTTAATTATCTAACTTGTCTTTTAATATTTCTTTAGTTAAACTTGGATTTGCTTTTCCTCTAGTTTCTTTCATTACTTGACCTACAAAGTAATCAAATAAGTTTGTTTTACCACCCTTATAAGCTTCTACTTGTGAGGTATTATTTTTTAATATATTATCTATAATGATAGTAAGCTCATTACTATCAGATATTTGGGCATTATCTTTACTAATAAAGTTTTTAGGTTCTTTTTCTTCTTCTAAAGCTTTATTAAATATATCTTTAGCTTGTTTAGAAGAAATATTACCTTTTTCTAATTCACTAATTATTTGATTTAATAAATTTGGTTTTAAATAAAATTCATTTAAACTAATAGCTTCTTTATTTAAATAAGCAATAATTTGTACAATTAAGTAGTTGGCAACTATTTTTTTATCCATACCTAAACTTACACATTCTTCAAAATAATCAGCATATTCTTTATTTTTTATAATAATATTCGCATCATATTCACTTAAACCATATTCATTTATATATTTTATTTTTCTTTCGTTTGGTAAGACAGGAATACATTTTTTTATTTCTTCAACCAAATTACTATCTATTTTAAATTTTGGAATATTTGGTTCCACAAAATACTTATAATCGATAGCATCAGCTTTAGTACGCATTCTTATAGTTGTTCCGGTTTCTTCATCAAATCTTCTGGTTTCTTGAACAACTTCATCATATCTTCCTTCATCTTTTAATTTGCTTTGTCTTTCTATTTCATATTTAATAGTTTCATAAACATTTCCAAAAGAATTAACATTTTTAACTTCAACCTTTGTTCCTAGTTCATTACTATCTTTATCCATTATTGAAACATTGACATCGCATCTTATTTGACCTTTTTTGGTATCTGCTTCAGATATATCAGCATATTGATATATTCTTCGCATTTCTTCAAGGAATGCAACAGCTTCTTCTGGTGACTCAATACAAGGCTCAGTAACAAGTTCTAGTAAAGGAACTCCTGCTCTATTATAATTAATTAATGATACATCACTAAAATGTTCCATTGATGCTGCATCTTCTTCAAGGTGAATATCATGGATTTTAATTTCTTTAGTAACACCATTACAATCAATCTTAATTGAACCATTAACACCAACTGGGTCATGTAATTGAGTAATTTGATATCCTTTTGGTAAATCTGGGTAATAATAATTTTTTCTATCAAAGTACATATATTCTGGAACTTTACAATTTAGGATTAAAGCTGCCATGATAGCTTTTCTTACGCATTCTTTATTTAGTACTGGCAAGATACCTGGAAATGCCATATCTACAGGATTAACGTTAATATTGGCAATATCACTATAACTATTTTTAGCACTAGAAAATACTTTCGTATTACTTTTCATTTCACAATGCATTTCTAGTCCAATAACTGCTTTATATTTACTCATTTTTATCACCTACAACCATATTTTTATAATCCATTAAATCTTCTAGGGCATATGCTAAATTTAAAACTGTTTGATCATCATAGCAATTACCGGTAATATTAATTCCAACAGGTAGTCCATTTATAAAACCATTTGGAATTGTAATTGATGGAAAACCTCCGAAATTACCTATTTGTAAATGATTTTCTAAAATAGCTAATTCATCATCATCAACTTTTTCATTTAAACCTTCAATTAATGGAGCTACTCCACTACCTACAGGTAAAATAAAGCCATCGTATTCTTTAAATAAACTTTTAAATTTATCTACAATTAATCTTCTAACACGACAAGCATTTAAGAAATATCTTTCTTGATTTTCTTTTTGTAAAACATAAGAACCAATTACAAATCTTCTTTTAATTAATGGTGAAAACCCTTTAGTACGATAATCTTTAATCATATCCATAACATTTTCGCCATTTCCTCGTGGACCAAAAGAAATACCTGTTAAATTAGACATATTACTTGTTGCTTCAGCACATGAAATACAAACATAAACACCAGGTATTACACTAAGAAGAGTTTTATCAATTGATACTTCTTCAACAGTAACACCAATATTTCTTAGCTTTTCTAAGGCTTTTTGATAATTTTCTAAATGCATCTTTAATTCATTTGAAGCATGTGGATAGTTACTTATATCAGTAATTTCTTTTATATAAAACATTTTTTTACCTTTTACATCTTTAGATAAATCATTATATAAATTTATATTGCTAGAGTTCCAACTTGTTTGGTCGTTTTCATCAATGCCTTTCATGCCATCAACAACAATAGCAGCATCTTCAACACTTCTTGTTAAAACACCACAAGTATCTAAGCTTGATGCAAATGGAAACAAACCAAATCTAGAAATCATACCATAAGTTGGTTTATATCCAACAATTCCACAATAACCTGCTGGTTTACGAATAGAGTCTCCAGTGTCACTTCCTAAAGCATAAGGATAAACCCCATAAGCAACACTACAAGCTGAACCTGCTGATGAGCCCCCACAAATTCTTGTTGTATCCCAAGGGTTTTTGATAATACCAGTGTGAGCAGTTAAACCTGTGCCTCCCATACCAAATTCATCTAATGCAGTCTTAGCTATACCTACAGCTCCATTTTTCTTTAAGTTGGCTACAGCAGTTGCATCAAAAAAAGGTACATAATCTTTTAAAGTATTACTTGAACCAGTTGATAAAATACCTTTTGTAGAATAATTATCTTTAATTCCATAAGGAATACCACTTAGGAGGTTATCATTAACTTCAACTTTGGTATCATCCATAATTGTAACAAAAGCATTACATTTTTCTTGTAATTCATGTGCTTTTTTTAATGAATCATTAACTAATTCTTCAACAGTTATTTCATTATTTTTTAACATTTCATGAAGTTTTATAATACCATAATTCATTAGCCCACCACCTTTGGAACACTTACTAAATCATCTTCATAAGAATCACAATTTTGTAATAATTCTTCTACTGGAGTACTGTCTTTAATTATATCTTCTCTTAAAGTAAATGAAAAATCATCTAGAGCGTGTGTCATTGGTTCAACTTTTTCTATCCCAGGCATATTTGCTATTTTTTCCATGGTATTTTCTATAACATCAAACTCATTTAAAACCATTTCATTTTCTTCTTTTGTAAGGCCAATAAGTAGTTTTTCAGCATACATATCAACCATTTCACTTGTAAATTTACTCAAAATTATCACTTCCTAAATCACTTAATATTTCAGCAAGTCGATTATGAAAATCGTTTATTGTGCCATTATTAAATATATAATAATCAGCATAAGCTATCGGACCAGCCTTAGCTATATTTTCTATTTCTGAAACATCTCTTTTAATTGCATCACTTTTACTAAAAGGTCTAACTACCCTTTTTTCTAGTCTTTCGTAACGTAATTTTTTATCAGCAACTACTGCAATTGTAGTCATTTTAAATTCATTATTTAATATAACAAGTTCATCCCAGGAATAAAGCCCATCTAAAACAACGTTATTATTTATAGATAATTCTTTTATTTTAGGTAGCAGTACCTTAGCATAAGCACCCATTCCTAAATCTTGACGTAATTTTTCACGCATCATTTTCTCATTGTCTGGAGTTATTTCAAGACCAATTTCTTTTAACTTGTCCATAGTAACTCCCCCAAAATAAACTTTTTTATAACCTAAATTCTCCAAATAATCACAAGCTACGGATTTTCCACTGCCACACATTCCAACAATTGCAATAATCTTACCCATAAAGCCCCCTTAAAATTCGCATGAACCTGGTGTTCTTGGATATGGAATAACATCGCGAATATTTTCAATACCTGTTAGATACATAATTAGTCTTTCAAATCCCATACCAAATCCAGAATGGATACATCCACCATATCTTCTTAAATTTACATACCATTCAATACTTTCTTCTTCTACACCTAGTTCTTTCATTCTAGCTAGTAAAACATCTAATTTTTCTTCTCTTTGAGAACCACCGATAAGTTCACCAGCTCCAGGAACTTCTAAGTCTACACCAGCAACAGTTTTACCATCTTCATTTAATTTCATGTAGTATGCTTTAATTCCAGCTGGCCAATTTTTAACAAATACCGGAACATTAAAATGATTTGTTAACCATCTTTCGTGTTCTTTAGCTATATCTTCTTCATAACTTGGTTCAAATTCCCATTTTTCACCGCTATTTTTAAGTAAATCAATTACATCTTTGTGGTCAATTCTAACAAAAGTACTATTTACTACTTTTTCTAATTTTTCTTTTAATCCTTTTTCTACAAATTTATCAAAGAATTCTATTTCATCTGGACATGTATCTAAAACATATTTAACAATGTATTTTAAGAAATCTTCTTCAATATCCATTAAATCATTTATATCTGCAAAAGCAATTTCAGGTTCAATCATCCAAAATTCATTTGCATGTGTTTTAGTGTTTGAGTTTTCGCATCTAAATGTTGGTCCAAAAGTATAAATTTTACTAAATGATAAAGCAAATGTTTCCCCATGTAATTGTCCTGAACCTGTAATAAATGTCTTTTTATTAAATAAATCTTTACTAAAATCAACTTTACCATCTTTTTTAGGTAGATTATCAAAATCAAATGTTGTTACTTTAAACATTTGGTCAGAACCTTCACAATCGGCAGTTGTTAAAAGTGGTGTATGTACATAAATATAGTTTCTATCTTGAAAATATTTATGTATTGCATAAGCAGCTACACTTCTTACTCTAAATACTGCTTGAAATGTATTAGCTCTTGGTCTAAGATAAGCTATACTTCTTAAAAATTCCATACTATGTTTTTTAGGTTGCAAAGGATAATCTTCTGGACAATCACCTAAAAGTTCAATAGATTTTGCTTTTAATTCATAATCTTGTCCACTACCTTCAGATTTAACAAAATCCCCAACTACTTTAATACTTGAACCATTATGTAATTTAGTTAATTCACTAAAATCTTTAAGTTCATTTGTATAAACTACTTGTAGATGTTTAAAACTTGTACCATCCGAAAAATCTATAAACCCAAACTCTTTTTGAGGTCTATGATTTCTAATCCAACCACTGACTTCTATTTCTTTATCTAAATATTTTTCACTATCTTTTTGTAATTCTTTAATTGTCATTTTACTTCCCTCTTTCTTTTTAAATTACTACTTAATATTTCAATAAAATCTTCTTTTTTATAACTATCTTTAAACTGCATTTTTAAATTAATTCCTGCTAGTTTATATTGATTAATTAAATCTTCAAAATCATTATTTTCTCCCATTAAGGAGATATTAATACTTCTACTTATATTAATTCCTAATGTATACATAGCCATTAATGCTTCTAAAAAATCATTCATATTACTTAAAATATAATTTTTTACTTTATTAAATTCGTTAGTATTTTCTTTAAAATCACTAACACTTTTCCACCAATTTAACAAAATATTTTCATTTTTTCCAATACCAAAATTTAACCATTCTTCTATATATGCACGTTCTTCAAAGCCATAAAATTCATTTTCTATATCAGCATGAGTATTACTTAATTCTTCTTCTAAAGATAATATAAATACATTCTTCATTGCATGATATTCACTATTTAATTCTATTTTAACATTTCTAACTATAGTCATTAACTTATCTAAATCTGCATCAACACTACCTCTTTTAAAAGAACTTCTAATACCAGCAATAATGTTTATATTTAAAAATTCCATGATAAATAAAGCATCCATTACATCTTCACATCTATTTTTTATTAAACTTAAAAACATTTCATATTCTAAAGTATCTTTCTTAAATAAATTCATTTTATTAACAAATTTAATTAATAAATTTTCTAAATAACTATTATCTATTGCAACATTATCTTTATATTTATTAGCATTATCTCCTAAAAATAAATATCTCATTAACTCTAAATCTTCATCTGATGAAAAATAATTAGACATATACTTATTTAGTTTTCCCTTTTTACTTGCATTTATAATATTTGTACTATCTTTTCCTAAGCAATAAAGAAATGATACAACATCCAAGGCTCTTTTACTATTTTTTAAAACATATTTAATAATACTTTTTCTTACTTCATTGTTATATGTTACTTCGTTATTGTAAAGTATCCAATTTATAACTATTTTATTTATATAATCCATATTAACCTCTCTATACATTACCTAATATATATTCTAAAACATCTGCTTCATCTATTTTTATTACTTCTTCAGTATAATTATCTTTTATACTAATAATTCCTTTATTTAAGTCTTCTTCATCTAATAAAATATTAAACTTACTATTTACTTTTTCATTTATAACACAATTTATATTATTAATTCTTAAATCTTGAGCTATTTTTAAAGCATGATAGCTTTCTTCTTCACTAACACCAATAACACTAACATCAATATTTACATCTAAGGCATTATCTCTGATAATATTCATTACAGCATTAATTAAAATTTCTATATTTATTTTAACAGTTATTTCATTACTATTTTTACTACCAACACCTAAAATAGCATCTTCATACATATATGACCAACTTAAGATATCACTATCATCATTAATGTAATATATTTCTAGCATATCAAGAATATCATTCATTTCATTATCTTTATTTATAAGTATTTCTACATTTTCTAAACCCATTCTTTTAAATAGGTTATATCCAAGACTTATTACTTCAGCATCACTTATTTTATCAAGAGAATTTTTTACATGTATTTCTATATTTTTTAAATCATTAGTATAATATTTATTAGCATTAGTTTCTCCAATAACAAACTCATAATTGTAATTATCCATATGTTGATTTAATATTTCTATTAAATAATTATATAATCTTGCTTTCTTACCACTTAATATCATAAATATCAGTCCTTTCAATTACTCTTTATTTTACCATATTTAAAAAGGAAATAGAATACTATTTCCCAAAATTTTACAAAAATAATGATTAAATTATTGAAATTTTAATATTTAAATAGTTTTCATAAACCAAGAGCATCAAAATAAAATAACATATCTTTTTATATTAAAAAGAAAGTATTTCTACTTTCCTTCATTAGTCTTAAGCCAAAGCATAAAATCATCTAATAAATCATACTCTGTATCTTTATAATTATCATATACATATTTTAAAATATCTATAACATTAGCATCTTTATTATCTAGTGTTACAACTCTAATATCTTTCGTAGCAACATATCTTCCTCTGAAAGTAGACATATTCCATGAATCCATCATTTTGCTATCAAAATTACTATATTCACCATATATTTCTTTCATAATTAAATAATCTGTTGAATCTTCATCATGATTAAATTTTGTTTTTATTTCATCATATTCTAATCTATTATAATCACAACCATTTGATACATTTAATACCATATAACAATATTCTAGCATATCATGGTAATATTTTGTAAAAACAATATTTTTTCTATAATCATCTTTTTTATATTCTTTAGTTATAAAAGTTCTATTCCATTCATAAATTTTAGTTTTCTTTAAATTATCATCATATTTATTTTCAATAGCTTTCTTACCAAAGATTTCATTCATTCTCCATTTTAAATAGACATCATGGAACTTTAATATACCACTTACACCGGTAGAAAAATATATTCTTCTTGTTTCTTTAAGTAAAGCACTACAATCTGCTTGCTTACTTGTTAAATTGTCTTTTTCAATTCTTCCTAAATTACTTATTTGATTAAAATGGAAATATGCTCTTGATAATTCTAAATCTTGTAAATCAACCCTTCTTAACATATTTTTCCCTCTTATATATCTAGTTTAATATGAGCTTCTTTTAATTGTTCTGGGAAAGCTTCACTAGGACAACCCATCATAGCATCAGCTCCGTTTGCACCGATTGGGAATGGTACTATTTCTCTGATATTTTCTTCATCTTTTAATAACATAATAATTCTATCAATACCAGGAGCCATACCAGCATGTGGAGGTGCTCCATATTTAAATGCTTCATATAAACTTGGGAATTTACTTCTTACAATATCTTCACCATAACCAACAAGTTCAAAGGCTTTTTTAAGTATTTCTGGAGAATGATTACGAACTCCACCAGAAGCCATTTCATAACCATTACAAACAAAGTCATATTGGAACGCTTCAATTTCAAATGGATTTTTATTATTTAGGGCATCTAACCCACCTTTTGGCATACTAAATGGATTGTGTGAAAATTCAATTGCTCCAGTTTCTTCGTTTTCTTCATAGAATGGAAAATCATTTATAATACAAAATTCATATCTATTTTTATCAATTAGGTCTAGCTCTTGACCTAATTTAGTACGCAGATTACCCATTATTCTTGCACATCTGTTTTTATCTGCAACAATAAATAAGGCATCATTTTCATGTAAATTCATTTTTTCAATTAATTCATTCTTTACTTCATCACTCATAAACTTAGTTAAAGATGATTTTAATTCCATACCTTCCTTTACTTGAATATAACCTAAATTACCATGAATTCCTTTTACATACTCTTCCATAGATTTATACCATGAATTAGATTTTTCAATATTTTCTACTTTAATACATCTAACAACAGTATCTTTAAATGGTGCAAAATCACTTTTACCCATTATATCAGATATATCTTCAATTATTAATGGATTTCTTAAGTCTGGTTTATCACTACCATATTTTAATATTGCATCTTTAAATTTAATTCTTCTAAAAGGTGCTGGACTTACATATTTGTCACTAAATGTACTAAATACATCATAAAATACTTTTTCACCAACTTTATAAACATCTTCATCAGTTGCAAAACTCATTTCAAAGTCAAGTTGATAAAATTCACCATACAATCTATCACTTCTTGGGTCTTCATCTCTAAAACATGGTGCTATTTGGAAATATTTATTAAATCCAGATACCATTAATAATTGTTTAAAGATTTGTGGTGATTGAGGAAGGGCATAAAACTTACCTGCAAATTTTCTTGATGGAATTATAAAGTCTCTAGCTCCTTCTGGACTTGTTGCTGTAATAATTGGTGTTTGCACTTCTAAAAAGTCCATTTCTTTCATTGTTTTTCTTAAGAAATCCATAATCTTACTTCTAAATATAATATTATCATGAACTTCTTTATTTCTTAAATCTAGATAACGATATTTAAGTCTTGTATCTTCATTAGATTCTTTAGATTTATTAATTTCAAGTGGTAAAACATTTATACAATCCCCAAGAACTTCAAGCGTCTCAAGTCTAACTTCAATTTCTCCAGTTTTCATGTTTTTGTTAACCATATCTGGCGTTCTAGCCTCAACTACCCCAGTAATTGTAACTGTTGCTTCACGATGTAAATTTTTATATTTTTCTACATCTTCAGATATTAATTGCACAATACCTGTTTCATCTCTTAGCGTAATAAATACTAAATTACCAAGATTTCTAATACTATTAACCCATCCTGCTAACCTAATATTTTTACCAATATATGAAGAATTTACTTCTCCACAATAAATATCTCTGTACATATTTTCTTTCATATTTTTTACTCCTCCATAAATATAAAAAATTCTATAAATTAATTTAGCTTAAGGACGAGTATAACCCGCGGTGCCACCTTAATTCATAGAATTCTATGCATCTTAATTTGCTATATCGGGCTTACCCGTTTACTTTCAAGGTACTATCTTCAATAACTTAAGTTACTAGTTTTCACCATCCACTAGTTCTCTATAAACTATCAGTTACCTACTGGTTTACCAAATAAATCATAATTAAAATATACTACTTTTTTAATCATTTGTCTAGATATTTTATTTATTTTTCTCACGTTTTAACTTTATATCTTCTTCTCTTTCAAAGAAACTATTATAGATTTTATCATAAAGCATTTGTTCATCTTTATATTTTCTAGCAGCAAAATCACAAATATAAGGGATTTCAATCGAAATATCACTATATTTTGCAACAATTACATTTGCATCCTTTAAAATCGAAACAATAATTATATTTTCATAAAAATACAACAATGTTGCATCACTTGATGTTTCTTTTACGGAACAACGCTTTCCATAAAAATATGCTTGTTTTAAATATTCTGTAAACTTACGATATTTTTCATAAAATTTATAACTAGACATATAGAATGTCTCTGTTGGTTCCGTACCATTGTTGCTTTTCTTTAAATAAGATACAAAATTACCAACTATGCCATTTTTTAAAACAATTTCAGGAACCTCATCTTCAGAAACTTTAGCTGATATATATAATTCATATTTATAATCTTCATGTATTTCGTCTTTACCTATAAATGTTAAACTTCCAAGAGTCCCTAAAACCTTTTCATCTTCAGTACCCAATTGAACAGCTTTTAATATAACCATAGCTTTATTAAATGTTTGCAAGGCATTATTAATTTCTTCTAAATCGGTTGATTGCAATTCCATCAATCTATTTTTTAGTTTATCTACCAACATTTTATAAATGTCTCTGTACATATTTTCCTTCATTTTCTCTCTTCTTTCTTTGTTTTTTGTCTAGATATTTTATTTATTCTTTTCTCTTTTTAATATATTATTTTCATTATTTTTAAACTTTATTTCTTTTTTGCTATTAAAGAAACTATTATAAATTCTATCATATAACGCTTGCTTATCTTTATATGTTCTACTAGCAGTATCCGTTGCATGAGTATTTAATGAATGGAATTCATTAAAACTCACTAGTAATATTTTATCATTTTCTGTTAAAAGAATATAACAACCAGTATTTTCATAATAATATAATGCTGTAGTTATAAATTTTGTATTTAAATATTGAATATAACCTTTATCACCTAAGAAATTCAAATCTTTTAAAACATCTTTAAAATTATTATATTTTTTATAAAACCCTTCTTTAGTCATAAAAACTTCTTCTGCCATGCCAGATGGGAACTTCTTTAAAAAAGATACAAAATTTCCTACTTCACCCTTTTTCAAAACAATCTCAGTTTCTTCATTATCAGAAAAATTGGCTGTAATATATAATTCATATTCACTTTCTTTAAGCTCATCATCATTTGTAAAAGCTAAATTACCAAGAATACCTAAAACTTTTTCATCTTCAGTACCAAATTGAACGGCTTTTAATTTAGTCATAGCTCTATTAAATACATTCATAGCGATATCAATATCTTCTGTATCTGTTGGTTTTAACTTCATCATTCTTTTGTTAAAGTTGTTCATTATTGCTTTATAAGTATCCCACATTTTATTATTTAATTCTTCATCTTTTAAAATTCTTGTCTTTATTTCAGCTTGTAATTTATATATACCATCATCTAATGTAATTTTTTTATCAATAATTTCTTTAATTATTATTTCTTTTACATCAAAAATCTCTTCTAATATTTTACTATTAACATTTTTATCTTTAAACATAGATAATATAATTTGATTTAAGCTTTTATCAATTTTTTCATATTTTCTTCTAATTTCATTTACTTCTTTTACATAATCATCAAAAGAACAATCATCATTAATTGGTTCAAAGTTGCTTATCCAAAATTCAGGTACATTTTTTAATATTTCATTTCTATAACTTTCAAATAAATCTTTTATAGCACCATTAGTAATATAATATTTAAAATCTATTAGTTCTATTAGTTGTATTGTTTTTTCTAAAGTAAAAGTTTTAATGACATTATCAATTGCATTTGCATATTTAAATTCTAATGTATCAGGCAAATAAACTGTTTTACTAGTATAAAATTTTAATTTCTCCTTTAAGTCATTATACTTCTTCATGAGTTCATCATTAACAGTACTTTTACTTGACACTTTATGACTTTTTAATACTTCATATGCAGAATTAATCTTCTTCATCATCTCTTCATCCCCATTTAAATCCGGATGATATTTTTTAGATAATTTCAAAAATCTTTTCTTTAATTCTTCTTTTGTAAAATTACCTGTAAATCCAAATAACTTTAATGCTTCATTATAATTCACGATTTATCCTCCATTTAAATTTTTTCTCTTTTTAAAACAACATTTTTATTACTTTTATTAATTGCTCTTTTAGCATCAAGATAATCTACAGCTTTATTAATTATACTTATTTCACTAGAGTTTAGTAAATCATCATCTAAAGGCATTCCAATCATACTAGCAAATTTTAATAAATATTTTTTATCAATTTTTCCTGAAGTTAACAAATCATATAAACTAATATAATTTCTAATGAATGTTGATCTATGAAATTCAAATGTTTCTTCTCCAAATGGTGTAAAACCTGTACAATAAAGTCTACTATTAGCATAACCAGTTTTAAGCAAGATAGTTTCACCATCGTATTTTTCTTTTATTTTAACAAAAACATTTTTCGTTTTAGATTGAACTATATCATATATTTCTTCGACATTTTCAAACTTAATACTTGTAAGAGTTCTTAAAATATCTCTACTTTCTTGACCTTTTAATACTCTTTTTAATATTTCCTTTATCATTTCAAGCATTTTATTGGCAACATCTATTTTACTTAAATCATTTTTACCTGATGAATTTATTCTAGTATTATAATTTTCTTTAATTAAAGCTAAACTAGAAAAAACATCACTTTTTCTTGATTGAAATTTTTCTAAAGATAAATTCATACCAAAAACTAATGAATCTAAATACGCATAGCGACCTTCCCAAAGAGCTAGACTAATATTGTTTAGAAAAATTATTAATGAATCTGGGGCACAATCTCCGATTATATTTTCTAACTTTGAAACTGTTTCACAATATACTTGATGTTTATTCATCATAGTTGCTAAATTCTTTAACATTTTATTTATTTCATTTACATTTTTATTAAAATCTATAGAACTATCAATTTCAATTAATTTACGTTTTATTTCATCAACAAAATTAATTATTACTAAATTATTTTCTTTTCCTTCAGTTAATTCTTGTATTCTTTTTTCTGTTTTAAATACTAAATGTCTATTTCTAACATAAACTTTTATTATTTCATGCACTTGGTTAACAAATGTATCAAAATTACAATCAAAATTTAAATCAATATATGCCGTTATTTTATGACTTGCAAATATTTCATTAGCATATTCTTTGAACTTTATTTTTAAATTATTTATTAAAATATTATATTCCTCATCTAATTTATTTTTATCTTCAAAAAAATCAAAACCATCAATTAATCTATTAATAGATGTTGCATATTTTTCTTCTAAGGAACCATTTAAATATTTTCTATTACCCCTTATTTTCATTAAATTATTTACTAAACATTCATAATGTTTATATAATGTAAATCTTTCATTATCACTCATAACCATTCTCCTTTACTTAACTTTCTTCCTTGGAACTGATGTTTCAATTACTAAATTTCCATCTAGAACCATTTTATTTCTATCTTCAGCATTTTTCATTAGTTCTTTTAATTCTTCAATATACTTTTTATTTAAATGATATCTATTTATATCTAAGTTAAAACCTTCATTTATAGAGTGAACTCCAATAATTAGATATGTATCAAAAGCTATTTTACAAAAACTAATTGATAGATTAGAACCATTTATAAATAGTAATTCTCCAGCTTTTAAGTTTCCATCTAAAACTGTACGATGATTATTACCACTTTTAACTTTTTCAAGTAATAAATCTATTTTACTTTTTAAACTATTATCAACATTATCTAAGTCTTCTTTAAAATAGCAATTACCTTTAATATCATTTAAGAAAACAACTTCTGGTTTTCTAATCTTTTTATCTATATGAAACATATTTAATAATATTTTTAATTTATTAATGGCATCATTTATTATTTCATCAAAATATTCTTTATCTTCATCATTATATAATTCTTCAAGACTTTGAATATCTAATAAAGCTTCCATGTAATAATCATAATCACTTCTGCCAACAAGAGAACTTATAAGGTTACATGCCATAAGATATATTTCTTTATCTTCATCAGTTAAAAAACTTAATTTTTCTGTTTCTACTATAATTGGGTCAAGAGCTTCTTTTCTTACCTCAGACTTCTTTTCTTTTTTCATTTCAGGTTTCACTTCTCTTTTTATAGCAGTTTTTAAATATTCTTCATAACTACTTCTTAATTCAATCATTAATTTGTTAGATAAAGAAGTATACTTTATTAATTTTAATTCATCATTATTTATACCAAGTTCTTTTAGCCTTGTAGCTTTACTTAATTGATTAAATAAAATCATAAATAATTCAGCATCTCCACCATTTTGAAAATTACCATAAATATCAAAATAATTACTTAGTGGTCGTAAACTTTCAAAATCACATTTCCATAAATCTTCAGGAGTTTTATTTTCACCAGTTTTCTTACCTTTAAAGGAAATGGCACTGCCAAAGATTTTAATAGCTTCTTTGTTTGTTAGGTAATTTTTACCAATTATTGATATTAGTGTTACATAAAATAGTGGAAAGTCTTCAATTGCACCGATAGCTTTTTCATTATCAAAAGCCCTAATTTGGCTATCACATATATAAATTTGTGTATTTAACATTCCAATATGTTTTTTTAGTCTTTCTTTAGCACTTTTAATATCATATTTTGTTAAATCTCCAAGAGCTTCTTTTAAAATATTTGTTAATTCATTTGATTTAGTGTCTTTTAGCATTTCAACATACTTTTGAAAATCTAATGGCCAAAGTTCTAACATATTTACAATATTTTTATAACCTTGCAAATCACTAATCATATTACTTTTAACATTTTTCATATATTTTTTAAATTTAATAAACATATATATCCCCCTTAAACAAGTGTTTTTCTATCTTACCACAAAATGCCTGATTTTGCAAGAAAATATTGACTTCTATTAGGAATTATCCTATAATAAAAACTACTTTAGGAGGGGGTACTCATGAGTTTATTTTTTAAGTTTTTCAAAAAATCTAAATTAAACCAAGAGGTTTTATGTCTTGTTAACTTACAAGATAGTATTATCATGCCTCCGAATAGTTTTTTTGACAACGTTAAAAATAAAGAACTTTGTGAACAATATTATCAAGAATATAAAAGAATTTTATCTAATAAAAAGACAATATTAAGTACTCATTTAAAATCAATAGAAACTGATGATATCAGAGTTTACATAGATATTTTAACTAGTTTAGAAATACATATTCATGATATTTTAAGTAATTCAAATAGCAAAGGATATAACTATGAATATGTAACCAATTTACTTGCAAGACTCAATGGTTATGCTCACATTTTAAAGGCTATCGAAGAAGAATCTTTTTTAAGAATGGCAGCTTTATCAAGTCTTAAATCTATTCCATTTTTATCTAATAACAAAAAGAATGCTATAGATAATGAAATATCTAGATTACAAATTCAAATATTTAATGCGCAGAAAGATATTGAATTAATAAATTTACAAACTAACTCATGTTTTTCAATAATAGAAAATTCAAATTTAGAAAAAGATCCTAAATATTATAATGATTTACGTGGAAGACTTATTGGTTATATTTCTACATTTATACCTGATTCATTAAAAGAATATATAGAAAATTATCAAGATAAAAATTATCTTACATTAATGCAAATAAAGTTAGAAGTATTACTTTTTAAAAACAAAAATATATTAAAAGATTTGGAAAATGAATTTGATAATCTTTTGGAATTTACACATTTAGACAGAATTACAAGAATACACTCTATAAATAGATTAATTACTAAATATATGGCAATCAAAGAATATAAAAGAATTGAAAACAAAGAACTTCTTTATAAACTTGTAGAATACAAAGTAAATTCTTGCGAAATAGATTATGGTAACTATAGAGAAATTTTACATGACTATGCAAGGTCTAAAGAAGAAAAAGAAATTATGAAAGAAGTATTCTTTGAAAAAGTAAGCACTTTTATGCAAAGTAATGGTGTTTTTGAAGAATATAAAAAATTTGATTTTTCAAAAAGAGATTATAGAATATTAGCTAACTTAATAAATAATGCTGTAAAAAATGAATATGGTGTTTTTGATTATGGTAGAATATTATGTTCTCCAGAACTAACAATGTTATTATTTTCTATTAATAATCCTTATAAAATGAAAGAATTTTTCCAAAACTATCAAGTAAGTAATTGCACATATCTTGCAGCTACATCATTAAAAAGAAATATGTTTGAATTTGAAGAATATATTCCACTTGAAACAGTGATGCAATTAACTGAGGTGTTTTTAAAAAATCCCCATCATAAAGATAGAATATTAAAAGATAAAGAACTTTATGATTTATATAAGATATATGATTGCTTATTATATTCTGTAATAAAGCCCAAATCCCCATCTCACGTTTTTGAAAATGTTTCAAAAATTACAATTACTGGTCAAAATATTTTATTTTATCCAGAATTAATAAAAATTTATAACAAAGAAATGGCGCAAGGAAGAAAGTTAGTATTTCCTAAATCATTAAAAAAGCTAACTATTAGAGTAGATAACTATGATAGAGAATTTTTAAAATTTTACGAATTTGAACTAAATGAAGGGCTTGAAGATTTATCTATTTTAGAAACACATACCTATGCAACACCACCAAAAGTATTAGAGTTACCTTCTACTCTTGAACACTGTGAGATAACTATAAGGCCAGAAACTATAAGATTTAGAGATTATACAAATTCACAATTATTAGTAAGCGAAATAAGATTTAAAAATTTTTTGAAAAATTTAATGCATGCCCAAAGATTATTAACACCCAATGAATTACCACTAATTAAAACTATTGAATTCAAAGGAAAATCATCTATTACAACTTTTAGTCTTAATATTAGAAAACTTGTATTTGGTCGTAAATTTGAACGTGAAACAATATATAATGATTTTCAAAATAAAGTAAAAGAAATGTACGAAAAACTATATGAAGTAGTTCAAGCATTTGAGTTAGAAATTCCTAAAGAAGAAGCAAATTTTGATAATTTAAAAAAACTAGAAGATGAATTATATAATTATGTACAATCACAATACAAAGAAATAACAAGTTTTGATATAATGATGGAAACAGATATACTTGCAGCAAAATATGATAAATATACAAGAGATGCAGAAGCAGACAAAGATAAACTATTAAAAGAAATGAATAATAAAATTTTAAAATTAAGATATATTATTGAAACGTTATCAATTTACACAAATACTGAAGATGCAATTGAAGATTTTAAATCACTTTTAACAA
This sequence comes from Firmicutes bacterium CAG:460, assembly GCA_000437355.1. GTDB lineage: Bacteria > Bacillota_I > Bacilli_A > RF39 > UBA660 > Onthocola_B. Next base: position 66,381 of record FR899775.1, read on the forward strand.
TAAAGTTTAAATTATTAATTAGTATTCTTCCTGAGTCAAGTAAACCACTTATTGATGAAGATACTCCAAAAGATGAAGTAGAATTATTTAAAGATTTATTAATTGATTATTTGAAAAATTTTGTAATTTATATTTATAAAGATAAAGAATTATCAAAAAAAATAGAAGAAATAATTGAAAAATATCGTGGAGACTATAGTTATTTTGAATACTTATTAAGAAATCCATTTTTATTAAAGTTAAAATTGTCAATTGAAGACCCAAATTATCATGATACCATGTTAGATGTGTTTAAAAAACATAAAGTAAAAACACCTAAAGAAATAATTGATAAGGTGAAAAACAAAAATCAAGAAGATTGTATTTCTTATCTTCAATTGATGAAAATTATTATAAAAATTGAAAACATATCTACTCCATCAGAAAGTAATTTTACTTTTAATCCCTATCTTGATGATTTATCTCTTATATATAAAAGAGCTAAATCTAAGCTATATAATTATAATTTTGTAGAATATGAAACATTTGAACTTGATGCTAGTGAAAGCCAAAAATTAATTAGGAAAAAATAAAATTGACAATAACTATGTTTTGTTGTACGTTGTATATAGCAAAGAAAATTTGCATAAATTAAAAATGGAACATCCAGCTTTTTCGCGAGATTGGATGCTATCAAATATTGGTTTTGCATCTAAATCAACCTCGTTGATTCAGATGCGTTTTTCATTTTACAATTATAAAAACTACAAAGTGTTGCAACACCTTGTAGTTTTTAGTTTTTCCTAAATATAACTAATTTTTGTAGGAAATAATTTATAATAAATATAATAGAGTCTATAATAACTTTTATGAATGTAGCATTTAAATGAATATAATTATAAACCTTAGTTACAAGTAAACCAGAGATTGTAATATTAATTATAACAAGCAAGAAATATTCTATAAAAGCTTTATAATTTCTTTTCTTTTCATTTTTAAATACATATTTTTTGTTAACAATATAATTAACTACACTAGATATTGCTCTAGCAACATAAGAAGATAATAATATTGCATCAACAAATTTATCTTTTATAAAATAAAGTATTATGGAAAATGATATTATATCAACTATAAAAGATAATCCACTAGATAGTAAATAAGTAAATACAGTTTTATACTTATTTAAAAAATTTTTCATTTAAAACTCCATTATTAAAGTTATTGGACCATCATTAGAAATGTTAACCATCATTTCTGCTCCGAAAATACCTGGTTTAGTTACAACATACTTATTCATTTCTTCATTAAATGTTTCGTATAACTTAATTGCTTCTTCACCATTTAAGGCTTTCATATATGAAGGTCTATTTCCTTTGGTGGTATCTCCATATAAAGTAAATTGTGATATTGATAATATTTCTCCACCAACATCTAGGATTGATTTATTCATAATGCCTTCTTCATCATCAAATATTCTTAAATTAGCTATCTTTTTAGTCATTTTTAAAATATTATCAATTGTATCCCCTTGGGTAAAAGAAACCAATAAAACCATGCCATTATCTATTTCATTTACTATCTTTTCTGAAACACTAACACTACTTTTTTTACTTCTTTGTACTACTACTTTCACTACATTTCCTCCTTAACATCTATAACATTATGTATTTTTCTAATACTTTTCATTACATTATCTAGTTCTTCTTTATCTTTTATTCTTATATTTAATTCATACATTGTTTTATTGTCAAATTCTTTTGTATTACAAGACCTTACAATACAACCAAGTTTACCTACTTCTGTAATAATATTTACTAGTAAATCAAAACCTGATGCAACATAAACATAAATATTAGTAAAGTAATAATTACTTGCATCCATATTCCATGATACATCTACTACTCTTTCACTATTATTTGGGACATTTGCACAACCTTTTTTGTGAACACTTATCCCTTGACCTTTTGTAATAAATCCAACTATTTCATCACCTTTAATTGGCATACAGCATTTAGCAATATTAACCATGATATTAGAGTTTCCTTCAACTAAAATATCGCTCTTATAATTGATTTTAGGTATAGATAATTTTCTTTCAAATAAAGCATCATCTACTTCATGTCTATCTTCTTTGGTTAAATTAATAATATAACCTGCCGTAAATCTTAGTGAACCAATACTTAAATAAATCTCATCTAAATCTTTAACTTTTAAATCTTTAATTAATTTATCAATTACTTCTGGAGTTAAAACTTCATTAAAAGCCATCTTACGTTTTCTAAGTTCGGTTTCTAAAATGTTTTTACCTTTTAAAATATATTCTTCTTTGTCTTGTTTACTGAAGAAAGCCTTAATTTTGTTTCTTGCTTGATTAGTTTTAACAAATGGAAGCCAGTCTTTATTCGGTGTACTATTATTATTTGTTTTAATATTTACAACATCATCGTTTTTAAGTTCATATGAAAGTGGCACAATTTGGTCATTTACGATTGCTCCAACAGTGGTGTCTCCAACTCTAGAATGAATTCGATAAGCAAAATCAACTGGAGTTGACCCAATTGGTAACTCAACAACATCGCCTTTCGGTGTATAAGTATAGATTAAATCGCTGAAAATATCTGCATTAACAGCATTTTCAAAATCAGCATCAGTATCATTATTACTTGATTCAATAACATTTCTAAACATTTCTAATTTTTGTTCCATCACATTTTGAATCTTTTTAGTACCTTTTTCTTTATAAGACCAGTGACTTGCAATACCTTTTTCAGCAATTTCATCCATTTCATAGGTTCTTACTTGAATTTCAAAAACATGTCCTTCAACCCCAAAAACAGTGGTATGCAAACTTTGATACATATTTTCTTTTGGACTTGCTATATAATCTTTAAATCTCTTTGGCATTGGTCTAAATCTAGAATGTATTAAACCAATAACTTGATAACAATCAGATTCTTCTTCTACAAATATTCTTAAAGCTAAGATATCATATATTTTATTCCATTCTTTTCCATTAGATAATTTATTATAAATACTATAAACGCTTTTAACTCTACCTTTTATTTCAAATTTAATACCAGCTTCGGTTAAAATATCTATAATACTTTCTTTCATTTCTTCTAAACAATCATTTAATTCATCAACTGTTTCATTTAATTTTTCAAGTATATCATTGTAAACATCTGGTTTTAAATAATAAAGTGATAAGTTTTCTAACTCACTTTTAATAGAATTAATGCCTAAACGATGAGCAATTGGTACTAAAACAGACATTGTTTCTTCAGCTTTTTGCTTTTGTTTAGATGGATTAATTGCCCAGTTGGTACGCATGTTATGTAATCTATCAGCAAGTTTAATATACATAACTCGAACATCTTGGGCAAGTCCAACTAATATTTTTCTTAAATATATAACACTAGATTCATTATTATCAGGTAACTCTAACTTATTAATTTTAGACACACTTAAAACAATCTTAGCTATATCTTTTCCAAAATCATTAACTAAATCTTCATATGTTTTATTACCATTATTGATAACTTCATGTAAAAGTGATGCAATAATGGTAGTATCATCAACATTTAAATCCATAAGAATTTTTGTAACTTCTAAAGGATGAGTTATAAAATCATCTCCAGTAAGTCGTTTCATTCCCTTATGTTCATTATAGGCATATTCATATGCTTTTTTTATTGTTTCAAATTGTTCCCTTTTTTCTAATCTTGGAACTAATTCTTCAAAATTAATTGTATCTGGCAAAATAACCACCTTCCAACATATATTTATTATATAACAAAATTGCATTTAAATAAAGGAGAAATTGTATTACATGAAAAAGAATTTATTTATAAAATCAACTTTAATCCTTATTCTAAGTGGTTTTTTAACTAAAATGCTCGGATTTATTATAAAAGTAGTTTATACAAGAATAATTGGAGAATATGGGATAAGTTTATTTACTATAGCAACCCCAACATATTCATTATTGCTTACAATTTCAACTTTAGCAATACCTATTTCAATATCTAAATTAGTATCAGAAAATAAAGGACGTTCCATAAGAATACTAACATCTGCAACTTTTTTAATTTTATCAATTAACTTTTTACTTATATTAATAATTTTCTTAACTAAGGACTTTATTGCTACAAATTTATTAAAAGAACCACTTGCATCCCCAATACTAATGGCTTTTGCTCTTACACTTCCTTTTGTATCTATTTCTGCAGTATTAAAAGGATATTTTGCAGGGAAACAAAATATGGTTCCTCATGCTACAAGTAATATTTTAGAACAAATAGTAAGATTAATTATTATTGTAACTATACTTCCTATACTTATGAAAAAATCTGTTATGTATGCGGTACTTGGTTTAATACTTTTAACTATTTTATCAGAAATTTCTTCTATTATAGTATTTTTATTTTTCTTGCCAAAACATATAAACTATAAAACTAATTTACTTCCTAGTAAAAAGCATACTAAAGATATTTTAAATATTTCTCTTCCTACAGTATCTAGTAGAATTATTGGTAATATTGGTTACTTTTTAGAACCAATTATTCTTACTAATTTACTTTTATTCTCAGGTTATACAAATGCTTACATTTTAAGAGAATATGGAGCTTATAACGCTTATTCTTTAGCACTTTTAACTATGCCAGGATTCTTTATTGCAGCCATTTCTACATCATTGTTACCAGAAATAAGTAAGTTTCATGGAGAAAGAAATTCTTCTATGGTTAAAAGAAGAATTAAACAAAGTCTTTTATTTGCACTTTTAATTGGAACATTTTTTTCATTTATAATATTTACTTTTAGAGATAAATTATTATTTACTTTATATAACACCACAAATGGTTCTGATTATATCAAAATACTTGCTCCATTCTTTGTACTTTTTTACTTAGAAGGTGTTCTTACATCTGCTTTACAAGCTTTGGGACATGCTAAAATTACCATGAACATAACTTTATGGGGAGTTATTTTAAAATTACTTGTTATGGCAATTTTATCTTTATGTCACATTGGAATTTATAGTTTAGTTATTGCAGAAATAATAAATATTTTGTTTGTTGTTTTAATCAATTTCAAATATTTAAAAATATATGTTTAAAATATTTGAGTCTCAGTGTTTTTATATTTCATTTTCATATAAACTTTTATAAATTTTACTTTTCTTTAATAGTTGTTTATGTGTACCACTTGCTACAACTTTACCATCATCAATTAAATAAATAAAATCAGCATCCATTATTGTAGATAATCTGTGAGCAACTATTATAATTGTATGATTTTCTACAAGATTATCAATTGCTATTTTAATTTTGTTTTGATTTTCATTATCGAGTGCACTTGTGGCTTCATCAAACAAAATTATCTTACTATCTTTAAGTAGCGCCCTAGCTATTGCTAATCTTTGTTTTTGGCCACCCGATAAATTAATTCCACCTTCTCCAATCATAGTATCATACTTATTTGGAAGACTCATAATATATTCATCTATTTCTGCTAACTTACAAGCATTTCTAATTTTTTTTAAAGACATATAAGGATCAATTATTTTTAAATTTTCAAGAATAGTTTTATTAAAAATAAACGGTTCTTGTCTAATAATAGCTATATTTTGCCTTAAAGCATCTTCTGTAAAATCTTTTATTGGGATATCATCTACCAAAATAACTCCAGCATCCGGGTTAAAATATCTAAGTAGTAAATTAAATATTGTTGTTTTACCTTGTCCACTTTTGCCAACTATAGCAACTTTTTTACCCGTTGGAATATCTAAATTAAAATCCTTAAATATTTCTATATCTTCATTTGGATATTTAAAAATTATATTTTTAAATACGACATTTCCTTCTATATCAGTTTTAGAAATAATACCAAACTTTTCATCTTCATAAAGTTTATTATCAAGTATCTCACTTAATCTTTCAATTGATACTTTCATTTTTTGTATACTAGTTGATAAATTCATCATTAATTCAATTGTATTCATAAACCTATAAATATAATATGTCATAGCCATAAAGAAAGCAAAAGAACCATTTCCATTAATAATAAGAAGGATACAAGTAGTAAATATAACAAACTCTAAAATACTATTTAAATTATAAATCCAAGCATTATAATTTCTTTCTATAATCATTTGTTTATTAATTTTAAAATATATATTTCTAATTATATTCTTAAAATTATCATTCATACTTTTTCTAATTCCTAAAGCTCTTATTTCTCTAATACCACGAACAGATTCACTTACATCTGCAACTGCTCTATCTTTTTCCTTATTTATTTCTTTTTGTTTTTCCTTAATACTAGGCAAATACTTATGAGAAATAATATAGAACAACACTAAATATATTATTACTTCCAAAGCTACTATCCATGAATTAAAACAAATATAAATAAATACAATTGCACAAGTAAGAAGGGATATTGTTATTCTAAGAATTTGCCTGAAAGAATCCGCTATTGTAGATGAATCATTAGTAATTCTATTTATAAATTCTCCACTAGATTTTTCTTCGAAAGCTCTAGCTGGTAATAACCCTACTTTTTCATAAACTGCATACCCAATTTTTTCCATTATATTATTAGCACACTTTTCCATATAAATTCTACCATATCTATCAAAAAATAAATTATCTAAAACATCAATAATAAATATTAAAAATAATACTGCTATTGCTAAGCCAAATGAACTAATTCTAGTTTTATCTATTGCAAGTCCAATTAAATAACCATACAAAGTTCCTGTCGTAGAGGTAATAAATAAAAGAATAAAAGATTTAATAAAAAGTTTCTTTTCTCCACTACAATACTTTTTAAAAAATCTTATTATTTCCTTTAACTTCATAATTACTCACCCTTTTTAATCTTTTGTTTTAAATCAAATAAGACATTTAATGCTTCCATTGGTGTTGTATTTAAAACATCAATATTTTCTATTGTCTCTTTTATTATATCATCTTTTTTAACATTTGTTTCAAAATCCATAGTAAGTTGTATTTTTTCTTCTGGATTTTTCTTTTTAGCATTACTTTCATATTCATTTAATATTTCATCAGCTCTTTTTAATAAAGAATCTGGCATTTTAGCAAGTCTTGCTACATGAATACCATAACTTTTGTCAACAGCACCATTTTTAACTTTATGTAAGAAAGTTATTTCATTACCATTTTCTACTGCACTAACATGAACATTTTTAATATTTTTATATTTTTTATCAAGTCTTGTAAGTTCATGATAATGAGTTGAAAATAAAGTAAATGATTTAATATTATCACTGATATATTCTAATATTGCTTGAGCTAGACTCATACCATCATATGTTGCTGTACCTCTTCCTAATTCATCAAATAAAATTAAACTATTAGCTGTAGCATTATGAATCGCATTTCTAGCTTCTTTCATTTCTACCATAAATGTTGATTCTCCACTTACTAAGTCATCACTAGCTCCAATTCTTGTAAAAATCTTATCAATAATTGGTAGTGTTGCAGATTCACAAGGAACAAAAGACCCCATCTGTGCCATAATAACTATAATAGCAAGTTGTCTCATAAATGTTGATTTACCACTCATATTAGGACCAGTTATAAGTAAAGTATTTACACCATTATCTAATTCACAATCATTTGGTACATATTCAAGTTTACTTACCACTTCCACAACAGGATGTCTACCATTTTTAATATCAATAATGTGTTCATCTGTAATATTTGGTCTAACTAAATTATATTCTTCACTACAAACAGATAAAGAAACTAAAGCATCTAATTCACCTAAAACATCTGCTGCGGCATTTAAATGTGGTACTTCTTGTTTTACTATATTTTTAATATCACAAAATATTTTATATTCTAAATCTATAATATTTTCTTCAGCATTTAAAATCATACTTTCTTTTTCTTTTAATTCTGGAGAAATATATCTTTCACAATTAGTTAAAGTTTGTCTTCTTTCCCAATGATATTCATCTTTAACTAAATTCTTACTTCCATTAGGTATTTCAATAAAATAACCAAAAACTTTATTAAAACCAACTTTTAAACTCTTAATACCAGTTTCTTCTTTAACCTTTGCTTCAAAAGCCGCCACAAAATCTTTACCACCACTACGAATATTTCTAAGTTCATCAAGTTCACTATTAAACCCGGTCTTAATCATATATCCTTCTTTTATAGATATCGGTGGGTCATCAACTATTGAAGCATCTAAAAGTTTAAATAATTCTTCATGAGTATCAAGTGAATAATCGAAACCTAAAGCAGCAATTTTTTCTTTAATCATTGGTATTACTTTAATACTATTTTTAAGTTGTAATAAATCTCTAGCATTTAGGGAACCATTTATTACTTTACCAGATAATCTTTCAATATCATAAACTTCATATAATAAATTTTTAAGTTCATCTTTTATAATAAACTCATTATTTAATTTTTCTATTTTATCATATCTTTCATTTATTTTATCTTTATTCTTTAATGGATTTAACATCCAACTTTTTAACTTACGACTTCCCATTGCAGTTTTACATTTATCTAAAAGCCATACTAAAGAATAAGTTCTTTCTTTTAATCTTAATGTTTCAACTAACTCTAAATTTCTAATACTATGAATATCCATTTCTAAATAATCATTTTTATGTAAATAATTTATTTTAGTTATATGACTTAAATCTTTTAATTGTCTTACATCTAAATAATAAAATAAATGTGCAACTCCACTTTTAACTCTAGCATCTGGTATTGATTCTAACATGGTTTTATATTTATCCCACAAGAATTCACTATTTATTGTTACTTCAACATTATAAGTATTTTTAAGTAAATTAATTAGATTTGTATTTAAATTATCTACTAATATTACTTCTTTTAAATTAAGTTCAAGTATTTCATTTATTAATGTTTCTTCATTATTTTCAATAGATATTGTAGCAAGATAACTTGTAGAAATATCTAAAATTGTAAGTAAAATACTATCACTAAAAAACAATATACTTGCTATATAAGATGTATCTTTATCATTTAATAAATCATTATCTGCTATTGTACCTTTACTTATTACATCTACTATTCCTCTTTTAACCATTCCTTTAGTGTATCGTGGGTCTTCTAATTGTTCACAGATAGCAACTTTATAACCTTTATTTACTAGTTTTTCAATATACGTTTTAACACTAGCATGAGGAACTCCACACATAGGAACTTTCTCTTCAAGGCCAGCTACTCTTCCTGTTAAAGTTAATTCAAGTTCTCTAGATGCAATTAAAGCATCATCAAAAAACATTTCATAAAAGTCCCCAAGGCGATAAAAGACAAGTTCATCTTTATACTTATCTTTTATTTCCATATATTGAGCCATCATCGGACTTAATTTACTTCTATCTACTTCACTTAATTTCATACTTCAAAACCTCTGTTTAGATATTATAACACAACACACATTAATTTTTTATAAAAATTTCTTATAATCTGTAATTTTTAACTAACTTTTATAAAATTTTGTGAGGTAATACCGACATTTGAACATAACTTAATTTTCTAACGAAATTCAAGTATCTGTGTTACCTCACGGTAACACTTTTCTGTTTCACCGAAACCTTAGGTTTCTCCACAGACCAATTTTGGATGGTCGCCACCCTACTTATTTTTATTTCGTTCTTATTTATATTATACATTCTTTCATATATATTTTCAATCCTTCAAACATTATATTTATACTTGCATTTATATCTCTATCATGTATCATTCCACATAATGAATTAGGTCACTTAGAAATGGTTGCTACAATAGTTTCACAATTAATTGCTAATGCTACAATTGATGAAATTAAAGAAGCGGGACTTGAAAGTTTTTATACAGAACATGGAAAAGGAGTTTTCCCAATGAGTGCTGATGGAGTTGCTTTTGATGCATCAACATTTGCAGTTACTGGCAACCCACTTGCAGATTTAGTTGAAGATATGGCTGCAGAACAAAAAGCTAGAGTTGCTTATGAACATTTAATTGATTTGGCAACTGACCCTAAAGTAATTGAACCACTTTTATTCTTACGTCAAAGAGAAATTGTTCACTTTAATCGTTTTCAAGAACTATATAATTATTATAAGGATAAAGGATATAAAGAACATAACTTAAATTTCTAACGAAATTCAAGTATCTGTGTTACCTCACGGTAACACTTTTCTGTTTCACAGAAACCTTTGGTTTCTCCACAGACCAACTTCGGATGGTCGCCACCCTACTTATTTTTATTTATTTTGTTCTTATTTATATTAAATAACTTTTCATATATATTTTCAATCCCTCAAACATTATATTTATACTTGCATTTATATCTCTATCATGTATCATTCCACATTTTGGACATGCCCATTTTCTTACACTTAAATCTTTTAATTCTTCATTTTTATAATCACATCTATTACAACATTGACTACTTGGGTAATATTTATTTATTTCAATTACTTTTTTACCTAACCAATTTGATTTATATTTTAAGACTCGTATAAATTCACTGATTGGTAAGTTTTTTAAGTGTTTTGCTATTTTATGGACTTGATACATACTTTTAATATCTAATGTTTCTACTGCTACAATGTCATTTTCCTTCAAAATATTATTTGCAAGCTTATATATCATATGTTTTCTGGCATTTCTAATCTTTAAATACAATCTTTGTATTTTTAATTTTACTTTATATCTATTCTTACTTCCGTCCATTTTCTTACACTTAAATCTTTTACTTCTTCATTTTTATAATCACATCTATTACAGCATTGACTACTCGGATAATATTTATTTATCTCAATTACTTTTTTACCTAACCAATTTGATTTATATTTTAAGACTCGTATGAATTCACTGATTGGTATGTTTTTTAAATGTTTTGCTATTTTATGGACTAGATACATGTTTTTAACATCTAAGCTTTCAACAGCTACAATGTCATTTTCCTTCAAAATATTATTTGCAAGTTTATATATCATATGTTTTCTGGCATTTCTAATTTTTAAATACAATCTTTGTATTTTTAATTTTACTTTATATCTATTCTTACTTCCAGGCTTACATCTTGATAACCATTTTTGTAATCCTTTTAGCCTTTTTTCATTTATCTTTACTTCATTTTTTAATTTTTCTCCATTTGAAGTTACTATAAAATCTTTAATTCCTAAATCTAATCCCACGATTGATGTTGGATTTATTGAATACTTAATAAATGGCTGGTTTACATCTTGATAACCACTTTTGTAATCCTTTTAATCTCTTCTCATTTATCTTTACTTCATTTTTTAGTTTCTCTCCATTTGATGTTACTATAAAATTCTTAATCCCTAAATCTAATCCCACGATTGATGTTGGATTTATTGAATACTTAATAAATGGCACTTCAACAAGGATGCTTACAAAATACTTGTTAGCATCTTTGCTAATTGTTGCTGATTTTATTTTACCTACAATTTCTTTAGTTGTTCTATATCCTCGAAACTTTACTTCTTTTAATTTTGGTAATGTTATTACTCTTTTATTAAAATCTACTCTGATAGTTTCATACTTTTTATTTTTATAAGTACTTCTTTAGTTGTTCTATATCCACGAAACTTTACTTCTTTTAATTTTGGTAATGTTATTATTCTTTTATTAAAATCTACTCTGATAGTTTCATACTTTTTATTTTTATAAGTATTCAGTGTATTATTAGTTCTAAAACTATCATGTACACCTTTTGCCCTAAATTTTGGATAACCATTTCCTCTAAAAAACTTTTGAAATGCATCATCTAAATTATATACACACGCTTGCAAAGCACATGAATCTATTTCTCTTAACCATTCTTTTTCTCTTTTTAAATCTGTTAGCTCTTTTAATTGTTCATAAACATGCACTTTTGTTTTACTTTCTTCATATTTATTTTTTCTTTCTGCTAGAAAATTATTATAAATATATCTAGTACATCCAAAAGTTTTTTCAATTAATTCTCTTTGTGAATCAGTAGGATAAATTCTTAATTTATATGCCTTATAAGTATTCATTAAACCATCCCCCTCGGATGATTAAATTATATCATATGTTCGGCCATATATCAAGATTTATTTTTGCAAAATTTGGATGACTTTCTTCATGTACACCTTTTGCCCTAAATTTTGGATAACCTTTACCATGAAAAAATCCTTGAAATGCATCATCCAAATTATATACACATGCTTGTAAGACACATGAATCTATTTCTCTTAACCATTCTTTTTCTCTTTTTAAATCTGTTAGCTCTTTTAATTGTTCATAAACATGCACTTTTGTTTTACTTTCTTCATATTTATTTTTTCTTTCTGCTAGAAAATTATTATAAATATATCTAGTACATCCAAAAGTTTTTTCAATTAATTCTCTTTGTGAATCAGTAGGATAAATTCTTAATTTATATGCTTTATAAGTGTTCATTAAACCATCCCCCTTGGATGATTAAATTATATCATATGTTCGGCCATATATCAAGGTTTTATTTTGCAAATTTTGGATGACTTTCCTAGTATACAAGAAAAAAAGTGCTTAACTATTGCACTTTATTTTATAATTAACTAACTCTTATTGGGTCACTACTTGTACCAATTCCACTAGTATAAAATATAGAACTTTTTAAAATTAATATTGTCTTCCAATATATAATCTAGTTGTTGCCTTTTCACCACATACAGTACATGGTCCAGTTACTTCTTCATCATCAATTAAACATCTAGATTTAATGCCAAAATCATCTTTAATTTTATTTTCACAAGATTCATTACCACACCAATTGATTTTAATAAATCCTCCATCTTTTGTTGTAGCTATTTCTCTTAACTCATCATAAGTTTTAGCATCATAAATCATGCTATCTCTTCTTGCTTTAGCACGTTTGAACATATCACTTTGAATTGTTACAAGTAATTCCTCAACTTTAGGTAAAATTTCTTCAAAAGGAACAACTATTTTTTCTAAAGTATCTCTTCTAACTAAAGTAACATGATTATTTTCTAAATCTCTTTTACCAAGTTCAATTCTAATTGGATATCCTTTTACTTCAGCTTCAGCAAATTTAAATCCTGGAGTTTTATTGGTTTCATCAACTTTAAATGTAATATTATTTTCTTTTAAAGCATTTTTTAATTCATCAAGTTTTTCTGAAACTTCCCCGATAGGTATTATTATAACTTTAAAAGGTGCAATCATCGGAGGTAAAACTAATCCATGGTCATCTCCGTGAGTCATAATTATAGCTCCAATCATTCTAGTTGAAACTCCCCAACTAGTTTGATATGGAGTTTTTAAAGTATTATCACTATCAGTAAATTTAATACCAAAAGCTTTAGCAAAATGATTACCAAAATAATGACTTGTCCCATTTTGAAGAGCGTAACCATTATACATCATAGCTTCCAAAGTATAAGTTTCTTCAGCTCCAGCAAACTTTTCTTTTTCGGTTTTCTTTCCAGTAATAACAGGTAGTGCTAGATAATCTTCTTGAAAAGTTTTATAAACATTAAACATTCTTAAAGTTTCTTCTCTTGCTTCTTCGGCAGTTCTATGCATTGTATGACCTTCTTGCCATAATATCTCACGACTTCTAAGAAAAGGTCTTGTTGTTTTTTCCCATCTTACTATTGTACACCATTGATTATAAAGAATAGGTAAATCTCTATAAGTATTTATTATTTTTTTATAATGGTCACAGAATAATACTTCACTTGTTGGTCTAACACACATTCTTTCTTCAAGCTTTTCTTGTCCCCCATATGTAACCCAAGCAACTTCGGGAGCAAATCCTTTAACATGTTCTTTTTCAACATTTAACAAGGATTCTGGAATAAACATTGGCATTTGCACATTTTCATGTCCAGTTTCTTTAAACATTCTATCCATATTCTTTTGTATTTCTTCCCAGATTGCATATCCAAGTGGTCTTATTATCATACTTCCTTTTACACTTGAATAATCTACTAAATCAGCTTTTTTACATACATCAGTATACCATTTAGCAAAATCCACATCTCTATTTGTTATATCTTTTACTTCCATATTCTCACCTTATTCTGCATTAAATTCTTTTAATTCATTATCTTCAGTTAATATTTTATTAACTTTTTTAGTAGCATCATTTAATTTTTCGCCACAATATTTAGCTAATTTCATAGCTTCTGTATATTTATTAATTGCATCATCTAAATTAACATTACCACTTTCTAATTCTTTTACAATTGTTTCTAATTCTTGTAAAGATTCTTCAAAATTTTTATTTTCTTCCATAATTTATTTCCTTTCTTTATTTATTATACCAATTATTTTAAATTAATCCAATACCTATTTAATGGTTCATTATTCCACATAACAGTATTTTCTAATACTCCACCTTCTGAAATAATTGTTTTATTACTTAAAGTATTTGTTTTATCTGCAGTTATTAAATACTTTTCTATTCCTAAATCTTTAGCAATTTCTAAAGCCATCTTAAGTTGTAGCTTTCCATAACCTTTACCACGTTCACTCGGAGTAACTGAATAACCGATATGACCTCCAAAATTAAATAAAAATTCATTTAATTCATGTCTAATACTTATAGAACCACATACTTTATTATCACTCATTCTTTTTAAAAATAATGTTGTGCACGGAACATAACCATCTCTTAAATCTATACCATTTTTTTCATTTGCTTTTTCTTTAACCCAATCTTCATAAGATGTTGCCTCTTCCAAATTAGCAAGGCCTGAATATTGCCATGGAAGCCCAGCATCAACAGCTTTAATTTCATCAAGCATTAAAAGAGCACTTTTTTTATCATTATTATCTGGTATAACTAACTTTAAATCATTCATTTTTATCTTCCTTCCTTTTTTATGAGACCTTTATCTTTTAATAAATCTCCAATTAATTCATAGTTTCTTCTAAAAAGTTCCATATTATAATCTTTATCATGATTAATAATCCCCGTAGATTTTTCTTTTTCTAAAATATTAGAATATACAACCTCTGGAGCAAGTTTATTATAAAAATCAACTACTAATTTGCAAAAATAATTTGATGATGTTGTTAAAAAATATTCTAATAGTTCCATGTTTTGTTTCATTCCAATTGTTGCTTTTGGATTTCTTATTATCCTTGTACCATTTCTTAAAAAGTCTCTTTTATCATACTTAGGACTTAATTCAACTCTAAAAACAGATTCAAATATAGATTCATTATCAAATATATAAATTTTAGGTTTCCCATTTTCTTCTACAATTGCATAATTACCAGCATGTCTATCTCCATTAAGCATAAATATATCAAAAATAAATACTTTTACTAAATCAAATATTAAATCTTTACATTCTTTGGGATATTCTTTTTCTACTACATACCACAAATTATATATAGTATTAGAAAAGTAATCTATTCCAATTAAATCTTTTCCACTTTTAAAACTTCCTAAATTATTAAAACTATAACTTAAATAATATAAGTCTTTATTTACTCTAACAATGTGATAAAGGGGACAATTAATACCTACAATATTTGCTAATCTATATGCTAATATTTCATTACAATCATTTTTAGCAATTTTACAGAAATATTCAATACCATCTAAATTAACATAATCATGTTCTTTAGATACTATCTCTTCTTTCTGTTTTTCAGTTAGTTTCATATTTATCCCTTCTTTATTTATTACTAATTAATTTATTCTTACTTTCTTTTTCTAACGTTTTTAAACTTTTTTCTGGTGTTGGAAACTCTTCAGGCATCGTACCACCGATATCAGAAATAGCTTTTCTTACTTTTTTACCGACTTCATAATGAACATCATTTGCTTTAGTTTCACCTTTTACATTATCCCTTTTTAGTTTTTGTTCTGTTTGAGATATTCTAAACAAATTAGCTATAAGTTCATCACTACCCATGTTATCTAAGATATCTTCTCTATATCTTAAACCTTTTCTCTTTGCTATATCATTAGCAGTTTCACCATTATATAATCCCTTATAACCAGAATTATGAAATCTATCAAAGTTTTTAACTCCAGCATCTTTTGCAGCTTGATTTAAAGAATAGTTTCCTTTTTTAGTTAAATTTCTTTGATAAAACCTTTTCTCGTCTTCTGTTAAACTAGAATATTCTCTTTCAGTAATTTCCATTTTTCTAGTTTGAAACGCAAAGTATGTTTGAGCAAGAGCTATCGTTTTCTTTCTACTATCACCATTCTGAGCAATTAAGTAACATGCATAACGGGATAATTTATAATCAGAAATATTTCTGGAAGTTTTTGATCCTATGTTGACCATTTTCCCCACTTGGGGAAAATGGTCTAACAAACTTATTTTTCTACAACTTTAGCTTTAATATTACCTTCATGTAATTTAACATTAATAATATCATCGATATTAACATCAGTACTTGATTTTATAACTTTATCATTAATTGTTGCCAACGAATATCCTTTTTCTAAAATACCCAACGGATTAACAAGTTTTAATGTATTAATTAAAAGATTATATTCATTTTTCTTCTTATCAATTAAACTCATTGGATTTTGCATAACGTAAGACATCTTTATTTTATTTAATTTAATCTCATTATTTTGTAATATAACTTTTATATCTTTATTTAAATTATCCAGTAAAACATCTAATTTTTGTTCTTTTATTTCATACATACTCATTGGATTTTTTAAAACAAAACTATTTTTTAAACTTCTCCATTTAATGAATTTAGTATTAACCATATTTTTAATATTTTTATTAAGACGAATTTTGTAATTATTTAAAAGGGTATTAATATCAATAACAGTTGGAACAGCCATTTCTGCAGCTCCAGTTGGAGTGGGGGCTCTTAAATCTGCCACGAAATCAGCAATTGTCCAGTCAATTTCATGACCAACAGCACTTATAATCGGTGTTCCACATTCATATATTGCATGAGCAACAATTTCTTCATTAAAAGCCCATAAATCTTCAATAGAACCACCACCACGGCCCACAATAATTGTATCAACTCCATAAGCATCAGCTCTTTTTATTTGTCTTACAATATCTGGAGCAGCATCTCTTCCTTGCACTAAACATGGAAACAAAATAGCTTCACAAATTGGATATCTTCTTCTAATAGTACTCATAATATCTCTAACGGCAGCTCCAGTTGATGCTGTTATAACTCCAATTTTCTCAGGAAATCTAGGAATAGCTTTTTTATGGGTTTCATCAAATAAACCAACGCTTGCAAGTTTCTTTTTTAATTTTTCATATTCAATATATAAAGCCCCTAAACCATCTGGTTCCATTTTTTCAATATAAATTTGATATGACCCTTGAGAAGGATAAGCGCTAATTCTTCCCTCTACTAAAACATTCATTCCATCCTCAGGAACAAAAGATAATTTTATTGCACTACTTTGAAACATTACTGCACTTATTCTAGAAGTATCATCTTTTAAAGTGAAATATAAATGCCCTCTAGTATGATTTTTAAAATTACTTATTTCTCCTTTTAAATATACTTTATTTAAAAATATATCATCATCTAATTTTCTTTTAATATAATTATTTAAATCGCTAATTTTTAGATATTCTTTGTCCATCAATAAGTCCCCTTTCTACTAATAATTTTCCAATTAAATTATAATTCATTTTATATAAAACAAGATAATAATCTCTTTCAACTTTATCTAAAACTATACCATCTTGTTCATATTTACTAAACACTGACAAGACATATTCAGGTGTTAATTTTTGATAAAAATCCACCACTAAATCACTATATTCACTAGAAGATGTCCCCATAAAATATTCTAAGCCTTCTAAGTTTCTTTCTACATTAAGAGGTGTATGATTATTTAATATATCTTTATAATAAGACTTTTTCAAACGTTCTTCATACCCAATTTTGGCTCTTAAATCTGCTTCATAAGTACTAAAAACAAATTCATTATCTAAAATATAAAGATAAGCTTTTCCATCACTTTCTAAAATACCAATATTACCTAAGTTTCTATCTCCATTTAATAAAAATATATCATATAAAAACACTTTTACTAAATCATTTACTAAATGTCTACTAAATTTTGGATACTTTTTCTCAAGAAAAACCCAAATATCATACAAACTATTTGAATTAAAGCCAAGTTCTTGACCATTTTTAAAAGTTCCAAAATTATTTAAACTTAAACTTAAATAATATGCATCATCACTAGTTTTTATAAAATAATCTTTAACACAATTAATATTTAAATATGAAGCAATTTCATTAGCAACTAACTGAAGTCCTTCGTCTACAGAACTTTTTACATAATATTCAGTACCATTAATAGTAACAAAACCATCTACATATCTAGTAATTTTTTCAATATCTTCTAAAGTTAAGTTCATAATTACTCTTTAATATATTTATCTAAGACAGCATTAATAATTTTTCTAACAGCTTCATCACAATACTTCTTAGCAAGTTCAACAGCTTCATTAATTACAACAATTTCTGGTGTATCAGTAAACTTAAGTTCATATAATCCCATTCTAAGAATAGCAGCTCCAGTTTTATCAATTCTATCAATTGTCCATCCATCAATATATTTATTAGCAATTCTATCTAATTCATCTTTATATGTAGTAACACCATAAACAATACTTTTAACAAAGTCATTATCAACATTTAAATTTTCTTTAATAACATCATCAAGATTAAACGGGACACATCTACTCTCATAAATATCAATTTGATATAAAATAACCATAATTACATTTCTTAATTCACTTCTAGATTTTGCCATAATTCTTCTCCTCGTTAAATAATTATATCAAATTTTTAACTAAATGCCTAGCTATTTTATTAAACTTCCTTCAATAATTAATTGATATCCTTTCTTTACTTGATTACAAGTTGTAAGTATCACTTGATTTTTTTCATTTTTTATATTTATTTTGCCATTTTTGATTTCATTTCTAATATTTACAACTTCATAATTCATTATATTACCATCAATAATTAAAGTAATTTTATCACCCACAGATAGATACCTCAAATCATTAAAGTATGCAAGAGGTCCACTACCAGAATGAGCAGCTAAAAGATAAGTATTATTAATGCCAGTATCTATTAAAGTTACATTTTCTCCTACATTATTTTTTTCATTATCAACATTGTAAAAACCCAATTTCATATTAACTTTAGGTATAACTAAATAACCATAATACTCCAAATTATTTACATCAATAAACTCACTTTCAACTACATCACTATTACATCCACAAAGACACATTAATAACAATATTATAATTATATTTTTCACCAGTTTTATAAGAATAACTTCTAATATCATCATTCAAGTACAAATACCCCCTTACTTGTATCAACTTCTACATTATTATTAAATAATCTTACTTCATAATTTGGATTTACATATTCTAAAATCATTTTTTGAATAACATTATTTTTCATCTCATCATATGGATTTGCTAAATTTGCTATTAACCATTTATCAAACTCATCAACTTCATCCTCCTTTCTTACTTCTAATTTCATGGCATCAACACTTACTATGTTAGCGACAAATACTACTAAAACAACTACGATTTTTTTCATAAAATCATCTCCTTCGCCAACTAATCTAACATTTAAAAACCTAAATGTACATAGGAGATTTTGTCAAAAAAAGAAGGATTTTCATCCTTCTTGTCGATTTTTGTTGAAAGTTTTATTATTTAGCTTTCTTTTTAGTATTTTTATTTATTAATCTTACCTTTACACCTTTATATAAAGCAAATTGTTTTTTAACACCTTCAGGTAGATTTTTCTTAAATGTTTTCATTCTCGCACCTCACTTCTTTCTTAAAGATTATAACACAATATATTATTTATTAGCAATATTTTACAAGCTATTTTTATAAATATTTTACTTAACCCCACTATACTTTTTATAAATACTTTCAAAAACTTTTAAACCATCCATCGCACTAGTGGTAATACCTCCAGCAAAACCAGCCCCTTCACCGCAAGGATAAATACCTTTTATATTAGAATTAAATTCATCATCTCTATTTATTCTAACTGGACTACTAGTTCTTGCCTCCGGCGCAGCTAAAATAGCATCATTACTATTAAAACCATTTATCTTATTATTAAAATAATCTATCCCTTCTTTTAAACTTTCGTTTATAAAATCAGGAAAAATATCATTTAAATTACCACAACAAGTTTTACCTTTAAAAGCATCAATATTTAAATTATTAGAAACAACATTATTTTTATAATCTCCATATTTTTGTACTGGAATTAAACCATTACCAACTTCATAAGCTTTACTTTCTAACTTTTCTTGAAAATACATACCATCTAAAATATTTTTGCCATAATCATCTGGACCAACAGTTACAACAATTGCACTATTTGCATATTTTGTTTCTCTTTTATAATTACTCATACCATTTACACAAATACCATTATTTGTACTTCTAGCATTAACCACAAAGCCACCTGGACACATACAAAAGCTATATACACCACGTCCTGTTTTACTCTTATAAGTTAATTTATATGATGCCGGCGGTAAAAAAGGATAGTTAACTGGATATTGATTTTCATTTATAACCTCTTGAGGATGAATTATTCTAACACCAACTGCAAATGGTTTTGGTTCCATAAATATCTTTTTTTCATTTAACATTTTAAATGTATCTCTAGCAGAATGACCAATTGCAAGTATTAAGATATCTGTATCTATTTGCTTTTCATTTACAACAATAGATTTTATTTTATTATCTTTATAAATTATATCTTGAAATAAGGAATTATAATGAATTTCTCCCCCAAAAGAGATAATCTTTTTTCTTAAATTTACAATAACCTGCCTTAATATATCAGTTCCAATATGAGGTTTATTATCATACATTATATCCTTCGGAGCACCACATTCTACAAATATTTTAAATATTTCTCTCATTCTATTTTCTTTATCTTTAACTAATGTATTTAACTTACCATCACTAAATGTACCTGCTCCACCTTCACCAAATTGCACATTACTATTTAATTTAAAATTATTATTTTGCCATAAATCTTCAACAGTTTTTATTCTATCTTCAATTTTTTCTCCTCGCTCAAATATAATTGGTTTATAACCATTTTTAGCTAAGAAATAAGCAGCAAATAGACCCGCTGGACCAGTTCCAATTATTATTGGTCTTTTATCAAGGACTACATTACCTCTCTTTGGTAAAACATAATCTTCATTTTCAACCTTCACAACATCATTTCTTAAGTATTTTTCTTCATTACTTATTTTTACATCTAAATCAAAAAAGTATGCAAACATCATTTTACTTCTAGCATCAATAGATTTTTTATGTATAATTACTTCATCAATTTGTTCTTTAGAAACACGTAACTTCTTACTAGCAAGTTCATAAATATCAATATTCTCTTTAATTTCTGTTCTAATATTTTTAATTCTAATCATTATTACCACCTGCTAAAAGTCCTGTTATAAAAGCAATTGTTAAATTATATCCTCCACAATCACCATCTAAATCTAAAACCTCACCAATAAAATATAGATTATTTACGAACTTAGAACTCATATCATTTAAATTGATTTCATTTAAACATACTCCTCCACAAGTAACTTGAGCATCTAAATAACCTTTCGTATCTTTAATATCTACTTTAAAATCTGTTAAGACATCCACTATTTTATTTTTATCAAAATCCCTTAACTCATTCCAAGTTTTATTAGTATCAATACCTAAATATTTATATAAAATATTAGTTAACTTATAATCCATAAAGCCATCACATATAACAGATACTTTTTTATCTTTAAAATTATCTAAAAAACTTCTTAAATCATTCGTCCATGGTGTAAAATTAATTCTTATTTCTTCTTTACAATTATGATTTAAACCTAATTTTATATTTCTACTTAAATTAAATATACAAATACCACTTAAACCTTCACTATTTAGTTGAAGTTCTCCATGTTCACTTTTAATAAATTTATCATTTTCATATAAAGAAACTATAGCTTCACACCTTATTCCTTTCCATTCTTTTTCTAGTGAATTTTTTGTATAAAGTGGCACTAAAGAAGGAAATAAATCAGTTATATTGTGACCAAAATTCTTAGCAATATCATAACCAATTCCAACACTTCCAGTTTTTGGGTAACTACATCCCCCTGTAGCAACAATTAATTTATCAAATTTTTCACCATTAACAATAAACTTATCATTAATTTTTTCAACATTTAAAATAGTAGAACAAAATCTAAAGTTAACTTTACTTTCTAAACAAGCATTTTTTAAAGCTGATAAAACACTTGATGACTTTTCACTAAAAGGATAAAGATAACCATTTTTATTTTTAATAACTAAACCAATTTCTTTAAACAATTCATTAACTTTATTTAAATTACTATAATTAATTATATATTTAATAAGTTCATCATTACTTGAATGATATTTACTTAAACTATTATCAACATTTCCTAAGTTACATCTACCACTTCCAGTTAATAATAATTTCTTACCTACATCACTATTTTTTTCAAATACATAAACTAAATTGTTTTTGGCTAAATTTAAAGCAGCTACCATGCCTGAAGCTCCAGCTCCAATAATTGCTATTTTCATCTAAACACCAACCTTTTTCACAACATTATCAAGTATTGAATATAAATATAATTCAATATTTTTATCACTAATACTTTTAACATAATCATAATAAACACTTAGTTGTTTAATATAATTTTCATCATCAATGTTTTTTAATTTATAATCTATTATACATATTTTATCACTATATTCAAGCATTAAATCTATAATACCATGATATTTTATATCATCTTTTACAAAAACAAATTCTAATTCTTGATAAATAGTTGCATCCTTAAAATTAAATGTATTAAGTAAATTATTTATATATTTATTATTAGTTTTAACATTTTTAAAATCAGTTAACTCAAGTATTTCATGCATATCTGTCCCAAATTCTAATGTTTTTGCTTCTTCTTTACTTATAATATTTTTAATTATTTTAGATGCGTGCTTAGTCTCTATTTCTTCATAATCTATATTACAATCAATAAATTCCATTAATTCAGCATTACTATCTAAAGTATTATTTCTTATTACTTTACTAAACTCATATTCTTTAGTTAAACCTAAATTATTTATATTTACTTCTTTTTCGTATCTTGCAACATTACCAGATAAAGCCACTAAAAAATCATAAAAAGATTTAAACTTTATTCCATCTATAAACTCTATTTCATTAACAGGATTATTTCTTTCTTCATATTTTGGCATTACCATAATAATCTTTTCTTTAGCTCTAGTTAAAGCTACATAAAATAACCTTATTTTTTCAGCAACTTCTTCTTTTAAATATTCATTTTTAACTAATGTTTTTACAAAAGCTTCACCAATACCATCTTTATAAAAAGGTGTTACAATTCCATATTTATTATCAAACATAAACTTATTTTTTAAATCCCTAATATTAAATGTTTTTGGAAAACCTGCAAAATAACATATTGGGAACTCTAACCCTTTAGATTTATGAATATTCATTATTTTAACAGAATTACTGCTACTTTTATTTTCTTTATATTTTATTTCACTTTTACTTTCTATTAGTTCATCTAAATAATCACTAAAATCATTAATTGTAAAACCTAATTGTTCTTCATTTAAAGATAAATCTAATAAATAATTTATTCTTTTTATTCTAGCATTTATATCCCCAACTAAAATAAACTTTTCATAAAAATTAAACTCTTTTATAATTCTTTTAAGTAACATATTTATTGTTAAACTATCTAAATCCCTACTAATATTTTGACATATTTGATAAACATCTGTTTTAAACATTTTATTCTCTTCAAAACATTT
The DNA here is from genome assembly GCA_000437355.1 of Firmicutes bacterium CAG:460. Taxonomy (GTDB): domain Bacteria; phylum Bacillota_I; class Bacilli_A; order RF39; family UBA660; genus Onthocola_B. The sequence continues at coordinate 90,265 of FR899775.1, forward strand.
AAATATTTCATTATCATTTAAATTGCCAACATAACTTCTAGCAACACTAGTAAAATAATACTTTAACTTCTTATCAAAAACACCATTTTTTATAGCAATAATAAGATTAATAATATTTTTAATTATATAAATATCATCGGCATCCATCAAGTTACTATCTTTATAAATTTGCATTGGTATATTAAAATATTCAAATACTTTCTTAAACAAATTCATCTTACTACCACGATCTAATATTATACAAAAATCATTATAAGTAATATCTCTATTTTTTTCTAAATCAAAATCATATACTTGATACTTACTTTCTACCTTTTTCTTAATATCATCTGCAATTATAAACATTTCTATTTCATCATTACTAAATTTCTTATCTTCATTATGATATTCTAAAATATCCATATAATTGTTATTAGAATTACTTCCCTTTTTGATATATGCTAAATTACCATAAATCATGGCATGGCTTTCTTTATAATTAATTCCCCCGATATCTTTAGTCATAAGGGGAGCAAAGACTTCATTTATATTAAATAATACTTCTTCTCTAGACCTAAAATTCTTAAGTAAATCTATTTTCTTACCACCATCATTATTAGTATATTTATCATATTTTTCTTTAAATATCATCGGATTAGCATTTCTAAATCTATAAATAGATTGTTTGATATCTCCAACCATATAAACATTATCATTTTCTAAAAAACTAATGAATGTCTCTTGTAAATCATTGGTATCTTGATATTCATCTATCATTATTTCATTAAATTTATTTTTAAGTTCTAATCTAATATCTTCATGTTCTGCTACTATTTTAATAGCTAGTTTAGCAATATCACTAAACTCAAAAGCATTATGTTCATATTTATACTTATTTACTTTTTCATCTAACATCTTTATTATTTCAATAATTACTTCTACATATTTTTTAGTATCTAAATAATAACTTTTTAATTCATCTTCACTATAATAAATTAATTCTTTTAAATCACTAAACGTATCTTTTATTTCTTCTTTTATCTTTATTCCATCACTATCTAACTTCATAAATTTAGGCAACGTTACATCCTTATATCTATATAAATCATCATATTTATTCGGTCTAAATAATTTACTTAAAGTATCATACACTTTTTCATAACTTGCATCATCCATAAAATTTTCAATACTTAAAACTAAATCTTCTAATTTTAAAGATAATTCCTTTACATACATAAAATACTCATCAAATATTTTATTTACATATGTATCACTATAAAAAATATTTATATAACTATCTAAATATTTATCTTTATCATATTTTAAATCTAAACACTCATTAATATTTAATATCGCCTCAACAATAGTATCATCATCTAATCTTGTAAAATTATTAATCATTTCTAAAAAATTACTATTTTTTTCTTCATACAAACTTAAAAATATTTCTTCTAAAAACTTCTTTTTCTTTAACCCAATAATTGATGCATCTATTATAGAAATATCTTTACTCATATTTAATATATAATGATATTTTTTAACTAAATTTAAAGCAAAGGCATCAAAAGTCATAATATATGCTTGGTCTAAAAACGCAAGTTGTTCATCTAACCCAGCTTTTTTCATTTTCTTTCTAATTCTTGTAGACATTTCTCCTGCAGCTTCATTTGTAAATGTTAAAATTAAAATATCTCGAATATCTACTCCATCTTTTAATTTTCTTATAACTCGCTCTGATAATACTGCAGTTTTACCAGAACCAGCTCCAGCAGACACAATAATATTTGAACCTTCCAAATCTACCGCAAGTTGTTGTTCTTTAGTTAAGTTCATCTTCTTCACCTCCTAACACTAATTCTTGTTCCTTAGTTACATAACAAATGTCTTTAAATTTACAATACTCACAGGCAATATTTTTACCCTTTATAACCTTTGGATTTATCTCATAATCACCATTAACAATACTTTTTATAACCTTATCAATTATTTCATCAACTACAATAATTAATTTATCCATCTCTTCATCACTTAACACTTTACTTGTGCTATAAAAAGAACCATCATTTTTAAATCTTAATCCTTTAATCATCTTACTATCTAAATAATTATCATCAAGTAAAGATATAATTGTCTTATTACTATTAGTATATCCTTGTAATCTTAAATTTTCTTTCTTTAATGTTTCTAATGATTTATTCTTATCAATATTTAAACAATTATTAAGTACTTTTTCTATATAAAAACCTGCTATAACAGAGTTTTTAAATCTACTAGATTTTTTTAACAAATATAAATAAATTGGTAATTGAATATTTATTCCATATTCTAAAGTATCTAGTTTTATATTCTTATCTCCAGTTTTATAATCTATAACAGCTATAACTTCTTTATCATTATATTTAGTCATCATAACTTTATCAATAACACCTTTAAAAGTTATATCTATACCATCATAACTTTTATCAATACTAATTTCTTCTTCAAATAAATATTCATTTAACTTAGAATGTTTCTTTTGTTCTTCTAAATAATCTAATAAGAATTCTATTTCTTTAGTTATTTTATGTAAATAAAATAACTCTTTTGGTCCAAAACTAAAATCTAAATCTTTTATAAAATTACTTATTTCTAAATCTATATCTAATTTTTTATCTAACCCTATTTCTAAAATATGATGCACTATTTTACCAACAACTATTTTAAAAGTATTTTCAAATATATTTAACTTCATAATACTATTTAAAAAATATTTAAAACTACATTCATTATACATCTCAAGTGATGTATATGATAATGTAATCCCACTTTCTAAACTATCTTTAAGTAGGGCTTTATCTACTTTAAAATATGTATTATTATATTCTTTATATGGAATATTTAAATTCTTTTGATACATTTTTAAATACTTACCCTCATCATTATATTTATATAAATTATCTAAATCTTTAGCATAACTTAAATTACTTAAACTTTTTGAATATGATATTCTTCTATCTATTTCTATTTTTTTTACATCAACTTTTAACTCTTCAATTATATTAGATGGATACTTAACTTTTTCACCATCAAACAAGTTATATGTAATTACTAAATTAGGAATATTTCTAATAAATTCTAAGTTTTTCTTTATTTCTAATTTATTTTTTTCAACTGATGTATCTAAACCTAACTCATCTAATATTTTATCACTAAGAAAGTTATCATCATTATAAACTTTTGGAAAAATCCCTCTATTACAACCAATTAAATAAACGTAATCATCACTACTATAATAATCATCTAAGCTACCTATTTCTATAGCATTTTTATATAAAACACCTTTTACTTTACTTGCTTTTAAATCATTAATAATAAATTCTTTTCTTGCAAATTTATTATCTACTAAAACAGATTTATTTACAATTGTAATTAAATCATTTATATTTTCTTCATCACTTAATTTATCAATAATTTCATCTGTTTCATAGTTATCATATAATTCTAAAAACTTTGAAGCAATCTTTGTACCATAAAAAGTATTATCACTTGCTATATTAATTGGTAGACCAAATAAATCGCAAAAATAATCTAAATATTTATTATATTCCTTACTTGCAATTATCTTTATATTATTAATATCAATATTTTTACATAACAATTCTTTAATACTTCTAACAACATATTCTACCTCTTCTTCAATATTTTCTGCTTCATAAATAGAAGGTTCATAATTATTATTTAAATTATTTTCTATTCTTATATTTAAACCTTCTAATATTCTTTTTTCTTCCTTACTTAATTTACTTTTATTATAAACAGTTATATCTTTATTTTCCAAATACTTTCTAAATTCTTTATTATATATAAGTAAGTTATTTTCATCTAAATCTTTTTTTAAAGCATTTAAAAACTTTACTTTATTATCCTCTAAATCTTTTAAAAAATATAAATTTTCTAAATATATTTTAGCAATATTTATATTAACATTATATTTATTCATTACATATTCAATTGTTTTATTATTATAATCAAAAATAAGTTTCTTCTTTAGTTTCCTAAAACTATAAAACTTATTATTATTAAATCTCTTTTCTTTAGATAAAACATCTAATAATCTCATTTTATTTGCTTCATTTGTTATATAAATATTCATAACTACCTCGCTATAAATAATTATACACTAAAAACAAAAATAAAACTAGAGTGTGCTCTCTAGTTTTTTTTAAGTTCCTCTTATGGTGGGAATCACCGCTTTTTCAAAATATATTCTAACACAAATACTTTATATTTTCTACATTTAATTAATAATTATACCATTTTCATCAAATTTATAATGAGGTATTTCAAACTCTTCAGTAGTTTTAGTATCTTCACCAAATAAATCTTCAATATTATCTAAATCAATTAATTTGTCTTCTAATGTATCTTTACTATCAAAATTATTAACTAATGTATTATAACTATCACTTTCATAACCTTTAAAAATTACATTATCAATATCACTATGATTAAATGAACAAATACCATTCTTAACCATTAATCCTTCTGGATAAAGACATCCTGAATAATCATATATCATTACATTTTCTTCGTATTCAACAGAATAATATCCCGTTACCATTATTAAAACATCTTTATTTTTTAATTTAACTATACTACCAATTGGTAAATATTTTTTATTCATTTTTATCATCCCTTTTTATTTTAATATAATATGTTCTATATTTTTATTGCTAATAATTCCTTTTACAGCTCCTGGTTCTACATTTAGTAAAATAAATGCATCTTCCTTAACCCAATTCATAGTTATATTATCATTTTCTAAGTTTTTAAAGTCTCCATTATATAAAGATTTATCTAGAACTGTTAAATACACAAATAAGTATTCATGTATTTTTTCATTCTTATAAGTAAAGAAATTTTCTATACATCTTACAATTCTTAAATCATTTTCACATAAATCATAATTTAATTCTTCTTTTAACTCACGCATTAAAGCTGTCTTACTATCTTCTCCCATTTTAACATGACCACCCGGCAAACTATAGTAATCTTTATCTTTATGTTCACAAAGTAATATTTCATCACCACATCTAATAAATGCACAAGTTCTAACGTTTAATTTATAATCATCTAGTTTTATATTTATATCCATAATTAACCTACCTTCAAAAAAATTATATCACAAATTTATTAAATATGAAATCTTTTTTCTACTTCATCTTTAATTATTTTATTATTAAAGACAAATAAATATATAAGCATTACAATACTAAATATTGAACAAATATAACTTGGAAAATAAACATGTAACTTATCAAGTAAAATTAAAAGTCCTGGTATAAGCCCAATAAGTGATGAAACACTAGCATAAAAGACAAATTCACTCTCTAATCTTTTAATAAATAATTTTATAATAAATATTAAAGTTAAATATAAAACTATAATAAATGGTAATAAATAATTAATACTCCATAACTTAAAACCAGTTGAATAATCCCAGATTAATGATAAAATAATTAAAATAATCATTTCTAAAAATAACATTTTTATTAAATTCTTTCTGCTTTTTAGGGAAATAATTAAAGTAATCCAAAAAGTAATAATACCTAAAACTACAAAATAAGACCAACTAAGAATATGTGCTATAGAATAATTAATATATAAAGAAACAAATATTCCACATAAAGATAAGAATAATAATATTTTCTTCATTAAATGATATTTTTTATCTAAATAATTTATATGAGGAAATACATTTTCTCCTTTACTACTATTAATATTACATCCACACAAAGGACATTTACTTGTTTTAGTATTTATAAAAACATTACACTTATTACATTTATTCATCACAATCACCATAATCATTAGTATTTATTATTACATCAGTTCCATCTTTACTTAAAAACTTAAAGAAATTCTTTTCTATTTCACTATTTACAAATTTAGATGAAAAACTAATAACCATTTTATCTTTATAAGAACACATACACATTTGTATTTTTGATGTACTTGTAAATACACTAAAATAATCTATATATTTTTTATAAACCTCTGGCATATTAATAATACCTATATTAGATAAAGTCATAGTTTGATATTTATTTTCTATATTACATGCTATTTTTAAAACAAAATCTTTTATAAAAACTGGTATTAATCTAACTATAAATATATCTTCTAGTTTTATCATACTATTCATCTTATCTTTTATATTTTCTTTATCTAATTTTTCTTTAAATTTATTTTTAACACTCTTTGCTATATCCCTAAACGTATCATTATTATATAAGTAATCTATATTTACTACACTAAAAAAGTTTCTTACTGTATATGTTGGATAATATTTTCTTAAATTAACTGGTATTGTAATAACTATTGGTTTTTTACTTTTATTTTTTACTTCTCCTATTGATTTAATTAAAACACTAGTTAAATATTCTGTAATTGTTAAATCAAACTCTTTAGCTTTTACTTTAATATCATCAATACTTACAATACCTTCAATTACTTTAAGTCTATTATCTATATATTTCTCATCTTTAATTCTATATGCTTTCTTACTTTTTAATACTTTCTTAAAATTACTATCTTTATATTTTTTAAAAGCATCTTCTTTTATTTCATTTATACTACCTTCATTTATTACTTCATTATTTTTAATATTATATAAACTATTTAAGTAGTTAGCTACTAAACTTTTTAAAAATGTAAGTGTACCAGTTCCATCTGTTAGGGCATGGTCTACTTCCAAATTAATTCTATTTTTATATACAGATACTTCAAATAAATTATTATTACTTATTTTAGAACAAGGACTTTTATCTTCCATTTTTACTTCATAATTTTTATTAACTTCTTCTAAATAATACCAAAATATTCCCTTTTTTAAACTAGATTTAAATATTGGATATTCTTCTAAAGTTTCATCTAAAGCATTATTTAAAATATCCACCTTAACAGGTTCTAACAATGTTACACTAAATCTAAATACTTTATAATCATTCTTACTTCTAGATGGTGGAAAGATTTTTGCTGCATTATCTAAACGATACCATTTACTCAAAAAAATCACTTCCCTTTAAAAATTCTATTACTTCATTTGTATATTTATGTTCTAACATATTTGTTAAAAATCCATGAGTGGCATCTATTACATCTAAATACCTAGTTTTAACTAAAAATCTATCTAACTTTTCTATTAAAGCATATCCCTCATCATGAAGGGGGTCATGTGTTCCTGTAATTATAGTAACGGGAGGTAATCCAAATAACCAATTATTACGAAGTAAATTAACTCTTTTATCTTTATAATCTTTATCATTTTTTAAATATAAGGAAAAATAATCCCTTAATGATTCTTTAGTAAGTAATGTTTTACCACTATTTTCTATTACAGATTTAAATTTTGTTTTACTTGTATAATCAGTTTGAGTTGTGGGATATGCCATAATTATTTCCTTAAATTTTAATTTTCTATTAACTGTTGCCACTGAAAAAGCTAAGTTAGCACCAGCAGAGTCACCCATTATAACAATGTCACTATGTAATTTAAATATTTCTTCACATACTTTATTTATTTCATTTATTTGATAAGGAAATTTATATTCAGGAGCTAATTTATAATCAATTGATATAACACATACATTTAATTCTTTAGATAACTTATAACAAAGATTAGAATGAGTATTTAAGTTACCTGATACAAAACCACCACCATGTAAATAAATTAATATCTTTTTACTATTTTCATTAAATATTCTTACATCTGTATTTAATATTTTAAAATCTCTATAATACTTTTTAGACACAGTATTTAAATTAGTTAATTCATCTACTTTTCTATATAATTCTATATTATCTTTCATTGATACTTTCATGATAATCACCAATAATATAATAACACAAAAGAAAAATAGATGCTACTCTATTTTTCTCCTTCATCAAGCATAGTTGTTATAAATAATCCATATCCAATTGTAGGATTATCAATAATAACATGGGTTACAGCACCAATAATCTTACCATTTTGCATAATCGGTGAACCACTCATTCCTTGCACTACACCACCAGTTTTATCAAGTAATTCTTTATCAGTTATTTTAAATGATATATTTTTAATTTTAGCATATTCATCTATTTTAGTTATTTCTATATCATAATATTTAATTTCTTCTTTACTTAATACTGTTGCTATACTTGCCTTACCTATTTTTATTTCAGACTTGTCTGCAACTTCTAACTTTTCTTTATTAGGTAATATACTATCATATATTCCATATATACCTACATTAGTATTTTTATTTATAGTTCCATATTTAGTATTATAATAAAACTTAGCATTCTTACTTCCAGCATAACCAACTTTGCTTTTATCTATACCAGTTATATAATTTCTAAATATACTTCCATCTTTAACTTCTACAATACTATTTGTATTACTTTCTATTATTTCATGCCCTAAAGCCCCAAATATTTTAGTTTCGGGGTCTATATATGTCAAAGTACCTGTACCAGCAATACTATCTTTTACATATAAACCAGTCTTATATATTTCCCCATCCTTGACCAGTTCTAACTTGCTTGTTCTAGTCTTTCCATCTCTTCTAAGCTCTACATTTACTTCACCAACATCAACATTTGCTTCAATTTCTTTGGTTAATTCATTGATAGTGTTTACTTCCACATCATTAATTTTAACAATGTAATCTCCAGCTTTTATTGCAGGGGCACCTTTATTAAATTTACCATTTATTTGATAAAACCCAATAACCATTACACCTTTACTATTTACTTCAATGCCTAAAGTTTCTCCCCCAGGAATGATGTAATTTGAATATGCAAACACATTAATTGGTAATAATAACCAACTTATTAATAATAATTTTAACTTTTTCAATACAATCACCTTATCTACAATTATTATGGATAATAAAAATAAAATTAAAAAACCAATTATTGGTTTTCCAATAATTAGCTTAATTAATATTGTGTTCAAGATTGAAGGTTACACGCATCATAATTATATGTTTCATGAAAAGCTCTCATTAAAGTGCTTACAAATATTTTTCTTTCTTCTTTAGTTTTTATACCTTCAATTTCTGTACTTGAATATATAAATCTTTCCATATAAAATTTTTCATAACTATCATAAAAATCTGGATAAAATAAACTTAAATTAATAAATATATCTTTATACATAATTCCTCCGTAATAATTACCACATATTCTAGCACCATTTTTATGAAAATACAATATAAAAAGCTTATTTGTCATTTAACAAATAAACTTATATTTTAGAAAGGAGGTGATGCCTTATGAATTACTATAAGACTTCACATATGAAGTGATTAACTCCATACATCTATATATTATCACAATTTAGTAATCAATGCAAGTTTGTTGCTATAATTTGACAAACTACTTACATACTATATTAGGTCTGGACTGTGTTTAGGCAACAGCCTGTG
>FR899775.1:99738-100691 GCA_000437355.1 Firmicutes bacterium CAG:460
GGTTTGCTGGATTTTAGTGTCCACCAGCGTGGATTAACGCCGGCCTCTAGAACCAACAGCATTACCTGCCATTAATAATATATCAAAAGTTCACACACAAATTCAACTATTTTTTACTATAATTTACTATTTATAGTTTTTTCAAGTATCTTTTTAACATCTCTTTCATTAAAAGGTTTAAGTAATATATCTACGATTGGATACTTAAATGCTTTATCAATTGACTCTTTATCATCTACTCCAGTTATAATAGAAATTGGAATACTTCTAAATAAATCTTTACTCTTATAATAATCTAATACTTCAAAACCATTAACATTTGGCATATTTAAATCAAGAAGAACTGCTTTAATATTTTTTCTTTTTTCTTCACTTTCTAAAATATCAATTGCTTCTTTACCATCAGTTGCTGAAATAACATCAAATGAATCATCAAGAATTTTTAATATAAAGTTTCTTATTATATTTGAGTCATCAACTACTAAAATAGCTTTATCACTTGTTTTAATTGGTTCTTTATATGATGATTCATCAACAACCCCAACACCCATATATTTTTTAACTAAATTAACTACTCTATTTGCTTCAGTCATTAATTCATTGAAATGTTCACTTACATAATACATATCATTTGCTTTACTTTTAAGTTCATGGTCATATGCAAGTTCTCCTAGAGTTTCAAAGCCAAAATATCTAGCATCACTCTTTAAAGAATGCACAAGTATTGCATAATTTGCCATATCGCCGATTTCTTTACATGCTTTAATTTTTTTTAATTTTCCAGGAACTTCTTGTAAGAAAGTTTCAAGTGTTGCATCATATGTTTCCATATCTCCGAATAATTCTAAAGCCTTTTTAATATTAGCTCCATTGTTAATTAAAATGTTTACGTCTTTCATAATCTCACTCCTTGTTTAAGTATTCATTTATAACTCTATTTAATTCATCTTCAT